>DATKOU010000039.1:0-8331 GCA_035524455.1 Thermodesulfovibrionales bacterium | reverse complement strand
AACCACTCCTGAATTCGTTGCCTGTAATCTGGTGAGAGGCACCTAGGGCTGTCCACATGGAAGAACAACGTATTAGCTTGTCTTTGACATTTCACTGTTTACTATTTAGTATTTCTGATGAAGGAGAGATCAATGAGCGAACGACATGTAGTATGGCATGAGTGCCTTGTAAAACGGGCAGACAGAAACAGCCTCAACAACCACAAGAGCGGTCTTGTATGGTTCACCGGCCTCTCTGCCTCCGGGAAATCCACCATTGCCCATGCGGTCGAAAAGGAGCTTCATGACCGGGGTATCAGGACGTATGTCTTGGACGGCGACAATGTAAGGCACGGACTGAACTCCAATCTCGGCTTCAGCCCTGAGGACAGGAAGGAGAACATCCGCAGGATCGGCGAAGTAGCAAAGCTGATGGCGGACGCAGGCATAGTCGTCTTTACTGCCTTCATATCTCCCTACAGAGAAGACAGGGATACTGTGAGAAAGCTTTTCGAGGGTGACCATTTCTATGAGGTCTTTGTGAAGTGTTCCATTGAAGAGTGCGAGAGGAGGGACCCCAAGGGGCTTTACAAGAAAGCCCGTGCCGGCATCATAAAGAACTACACCGGCATTTCTTCGCCTTATGAGGAGCCCCTTGTCCCCGAGCTGATTGTCGACACAGAGCATCTGACCATAGAGGAATCGGTCAATCAGGTCATAGGCTTTCTCTGCGAGAGAAATCTTATTTGATCGACAAGGGTAAGCCCTCTTCTTCTATCTGGAGGTCTTCCCGCTAATGCGCAAGAGCGTCCCTGGTGCGACGTTTATCATCGCGGGCTACGGCCCCCCTGAAGATCTCACCTCTCTCCAGAAAGAGAACCCTCATGTTATTGTCACCTGTTTTGTGGAGGACATTGATGAATGCTGTAAAAAGGCATCTGTGGTGAGGCTGCTGAAAGACCCTGCACAGCCAGCGGAAATCAGGAAAAGCGGGCAGTACTTTGTGAAGACAAATGTTTCCCTCGATAGCATTATCAGCAAGATTGAATCGGCATACGGGGAACTCGTCAAGCGTGAATCGTAAAGTGTGAGCCGTAACACAAAGGTTTATGATAGAATTGAAAAACCGTATAAAGCTAAGTCTTATAACTTAAGAAATGAGGAAACAAATGAAAACCGCATTGATCACAGGCGTAACAGGACAGGACGGCGCATATCTTGCCGAGTTTCTTCTCGACAAAGGATATACGGTCCACGGTATAAAAAGGAGGGCCTCACTCTTCAATACCGACAGGATCGACCATCTCTACAAAGATCCCCATGAGAAGGGGGTGAAGTTCAAGCTCCATTACGGTGATCTTACTGATGCCACGAATCTCATCCGCATCGTCCAGGAGGTGCAGCCGGATGAGATCTATAACCTCGCTGCCCAGAGCCATGTCATGGTCTCCTTCGAGACACCAGAATACACCGCCAACGCCGACGCCCTGGGGACCCTGAGGCTGCTCGAGGCAATGAGGATTTTGGGGATGGGAAAGAAGACCCGCTTTTACCAGGCCTCAACGTCCGAGCTTTACGGTAAAGTACAGGAGACCCCGCAGAAAGAGACGACACCTTTTTATCCGAGGAGTCCCTACGGCGTTGCAAAACTCTATGCATATTGGATCACGGTGAACTACCGCGAGGCCTATGACTTCTTCGCGTGTAACGGAATTCTTTTCAACCATGAATCCCCCATACGCGGCGAGACTTTTGTTACGCGGAAGATTACCCGAGCAGTGGCGCGGATAAAGCTGGGGCTGCAGAAGAAGCTCTTTCTGGGCAATTTTAACGCGCGGCGTGACTGGGGACATGCAAGGGATTTCGTTGAGGCCCAGTGGTTGATACTCCAGCAGGACAAGCCAGAAGACTATGTCATTGCCACCGGTGAGCAACACTCTGTGAGGGAGTTTGTGGCGGCGGCATTTCATGAGGTTGGTATCAGCATTAAATGGAAAGGCAAAGGGAGCGATGAGAAGGGATATGACAAAGATACCGGCAACGTCCTCGTGGAAGTGGACCGCCGCTATTTCCGGCCTGCTGAGGTTGACACCCTCCTTGGAGACCCTACAAAGTCAAAGAAAAGACTAGGATGGGTGCCTAAAGTCACCTTCAAAGAGCTGGTCTCTGAGATGGTGAGGGAGGACCTAAAAGAGGCGGAAAAGGACCAGCTCTGCACAAGAGAGGGGTTCAGGACCTTCAGATATCATGAATAAATCTTCCCTCATTTACATCGCCGGACATCGCGGACTCGTGGGTTCAGCTATTCTCAAAAAGCTCGAATCTGAGGGGTACACAAACCTTGTAGTGAAGACGAGCATAGAGCTTGACCTCACAAGACAGGCTGAAGTGGAGGCCTTCTTCCAAAAAGAAAAACCGGAATATGTCTTCCTTGCAGCGGCAAAGGTGGGCGGTATACTTGTCAATAACACCTATCCTGCCGACTTTATCTATGACAATATCATGATACAGACCAACATCATTCATGCTTCCTATCAGACCAATGTCAGAAAGCTCCTCTTTCTCGGAAGTTCCTGCATATATCCCAAGCAAGCCCCCCAGCCCATGAGGGAAGAGTACCTTCTCACAGGAGTGCTGGAGCCGACCAATGAACCCTATGCCATTGCAAAGATCGCAGGAATAAAGATGTGCCAGTCTTTCAACAGGCAGTATGCTACAAACTTCATCTCGGTGATGCCCACGAATCTTTACGGTCCTTTTGACAACTTTGATCTTGAGACCTCCCATGTACTCCCTGCCCTCATCAGAAAATTCCATGAAGCGAAGGTTGCTGCGCACCCTGGGCCTGTCGTTCTCTGGGGGACAGGGACACCCAAGAGGGAATTCCTCTACATCGAAGACCTTGCGGACGCCTGCGTTTTCCTGATGAAGAGATACGACAGCTCAGAGATTGTGAACATAGGAGTCGGCGAGGACATTTCCATCGCCGAACTCGCAGCCCTCATCGGGCAAATCGTAGGGTATGAAGGCGGCATCATCTATGACACCTCCAAGCCTGATGGAACGCCCAGAAAGCTGCTGGATGTATCAAGGTTGCACTCCCTGGGCTGGAAGGCAAAAACAGGTCTAAGAGAAGGCATAGCCAGAACATATGAGTGGTATGCAAGACACCTTAAGGGGCAAGCTGGATAAGTGCAAAATCCTGCGAGCATACAAACCCTCAGGTTAAGTATACGGTCAGGTGTGTGATTAGGGTGGAGATCAGGGACGAGATATTCAGACAATATGACATCAGGGGGATGGTGGGAGAAGACCTCGACAAGGAGGTCGCATTTCTTTTGGGCCGGGCTTTTTCTGCCTACCTGAAGGGCATCAACCCCGAGGCACGCAAGGTGAGCGTTGGCCGCGATATAAGACTCAGTTCTGACGAACTCGCGGCAGGAATCAGGGATGGCATGTTATCCGCGGGGCTTGATGTGATCGACATCGGTGTCTGTCCCACCCCGCTTCAGTATTTTTCCCTTTTTCACCTTGACCTGGACGGAGGCATCATGGTCACCGGAAGCCACAACCCGCCTGAATACAACGGCTTCAAGCTGAGCGCCGGTAAAGGGACCATTCACGGCAGGGCTATCCAGGAAATCAGACAAATAATAAAAAACAAAGACATAGACAAAGGCAAACGAATAACAGGTCAGTTGAGCGTGTATGAGATACTTCCTGCATACCGGGAATACATGCTGAAAGAGTTCTCCTATCTCAGCGACCCCGGGTTCAGAAGAATAAAGGTCGTGGTGGATGCGGGTAACGGCACTGCCGGCCTTATAGCGCCCGATATCCTGAGCAGGATGGGATGTGACGTCATATCCCTTTACTGCGAACCGGACGGCAGATTTCCCAACCATCATCCCGATCCCACGGTGCTTGAGTACATACAGGACCTCATCACGACCACGAGGGAATCAGGGGCAGACCTCGGAGTGGGCTATGACGGAGATGCGGACAGGATTGGCGTTATTGATAGTGCGGGGAATGTCATATGGGGAGACCAGCTGATGATAGTTCTCGCCAGAGACCTGCTCACCCGGAATCCCTGGGCAAAGATCATCGGCGATGTGAAATGCTCGCAAACAATGTTCGATGATATCAAAATGCGTGGCGGCGTGCCCATCATGTGGAAAACAGGACATTCCCTGGTGAAGCAGAAAATGAGGGACGAAGGGGCGCTCCTCGCCGGGGAGTTCAGCGGCCATATTTTCATCGCAGACAGGTACTTCGGATACGACGACGCTATCTATACAACCTTCAGGCTGGTGGAGATCATAAAGAAGGGCGGAAGGGGCATCAAGGAGATCCTCTCCGATGTCCCCGGCATGTGTTTTACCCCGGAAATACGCATGGATTGCCCCGAGGATCTGAAGAAAAGGGTTGTGGAAGGGGTCGTAAAGCGGTTTCTCCATTACAGGGAAGAGGGCGGCAGTCCCTATCCCATTAAAGATGTGAATACCATAGACGGGGTGAGGGTCGTTTTTGACAAGGGATGGGGATTGGTGAGGATGAGCAACACCCAGCCGGTCATGGTCATGAGATTCGAGGCAGAAGACGAGGAAAGCCTCCTGAACTATCGGAAGTTCATGGAGCAGGAAATAAGACAGGTGAAGATATAGGTTAAGGTGAGTAAACGTATTTCCTCAACCTGTTTATATCTCAAGCTTGGCTCTTTAGGAGGGATTCAATGAAGGCAATTATTCTGGCAGGGGGAAGCGGAACCCGGCTCTGGCCGCTTTCGAGGAAGAACTATCCCAAGCAGTTTCTCAAGATCAATGCGTGCAGCGATGAAGGGGAATGCGCCTTTGACAAGGGGTCCCTTATCCAGCAGACGGTCTTACGGCTCCTGAAGGCCGTCACCCACGATGACATCGTGATCATGACAAACGGTGACTATAAATTCCATGTGATCTCTGACCTGAACTCCATGCCCGGGGCTGGTTATGAGCCGCTCATCTCCAATATGATTCTTGAGCCTGCCAAGAGAAACACCGCGCCTGCCATTGCCCTGGCCCTGAGATACTGCACTGACAAGCTCGGCTGCAGCGGTAATGAAGTTGTCTTCATCTCACCCTCTGACCATATCATCGATCCGGACCCGAAGTTCGTCCAGTACCTGAGGGCTGCAGAACGGATAGCAGCCAGGGGCTTCATCGTCACCTTCGGTATCAAACCCCTTTATCCGGAAACAGGGTATGGGTATATAAGAGCAAAGAGCCCTATACTCAGAGGAAAAAGGTATTTCGAGGTTGAAAGCTTTACCGAAAAACCTGACCGCAAGACAGCAGAAAAATACCTGAAACAGAACGGATACTTCTGGAATTCCGGCATGTTCGCCTTCAGGATCGACACTGTCGAAGAGGAACTGAAAAAGCACGCACCCGGGATCTTTGAACTCTATACATCGGGATATCAGGAAATGCTGGCCTCCTTCGATCAAATGCCTGACATCTCCATTGATTATGCGGTGATGGAAAAGTCCGACAGAGTCGTCACCATGCCCATGGACATCTACTGGAACGATGTCGGCTCCTGGGACTCCATATTCTCTGTCTTCCCGAAGGACAAGGAGGGCAATGTGAAGATAGGGGATGTCCTTGCCCATGATACAAGGGACTCCCTTGTCATAAGCGACAGGAGACTGATAGCCACGGTTGGGTTGGACAACATCCTCGTGGTCGAGACTGATGATGCCATTCTCGTGGCACGCCGCGGTGATGCCCAGAAGGTCAAAGACATCGTCGAGATGCTGAATGCAGAGAACCGGCGTGAGGCATCGGAACACACCACCACATACAGACCTTGGGGAAGTTACACGGTCCTGGAAGACGGCGAGCGTTACAAGATCAAGAGGATTGTGGTCAACAAAGGGGAAACGTTGAGCCTCCAGATGCACCACCACAGGAGCGAACATTGGGTCGTGATCAAGGGGACCGCCCGGGTGACCATTGGTGAAGAGATAAAATTCATTCATGAAAACGAGAGCATCTACATACCAAAATCGACCCTCCACAGGCTCGAAAATCCCGGGAAGGTCCCTCTCGAGATCATCGAGGTCCAGAATGGCGAGTACGTCGAAGAGAATGATATCGTGAGGCTGGACGATAAATACGGGCGGCAGCGGTTGGCAGCCAAAGTCAAGAAAAATACCAGGGTAAGGGTCAGGGAAAGAAAGAGAGGAAGGAGATAAGAAATGCCTGCCGGACTGAGGAGTTCCGGACTTGTAAGCGGGGGAGAGCTTGACGGACTATCAGGATTATTATTATAATTTTTTTTGTCACAAGCCATAAGGATTCACCGCATAATGAAAAACAAGGTCTGTCTCACCGGAGCGGCAAAAGATGTTGTTCAGATATCAGGTTTTTGGTTCAAAAAGCTCTCAAGAACAATATTGAAAAGGAAGCATTAATCTCTTTGACAGCTGATTAATGTACGCAGGGGTGTGATATATGGCAGATGAGAAGCCAAGAGATATTCTCAGCGCACTCACAGGTCCCCGGCCTGTTGATTTTACGACCCGGCCTGTGGTCATGGGCACCCACGGTATGGTCACCAGTGGTCATTACCTCGCCACCCGAGCCGGTCTTCATATACTGGAGGAGGGAGGCAATGCAGTGGACGCAGGCGTTGCAACGGGATTTGCCCTCTCCGTGCTTGAACCTTATCTTTACGGTATCGGAGGTGAAGTGCCGATCCTCCTTTACCTTGCCGATATGCACCGTGTAGTAAGCCTGAGCGGACAGGGACCCGCCCCAAAGGCAGCGACCATAGAATGGTTCAAGAAAAGAGGGATGAAAAACATTCCCGGCGACGGCCTGCTCGCTGCCACGGTGCCGGATTCGGTGTCAACATGGATCACGGCCCTGGCGAACTTCGGTAGCATGTCCCTTGGAAAGGTATTGGAGCCTGCCATTGAACTTGCAGAACGGGGATTTCCCATGTACGGAGTACTCCAGTCTGCTCTCCACAGGAACGCCGAAAGGTTTCTGAGCGACTGGCCAACCTCCGCTGAGGCGTATCTTCCCAACGGAAGGGTCCCATCAGTGGGGGACCTCTTCGCGCAACCTGATCTGGCAGAAACGTTCAAGAAACTCGTGAGCGCAGAACATCGTGAGATACGTCGCGGAAGGAGAGAGGCGCTTCAGGCAGCGAGAGATCTGTTTTATCGCGGAAAACTGGCACAGCAGATCATAAAATTTGCCCAGGGTTCTCACCCTGATGCTTCGGGCGCCCGCCATAACGGTCTCCTGGCGAAGAAAGACCTTGAGGAATACTCGACCCGCATGGAAGAGCCTGTGACTACCAGTTACCGCGGTTATGATGTCTACAAGTGTGGACCATGGACCCAGGGCCCCGTCTTCCTGCAGCAGCTGAATCTGCTGGAAGGATATGACCTTCTTGCCCTTGGTCATAATTCTGCCGAGTACATTCATATTCTCGTCGAGGCAGCAAAGCTTGCCTATGCGGACCGTGAGCGCTACTATGGTGATCCAGACTTCGTGAAGGTGCCCCTGAATGTTCTCCTCTCCAAAGAGTACGCGGCAAGACGCCGCAGACTGATCGATCCCGAACAGGCTTCCCTGAAACTCCGTCCCGGCAATGCAGCCGCAGGAAAGCCGCGGGCAAAGAAAGGGAATCCGAAGGTGTACACAGGTGACACCACACACCTTGACGTTATTGATCAATGGGGAAACATGCTCGCTGCCACCCCAAGCGGGGGATGGTTTGCAAGCTCTCCTGTCATCAAGGGGTTGGGCTTCCCGTTGGGAACACGACTTCAGGTATTCTTCCTTGACCCTGGGCACCCCAATTCCCTCCAGCCCCATAAGCGTCCACGCACCACGCTCACTCCTTCGCTGGTGCTCAAGAGCGGCAGACCGTCCATGGTCTTTGGTACGCCGGGTGGTGATCAGCAGGACCAATGGACGCTCCAGTTCTTTTTGAACTGCGTCGATTTTAATATGAATTTACAGGAAGCGGTGGACTGTCCGAACTTCCACTCCACCCATTTCCCCAGTTCATTCGATCCTCACGGGGCGCAACCCGGTGGTCTCGTGATAGAAAGCCGTATCAGCGAATCGACGCTTTCAGTCCTTCGCGAAAAAGGTCATAACATACAGGTCTCAGGCCCGTGGAGCAACGGCCGCGTGCTGGGGATTCGTTTTGATCCCTGGACAGGAGTGATTTCAGCAGCAGCGTCACCGCGCATGGAAACCGGCTATGCCATGGGATGGTAAATTCCTCACACTGCGCTGAGGCGCAGATCCGCAGAACTATCAGTAGCGCTGCATATAGAGCTGAATT
>DATKOU010000038.1:0-14462 GCA_035524455.1 Thermodesulfovibrionales bacterium | reverse complement strand
TGAATACAAATGAAGGCCATGGCGCACAGCTTTTGTGATATGATAAACCATTTCACGACTTTGCCATTGTTTGCATATGGGAACCATCGAAGAAAACAGACATCTGGAAGAAACAGACAAGAACTACATCTGGCATCCCTTTACCCAGATGAAGGAGTGGCTCGACGAGAAACCTGTCATCATCACCGAAGGGAGGGACTGCTTTCTCAAGGATATCTATGGGAACTGGTATCTGGACGGAGTGTCGTCGCTCTGGGTCAATATCCATGGTCACAGGAAAAAAGAGATCGATGACGCCATAAAGGCACAGCTCGACCGCATCAGCCACACCACCATGCTCGGGCTGAGCAATGTCCCTGCCATACAACTTGCGGAAAGGCTTGTGAAGTTAGTAAATCAAAAGGGATCAGGGGGTCAAGGGGTCAAGGGGTCAAGTGAAATAAAACCCTCGAATCCCCGAACCATCGAGCCCTCGAATCCTTTATCTCTAAGCAAGGTCTTTTATTCCGACAATGGCTCCACTGCAGTGGAGGTGGCCCTCAAAATGGCATTCCAATACTGGATTCACAAGGGAGTGGAGGGCAAGCGCTCTTTTTTGTCTTTGAAGAACGGGTATCACGGGGATACCCTTGGCGCAGTGAGCGTGGGAGGCATTGACATATTCCACAGCACGTTTGGTCCCCTCCTCTTTAAGGCTTACAAGGCACCTTCACCCTACTGCTACCGATGTGAACTGGATGCTACGCACCCTGACTGCGGATTTGCCTGCTTACGCAAGATGGAGGAGATCCTGAGGGATCACTCATCAGAGATCGCGGCGGTGATTATTGAGCCCCTGGTTCAGGCAGCAGGGGGAATGATTGTAGCGCCTCCCGGGTATCTCAAAGGGGTGAGGAAACTCTGCACGAAATACAGAGTCCTGATGATCGCGGACGAGGTGGCAACAGGCTTCGGGAGGACAGGCAGGGTGTTTGCGTGCGAGCATGAGGATGTGGTGCCTGATATCATGTGCCTCTCAAAGGGCATCACTGGCGGCTATCTCCCCCTGGCAGCAACTATTGCGAATAAGGGAATCTACAGTGCATTCCTTGGTGAATTTAGGGACCTTAAGACATTCTTCCACGGCCATTCGTATACAGGCAATCCCCTGGGATGTGCTGCTGCACTTGCCTGCCTTGACATCTTTGAGAGGGAAAATACCATTGAAGGCCTCGGATTTAAGATAGGGATTCTCGAAAATTTCTTGCACGACCTTGCAAAACTCGATCATGTGGGTGATGTGCGGAACAAAGGATTAATGGCTGGTGTGGAACTTGTGAAAGACAAATCTACAAAAGAACCGTATGCATGGGAAGAAAAGATGGGGTGGAGGGTCTGCCACTATGCGCGTGCAAAGGGGGTCTTTCTGAGGCCACTGGGAAATGTGGTAGTGATTATGCCGCCCCTTTCCATCAGCACCGAGAATCTTGAACAGCTCTTAAGGGTCATACAAGAAGGGATAACCGAAGTTACCACAGGAAGGGAGAAATAATGCCGATACCGATAAAAATCGTCATAGCGGATATTGCGTTGGACGGAGAACTCTTCGACACTCAATGTGCAAAGGCAATTACGGAGGCTCTCCCCATAGAAACGAGGCCTGATGAATGGGGAGATGAGTTTTATTTCGGGATACCCGTTGAGATGCCCCTGGACGAGACCGCAACCAGGAAGGTGAAAGTCGGGGATGTGGGATACTGGCCTCCGGGAAAGGCGCTTGCAATCTTTTTTGGCCCCACGCCGATGAGCAGAGGGTCTGAGCCGGTCCCTGCCAGCGAAGTGAATCTCGTGGGAAAAATTACCGGTGATGCCAAACTCCTCAGGAAAGCAAAGGGCTCGCGCAGGATCAGAATAGAAAGGGTCTCAGTCTGATATGCCACAGGAAAAAAAAGAGACCTCTGTACGGGATATCTTCTCAATAGTCGCACCTTATATTGATCCCCTCGATACCGCATTCAGCATGGGGCTCTGCCACCTCTGGAGAAGGAGGCTCGTTTCTGATATTGAAAGGGGAGAACATATCCTGGATCTCTGTACGGGTACAGGAGAGGTGGCCAAATTGATTATCAGGAGGATAGGCAGTGAAGGGTCTCTTACCTGCCTTGATTTCTGCGAGGAGATGCTTGAGGTCGCGAAAAGGAAGTTAAACCCCATTCCCGCGAACATGACCTTTGTGGTTTCGGATGTGCGGGAAATGAGCTTTCCCGAAAATACCTTCGATGCCATCACAGTTGCCTTTGGCATGAGAAACGTTCCCGATACCGAAGTTGCCCTGAAGAAGATCCTCAGTGTCCTTAAGCCAGGAGGGCGGTTCCTCTGCCTCGAGCTCACCAAGCCAACGAAACGATGGTTCCTGCCCCTTTACAAATGGTACACCTTCAAGTTCATGCCTGCAGTGGCAGCTATTATCACGAGAAGTGAAGTGCCCTATACCTATCTGCCCAGATCCATAGATGTGTTCTATCCTCCGGAGGAATTCACACAGCTTATGAGAGGCTGCGGCTTCACTGACGTCACGTTCCAATCAATGTCCATGGGCGTGGCAACTCTTTACAGAGCCGTAAAAGGCGGCTGAGAATCCTGCCACTCCCGCACATCTAATGACATTGCCCCTGACAACTGCATGCCAAGTTCCCTCTTGACTTCTCAAATGCCTCTCTCCCTTCTTTGAAAGAGAGGATGGCTATTCCTAAGGCACCTAAGGAGTCCAGCATGCCTATGCCGGTCACCTCATAGCCCACGCTTGCAATAAGGAGGATTACCGAGAGACAGATGCACGTTTTTGTGCAGGCAGCGTCTGCTAACAAAGCCTGTGAATTAAATTTGCTGCCGATTTTTATTTTGTAATGCATGAGGAGCCACATGGTAAGAATGGAGATGACCGACACAATAATGCCCCAAAATGTGGTCTCAGGCTTATACCCCTCGGAGATACTTACCGCAGCGATTATGAGCAGGCCGAAGGTAAGAATATAGAAAGAGGTGCCTGTTATTTTAAGTGCAGTGCGTTCAAACCTGTCAGCATTTTCATTTCCGTTCCGTCTCATCCTTCTGATCATATGCCATATCCCCACACCAGAGATCACCTCCACAAAAGAATCCACACCGAATCCGAAAAGCGCAAGGGTTTCATCTTCCAATCCGAAGAAGACAGAAACCAACCCTTCCACAAGATTGTAAAAGATAGTAATCAGGGCAAGAAAGTTCGCCCATTTGTAGAATGGCGTGTTGTCGTTGCCAGATTCAGATACTACGTTGTTGGCGGTGACCATGTATTATTGGATCCTGATCCGTTCTATTGCCATTGCGCCGAGACGCGTAATGGTTTTAAGAACCACCCTTTTCTCGCTCGTCATCATTCCTTCACTCCCCCTGAAATCGAACCCTGCGACCCCTATGGCTTCCTCGCCTGACATTATGGGCAGGTAGTATGCAGTGGCCTGAGGCAATGTACTGGTGCCGCGACCTGCTGGCTGTTTGTTGATCATGACCCATGATGCCACGCCGAGCAGTTTAGGGGTCACCTCGAAGTCCGGTGTTTTTGCCTTGACAGTAAGGTTTCCCTCTTCAGGCAGAAAGATTGCCATTTCGCAGGGGAAGATCTCGAGGGTATGGCGCACCATGAGTGAGAGCACCTGATCTATTGTGTGGGCGGTTACCAGATCCTTGCTTAGACCGTAAAGCCCTATGTTCTTCAACTCGCTTTGCTTGAGCATCTCCACTTTTCCGCGTAACTTGGATGCAAGGTTGCTGATTACTACCACCACAATGATGTACACGACGAACGAAAAGAAATATTGCACATCGCCCACCGCAAAGCTGAAGTGGGGAGAGACAAAGAGGTAGTCAAAGATCAGAATGCTCGTAATCGCAGCCACGATGGACGGTCCCTTTCCCAGATAGAGCGCACTCAAAATGACGGGCAACAAAAGCAGGAAGAGCAAATTGACCTCATTGAGAACATTGCGCAAGAGAAAACCAATCAGCGACACAATGCCAACGGCAAAAATTCCGAGCGCATAATTCATGGGCCTGGTAAAAATCATACGCTTTTTGGGCATGTGCCTGGGACCGACCCTGGCATCTAACAGGTAAATGTCGATGTTGGGTGTTCTGGTCAGAAGTTTCTTGGGAACAGACTGAAACAGCCCAAAACGGGGTTTCCCGATGACGATCTTGGTCACATTGTTGTTCCGCGCATAGTCCGCCATTTCCTCCATCACATCAGTTCCCTTGATCCAGACCAGGCGTGCTCCCAACAGTTTTGCCAGGTCCATCGCCTTATTCAGCCACTCCTTTTCCTTCTCTGAAAGTGTCTTGTGCCTTTCGGTCTCCACATAGAACGCGATCCATTCCGCATCCAGATAGTTTGCGAGCCTGAATGCTGCGCGTATCAGTTTCTCTGCATAAGGACTGGCAAATACCCCGGCAAGGACACGGTCCGTTGCAGACCATGGTCCCGCTATGGCATGAGCACGCATATATGTACGCATCTTCTCATCCACGCTGCCTGCCACTGCCCGGAGCGCCAGCTGCCGGAGCGCCAGCAGGTTGCCCGGACGGAAAAACTTTTGCACCGCGCTGCCTGCCATGTCTTTTACATAGACCTTTCCCTCGTGGAGCCTCTTAAGCAGTTCCTCAGGAGGCAGATCGACCAGCTTGATCTCGTCTGCTGCCTCAATCACGGTATCAGGCACTGTCTCGCGCACACGGATATTCGTGATCTGATGGACGATATCGTTAAGGCTCTCCACGTGCTGCACGTTCATAGTGGTATAGACATCGACACCCGCATTCAGTATTTCTTCTATGTCCTGATATCTCTTGGCATTACGAAGATTCGGGGCATCGGTATGGGCGAGCTCGTCCACCAGGACGAGCTTCGGTTTTCTCACAAAGACTTTCGCCAGGTCAACTTCCCTGAGCTGGACTCCCATGTAGTTTATGACGAGAGGCGGGAGGATTTCGAGGCCTTCCAGCAATGCGTCGGTCTCAGACCTTCCGTGGGTCTCTACATAACCGACCACCACATCAACGCCCTCCTCTTTTCGCTGGCGTGCATCGAGAAGCATTGCATAGGTCTTTCCTACCCCAGGAGCAGCCCCGAAGTAAATGGTGAGCTTGCCCCGTTTTTCCTGAGCTTCCTCTTTTTGGGCCATTTCGAGAAGCGCTTCAGGAGATGGTCTTTTATATTCTTCGTCTTCAGCCATTTCCTATTCCTTGTTCAGGGCAAGATTCAATTTGAGAACATTTACCCTTGGTGTCCCGAGGAAGCCAAACTGGCGGTCCTCAAGATGCGCCAGCACCATGGCGCGCAATTTTTCTTCACTCACATTCCGCTCTTTTGCGATACGAGGGATCTGTATGAGCGCCGCTTCAGGGCTGATATCCGGGTCAAGTCCACTCCCGGACGCCGTCACCAGGTCGGCTGGAAGCTGCCCTTGAATACCCGATTCCCGGAAAGATTTTACCCGATCAGCAACCTGACTGATCAGGTCCTTATTTGTGGGCCCTAAATTAGACCCACCCGATGCCAGGGCATTATAAGGGAAATCCGTCGTTGCTGATGGCCTCGGCCAGAAATATTTCGGATCAGAAAAGGGCTGGCCGATCAAGGACGATCCGATTGGCATACCATCGGCTGTATACATGATACTCCCATTTGCCTGCTGCGGAAACATGAGCTGTGCCAGTACGGTCACCGCTGCAGGATACAGGACCCCGGTCAACAACGATAATGCGACAAAAAGTAATATCCCGTTCTTTAACTCTTTCATGATGTCACTCCTTTCAAATCAGAACATTTATCAATACGTCGATAAGCTTGATCCCTGCAAAGGGGGCCAAAAGCCCTCCCACCCCGTAAATCAAAAGGTTATAGACCAGCAGCCTTTCCGCAGGCATCGGCCGGTAAGGGGTCCCCTTCAATGCGAGGGGGATGAGCAGCGGAATAATAATCGCATTGAAGATGACGGCAGAAAGGATCGCGCTGAAGGGGTTGGCCAGATGCATAACATTGAGGATACCGAGCTGCGGGTAGACAGCGGCAAACGCAGCAGGGATGATCGCAAAATATTTCGCCACATCATTTGAGATGCTGAAGGTGGTGAGGGTACCACGTGTCATCAGTATCTGCTTGCCGATCTCCACAATATCCAGCAACTTGGTCGGATTGCTGTCCAGGTCAATGATGTTGGCAGCCTCCCGCGCAGGCTGGGTTCCTGTATTCATCGCAACCGCCACATCTGCCTGTGCAAGGGCAGGCGCGTCATTGGTGCCGTCGCCGGTCATCGCCACCATGTAGCCTTGCTGCTGGTTCTCCCGGATGAGCCTGAGCTTGTCCTCGGGCTTTGCCTGGGCAAGGAAGTCATCAACCTGGGCTTCAGTCGCGATGGCCGCTGCGGTGAGAGGGTTATCCCCGGTGATCATGACTGTCTTGATTCCCATTCTGCGCAGCTGGAGAAAGCGCTCCTGAATTCCACCTTTGAGAATGTCTTTCAGGTTTATGACGCCCAGGACCTCAGTATCACGACTCACCACCAGTGGAGTCCCTCCGGATTTGGCGATATCAGTGACATGGTTTTCCAAATCATGCGGGATAGTTCCACCCATGCCCTGGACAACACGGACGATAGAATCTCCCGCTCCTTTGCGATATGCATGCCCGTCTGCATTGACCCCGCTTAACCTTGTTTCGGCGCTGAAGGGGACTGACTCGGCATTGTGGGGCAATTCCCGCATCCGAAGCTCGTATTTCTGCTTGGCAAGCACTACGATGCTTCGTCCTTCAGGCGTTTCATCAGTAAGGGAAGCCATCAATGCCGCCTCAGCCAGTTCCTTTTCTGAATGGCCTCCCACCGGAATAAAAGCGACCGCCTGCCTGTTGCCGAGTGTGATGGTTCCGGTCTTATCCAATAAGAGCACATTCACATCTCCGGCAGCCTCAATAGCCCTTCCGGACAGGGCTATGACATTTTTCTGAAAGAGGCGGTCCATTCCCGCAATGCCAATGGCGGGCAGAAGGGCAGCAATGGTTGTGGGTATCAAACAGACAAATAATGCGACCAGCGCCACGAGGGTTACCGGCTGTCCCTGCCCCACCGCTTTTACGCTGTAAATGGAAAGGGGACTAAGATTGACCACGACAAGAAAGAAGACTACGGTCATGGCAACCAGGAGGACCTCCAGGGCTATCTCGTTGGGGGTCTTTCGGCGCTTCGCACCTTCAACGAGGGAGATCATTCGGTCAAGGAAGGTCTCGCCAGGGTTTGCAGTAATACGTACAACTATGCTATTTGCGATCACCTGAGTGCCGCCAGTCACCGCGCTTCGGTCGCCCCCGGATTCCCTGACAACCGGCGCGGATTCACCGGTGACAGCAGATTCGTTGACGAGCGCAGCGCCTGCGATCACTTCTCCGTCACCGGCGATCATATCCTTTGCCTCAACCAATATAATGTCGCCTTTGCGGAGCTGGGTCGAGGGGACAAGTTCATATTCCCCTCCCAATTCAGGCTTTTTCAGCTTCTTCGCCATGATCTCCTTCCGGGTCTTCCTCATGGACTCGGCACGTGCCTTACCTCGTCCTTCTGCCAACGATTCAGCAAATGTGGCAAAGATGACGGTCAGCCAGAGCCATGCTGAAACAATTCCGGTAAACCAGGCCGGCTCCCCTTTCCCTGTGACCAGATTATAGATGAAATTAACTGTGGTGATCACGCTGCCGATTTCGACCGACAGCATGACCGGATTCCGCCAGAGGGCTCGGGGGTCGAGCTTTTTGAAGGAATCTATAAGGGCCGCCTTCATCAATTTCGGGTCAAATATTCCTTTGCTTTTTTCAATGTGTTTCGCCATGACTATACACCTCCCTGCATGATCATATGCTCGACTATCGGCCCCAGGGCAAGGGCCGGGAAGAAGGTCAGGGCGCCGACAATCAGGACAACCGAGACGAGCCAGAATATGAAGGGAAGCTGATCTGTCGGCAGCGTGCCCACGCTGGCTGGAACATACTTCTTCTTCACCAGGGAGCCTGCCATTGCCAGGATCGCGATAGCGGGTCCAAATCTTCCCGCGAGCATGGCAAGAGACCCCATCAAGTTATAGAACACGGTATTTGCATTCAGGCCGGCGAAGGCGCTGCCATTGTTGTTGGACATGGAGGCAAAGGCATAGAGCACTTCGCTCAGGCCGTGGGGACCTGGGTTGGCCATGGAACTGACGGCTGAGGGCGTAATCAGTGCTATGGCAACGAAAAGGAGGATCACCACACCGGCGGTGAGAACCGTGATCACGGACATCCACATCTCGGTGACCTCGATTTTCTTCCCAAGATACTCAGGAATCCGGCCGATCATGAGGCCTGCAGTGAAGACCGCGATAATGACAAAGGCAAGCATCGTGTACAGGCCTGATCCAACTCCTCCAAAAACAACTTCGCTCAAAAGTATGAGCATCAGGGGGACCATTCCGCCGAGTGGCGTCAAAGAGTCATGCATAGTATTCACTGCCCCGCACGATGTCCCGGTAGTGGCGCTGGCGAACAAGGCCGACCATCCGGTCCCGAAACGAACCTCTTTGCCTTCCATGTTGATGCCAGGTACACCCAGCTTTTGAAGCAAAGGATTGCCGCTGTATTCAGCCCAATAGAGAGCGCCTACAGCCATTACCAGAAGGAACATCATCGCCGTATAAATGGCCCATCCCTGCCTTGTCTTGCCGACCATGCGGCCGAATGTATTTGTTAGGGCGGCAGGAATCGAGAGAATCAAGAGGATTTCGAGAAAATTGGACAGGGGTGTCGGGTTCTCATAGGGATGCGCCGAATTGGCGTTGAAGAAACCGCCCCCGTTCGTCCCCAGTTCTTTTATTGCTTCCTGAGAGGCCACCGGCCCCATAGGCAGGGTCTGTTCCTTCACTACCACCTTCTCGGTAACGGCCTGTCCTTTTTCGTCTTTGAGCGGGTTGCCTTCCGCGTCAATTTTAGGTTTCTCATAACTTGTTGCCTCCACAAGCTGGGCTGTCTTGTAGGGACTGAAGTTCTGGATTACGCCCTGAGAAACCAGTACAAGAGCTGCTACGAGTGATATCGGCAAAAGGATGTAGAGAACGCTCCTGGTCATGTCCACCCAAAAATTTCCTATCGTTTCTGCTGTCCTGCGCGCCAGCCCGCGGATAAAGGCAATGACGATAGCCATTCCTGTTGCGGCTGAGACGAAATTCTGTACTGTCAGCCCTGCTGCTTGAGTAAGATAGCTGGCAGCCGATTCGCCGCTGTATGCCTGCCAGTTGGTGTTGGTGACAAAGCTTACAGCTGTATTGATGGCGAGATGCCAGGTGAAGCCAGGAAACTTACTGGGGTTTAGCGGCAGATATCCTTGCAGCATGAGGATGCTCAAAAGCACAACAAGACCTAACCCATTAAAGATGAGCATCGCCGAAGCATATTGCTTCCAGCTCATTTCATCATCAGGTCTGATGCCTGAGAACCTGTAAACGACCCTTTCGAGCGGACCAAGAACCGGGCTGAGAAGATTTTTTTCTCCCTCGTATACCCTCTTCATAAATCCGCCAAAAGGCTTTACCAGAAGCGTAAGCACTACTAACAGCGCAAGGATTTGCACAATGTCAAAAGTCATACCTGTGTATTGCATAGTCACCTCCTAAAAAATCCTCACTATTTTTGAAATCTGCAATCGACTTCGAACTCGGACACATTTCGTTCGTTCAATTTGTTCCTGACATACCCTGTTACCCATTCAAGCACGTCTCCTTTCGTTTCAGAGACCTCGAACGCAAATGTCGAGGCCAAATCTTCGTATGTTCCTCTTTCCCGATCTTTGACGCAAGTAATATGGATTATGCACACTGTGGTTGTCATGCCTGGCTTGACCTCTTCAGGCATCGGTGAAGTGGCGAATGAATTGCCCGCAAAACCGAACAATACGATCAAGCATAATAATAATAATGTTCTTTTCATTTTCTCTCCCTCCAGGTTTCCTTCAAACGAACAAGGACCGTTGCGAGGACAAAGTCATCAGTATCACTAAACTCAAAAATCGTTTCATGGTATTTCTTCTCCAAAAAAGCGATTATTTCCTAGAAGTTGAACGCCATGTTCAGACCAAAGACAACGGTGTTGTCCAGTTTCCCATTGGGGTTATAGGAGACACCATTGACTGTCTTGTGGGCATCGCCGGACAAGGGGAACCACCACTGGAGAACCGGTTGCACGCTGAACGTTTTCGTAACAGGGATGGTCACCCCTCCCTGAAGCATACCGGCATGGAATGCCGAGTACTTGTCCCCAGTATAGGCGCCCGTTGAACTCTGATAGGTCTTCCAGTAGTTGCCCTGGCCCCATTCGTACGAAAAGCTGGCGCCCATGTCAAAGGTGATCTCCTTGTATACCGGCAGTGAATGGGAGAACGCGAGCTGGAAGTAAGTGCCAGGGTAGTTGTCAATGTCCTGGTAAATGGTGAGCACCGGTTTGCTTATTATGTCATAAGCTGCGGACAGAAAAAATTCCTGGGTCTGATTCGCATACTGCGTGCCGTACCAGATGTATCCTCCGGTAAGACTTAATTTGTCAATGGTGTACGTATAGCTCAACGTAAGGTCCGTCTCGTTCAAGCTCGAGTTTCCCGTAGTGCTGGGGAAAAAGCTCTGCGTCGGATGCTGCCTTGTGTCGAAATTACTCCAGAGGTTCGCACTGAAGCCATAATAAGAGAGAGTGATGGCAGGCTGAATGACCATGCTATGAGAGCCGATCTCGTAGCCCCTGAAGATGTACTGGCTGAGGAAAGCAGCCGATGCGCTCCCGGTAACCTTCGGCTCCTCCGCTTTCTGCTCAGCGGGCTTTTGATCTTCGCCAAGCGCGATGCCTCCTGATAAGAAAACTGCCAAAACCGTCAACACCACAATGATTCTTAATCTCTTCATCTCAATTTCCTCCTCTAATTTCAGCGATCTTTATTTCTTCTCTTCTTCCTTCTTGTTTATTAGACAGTGATGAAGGTTGCCTTCTTTCCTTTTCCTGCCACCGGGTGTGCAACTCCCCGTTGCGCACCTCTTTCTCCAATGATAGCGCATAATCCGATACATTCAAATGGGAGTTCGTTTCAGTGGCATATGTCCTCCTTCTCAGAGGGGCAGGAAAGGGAGAAAATAAAAAACCGCCGGCAAAGGGCGGTTTAGTTTCAGCCTTTTTTGCCCTTCCAAATGCCTACGAGGTTAGCTGACGGGCTCGGGCCTGGAAGTGCCCTATTCCCGGATATCCCGGGAAATACGCCCCAAATTCTTGGGTCCCCCGCATCCATTCTTTGAATGGATCTCGGCTGCTATGTAATTTTTATTTATATCACTCACCAAAAAAATTGTCAAGAGAAATCGGTTTTTTTTCTTGAAGCCTGCTGCAACCCATTGATTACTTGTGGCAATTCACATGCTCATAAAAGTATTCAACGGCTTATGAGGATCTCTTTCTTAATCTTTTTCCTCTTCCCGCCTCACCGAATAGACGTGCAGAAAAGCTATGCCGACAATCCCTGAGACGAAAGAAGCGATGAGGATCCCCACTTTTGCGAAATCGACCATCAAAGGGTCCCTGAAAGAGAGCGAAGTGATAAAAAGCGACATAGTGAAGCCTATCCCTCCGAGAATACCGGCGCCGATGATATGCGGCCAGGCCACACCCGCAGGCAGAGATGACAGATTCTTCCTCGTGAAGAGATAGGAGAAGAGGACGATCCCGATCGGCTTGCCGAAGAGCAGGCCAAGGCCCACCCCAAGGGTCACAGGCGAGGTCAATGCCTGAGCAACGTCAATCGTCCCAAGTGTGAGCCCGGCGTTGGCGAGCGCAAAGACGGGGATCACCAGATACGCGACCCAGGGATGGAGGGAATGCTCGAGACGCTGGAGAGGCGTTTCCACATCATGGCAGGCAAGCTCGATGGATTGCACCGCATCCCGGTGCTTCTCATTCAGAAGGATAGAGTGGCCGCATCCGTCCGGGGGGCAGTGGAATTCCCCCAGGTACTTGCTGACCTCCCCGAGAAATCTGTCGGTGTCATATTTCCCCCTGGCAGGGATGCACATCGCGACGAGGACCCCTGCGACCGTGGCGTGGATCCCTGACCCGAGCAAGGCAAACCAGAGTCCGACCCCGAGCAGCGCGTACACGAGTGTCCTCCTGACCCAGAGGAGGTTCGCAATGACCATAAGAATGACAGCCAAAAGGCCGAGGGCAAGGGAGGACAGAGCGATTGTCTCAGTATAGAAAAGCGCAATCACGACAACAGCCCCAAGGTCATCCGCTATAGCGAGGGCGGAAAGGAAGACCCTGAGTCCGAAGGGTATCTTCTTCCCGAGTATAAAGAGGGCGCCCAGCGCAAAGGCGATGTCCGTTGCCATTGCTATGCCCCATCCGTGGACGGTCGGCGTTCCATGGTTGAAGGCGAAGTAGACGAGCGCCGGAAAAACCATCCCTCCTAGGGCAGCGCCAACGGGGAGGAGGGCCTTCTTCAAGGAGGCAAGCTCTCCGGTACTGACTTCACGTTTGATCTCGATCCCCACAATGAAAAAGAATATCGCCATGAGTCCCTCGTTGATCCACTCGCGGAGACTCTTTACGACCGAATACCCACCGAGGGCAACCGACAATTCCGATTCCCAGAAGTGATGATAGGCAGCACCAAATGGTGAATTCGCCCATAGGAGGGCAACTGCTGTGGCGCAAATGAGGAGGATGCTGCTCGATGCCTCTGCCCTGAAAAAGAGGTGGAAGGGCTTGATGAGCCCTGCCTTTAGCCTGTCAGCGCTCGTGAGATAATCCGTAAAGAATTTCTTCATTATTTTTGTCCTTTGAGCATTCTGCCATTTAAATGCTTTTGAACCTTGGTGTTCTTTTTTCGAGGAAGGCAGTTATCCCCTCCAGATGGTCTTCTGTTGCGAAGCATTGAGATAAATAAGTGATCTCAAGATCGAGGAGGCGCTGCATCTCATGGTCTCCTCTGAGCAGGGTTTTTGCCATCTTCATAGCAACGGGGCTTTTCGTTGCCATTGTTTGTCCCATCTCTTCTGTCTTTGCCATGAGATCTTCATTCTTGACCATTTTATTCACAAGGCCGATAGTTGCTGCCTCTTTTGCATCCACGAACCTGCCTGTGAGGATCATTTCCTTTGCCCTTCCGGGGCCTATCAGTCTGGCGAGGCGCTGGGTAGCTCCGAAGCCGGGTATGAGGCCAAGGTTGATTTCGGGCTGACCGAATTTCGCATTCTCAGCAGCGATGCGTATGTCGCAGGCAAGGGCAATCTCGCACCCGGCTCCCAGCGCATAACCCTCCACTGCTGCAATCACGGGCTTCCCCATATCTTCTATCTGGTTACAGATTCTGTGGCCAAGCCTTGAAAAACTTTCCGCAGTCTCAGGGTCTTTACCCTTCAGCTCTTTTATATCAGCCCCGGCACTGAAATGTGTGGTGCCTCTCATGATGACGGCCCTTATCTGTCCGTCATTTTCGAGATCAGTGAGTGCATCTTCCAGCTTCATAAGCATATCTGTGCCCATGACATTCATTACCTGCGGCTTGTTAAAGGTAATGATCCCGATATCCTTCTTCTTGTCTACCCTGATCTTGTCAGTGGTATTCATAAAAACTCCTTACTCACGCCCGTTTGAGCGCCAGATGGGCTATGAGGAGTCTCAGCATATCTGACGTTCCCTCACCGATGGTGAGCCCCCTCGCGTCCCTCCAGTGTCTATGGACATCATATGCATCGACATATCCATAGCCTCCGTGTATCTGAAGCGCGTTATCACATACCCTCAATGCCATTTCTGTGGAGAAGAGCTTTGCCTGAGAAGCCTCGTATGCCGTGCTTTTCCCCTGTTCCCGCAACATCGCCACAGAATAGACGAGAAGCCTTGAAGCAGTTATTTCGGTCGCCATGTTGGCAATCTTTTCCTGAACCAACTGGAAACTGGAGATGCTTTGATTAAAGGCAGTTCTTTTCTTGCTGTACAGGAGCGATTTTTCATGCGCAGCCTGTGCAATTCCGACCGCTATTGCCCCAATGGTGAGCCTTCCTTCGTTCAGGATCTGTTTTGCATACTCAAGCCCTTTTCCTTCTTCGCCAATGAGGGTGCTCCTTTCGACCCTGCAATCCTTGAGTTGTATGGCCGATAGCCGGCTTCCTTTTAATCCAAGTTTCGGAATGTCCTTCATCACATGAAATCCTTGTGCCTCTTTTGGCACGAGGAACGCTGAGATACCTTTCCCGGTCGCAGCAAGCAAAAGGATTACTCCTGCTTCTCCAGGATTTGTGATGAGGATCTTCGTGCCATTCAGAATATAAGAGTCTCCCGAATGAACTGCTCTGGTCTGGATCGCCTTTGCGTCCGAGCCGCAGGAGGGCTCTGT
>DATKOU010000037.1:0-25917 GCA_035524455.1 Thermodesulfovibrionales bacterium | reverse complement strand
GACATCGGATATCCTCACGGCAAGGCCTTCCAGCGTTTCTGCCCTCTCGCTGCGTTTTTCAGGAATTATCAGTCCTTTGCCCTTGGAGTGGGTCACAATGCCATTTCTCACTTCATGGGTAAGGTTGAGGCCCTGGCCGTTTCTTTCGAGCAGGTCCACAACCCTGAGGCTCTGCTTATAGTGGTCGAACCCTCCCGGATATATCTCTCTGAGGACAGACTCGCCTGCATGTCCGAAGGGGGTGTGGCCGAGGTCATGTCCCAATGCGATTGCCTCGGTGAGGTCCTCATTCAACCGCAGTGCCCTGGCAATGGTTCGCGCTATCTGGGATACCTCAAGGACATGGGTGAGCCTTGTCCTGTAGTGATCGCCCCTGGGCGCAAGGAATACCTGTGTCTTATGCTTGAGCCTCCTGAATGCCTTCGAATGGATTATCCTGTCCCTGTCCCTCTGAAAGCACGTCCTTATCTCCCCTTCTTTTTCCGGGGTCACCCTTCCCTTGCTTCCCGAACTCAGGCATGCCCTGGGATGGAGGGTTTTCCTTTCTATCTCTTCAGTCTGTTCACGTATAGTCATGGGATTTGATGACAAGAGAGTTCAGGGTGTGGCTAAAAAGCATGCGTCATATCCGCACCCGAAAGTTCTCTTACTGAATCACCTCTTCGATAACACTCCCCGTTTCTTCTTAATGATGTCCACCCAAAGTATAGCACAGCAGGGGGACACGCCTCAGTACATTACCTCTGTGGAGTCTTTCTATGATACAATTAACCGCATGCGGAAAGATAAGGGGAAGGTATATCTTGTCGGGGCTGGGCCTGGTGATATAGGGCTCCTCACGGTAAAGGGAATGAAGTGCCTTCAGAAGGCAGAAGTGGTGGTGTATGATTTCCATCTCAATGCGCAGGTGCTGAACTACATCAACCATGACGCCGAATTTATCTATGCGGGAAAGCGTGGAGGACACCATACCCTGAAGCAGGATGAGATCAATGAACTCCTTGTGGAAAAGGCAAGGGAGGGAAAACTTATCTGCAGGCTCAAGGGGGGTGACCCCTTTATCTTCGGACGCGGCGGCGAGGAGGCAGAGGTTCTTGCGAGGAACGGTATCACCTTCGAGGTGGTTCCTGGAGTGAGTTCTGCCGTTGCTGCACCGGCATATGCAGGGATACCCTTGACCCACAGGCTCTATTCCTCCTCCTTCGCAGTGATCCCGGGGTACGAAGATACCACAAAGCAAGGTTCTTCGATTGATTGGGCGAAACTCTCTACAGGAGTAGGCACCCTTGTGGTGCTCATGGCGGTGAAGAACCTGGATCTGCTTGTACAGAAACTCATAGAGAACGGAAAGGACCCCGGGACCCCTGTGGCAGTGGTCCGGTGGGGTACAAGGGCTGACCAGAGGACCATAGTGAGCACACTAAGGGATATTGTTTCCGAGATCAAGGATAAAGAGATTAAACCCCCTGCGGTGTGTGTCATCGGCGAGGTGGTGAGACTCAGGGACTCCCTCAGATGGTATGAAGACAAGCCCATGTTCGGCCACAGGGTGCTCGTCACGAGAGAGCACTCGTCGGGATTCGAACCCCTTGAGGAGCTTGGTGCAGAGATTGTGGAATTTCCCACCATCGAGATTGTGCCGCCGCTCAGCTACAAGGAGATGGATGCTGCCATTAAGAATATCCAGTCTTACCAATGGATTATATTCACCAGTGCCAATGGGGTGAGGTATTTTCTGAACAGATTTGTGGAGAAAGACAGGGATATCAGGGACCTTAAGGGGATAGGAATCTGTGCCATAGGGGCAAAGACCGCATCCGAGATAAATAAATATGGCATAAAAGTTGATCTCGTGCCGGATGAATTTCACGCTGAGGGTTTGATCGAGGCATTTGTAAAGGAAGTCAAGAGCCAAAAGTCAAAAGCCAAAAGTCTTGGCCCTGAACTTTTAAAAGGCATGAAATTCCTGTTGCCAAGGGCGGAAATTGCAAGGGAGATTTTCCCGGAAAAGGTACGGGAGTTGGGGGGTGAGATTGATGTCCCTGTTGCATACAGGGCGGTAAAACCCGAGCTTCACGGAAAAAGGCTGAAGAGGTTCCTGAAGGAGGGCCGCGTCACCATCGCGACCTTCACCAGCGCAGCTACGTTCAAAAATTTCGTTGAAATAATGGGCAGCGATGCCCATGAACTCCTTAAGGGGGTTACCATCGCCGTGATAGGGCCGGTGACGGCAAAGGCGATAGAGAAGGCAGGTCTGAAGGTGGATATCATGCCAAAGGAGTCAACTATAGAGGCTTTGGTCTCTGAGATTATACGGGCTAAGGCGAAAGGGAACGTTAACTGCGAATCATGACCCTTTTCACATTCTGAAGAGAAGAGAGTTCGGCGAGGAGTTTTTCCGTACAGCCCTCGCCCTTAAAAGTGATGGTGATGTTATACGTGGCCTCCTTATGTTCCAGATCCCTCTCGTAGTCTGTCTTTTCAATGAGTGCTCCACATCGCTTGATGGCCAAATTGATGGACTCTTCATCTCCCATTCCCTGCATGACAACGTTAACAAATTTATATGAGAGCCCAGGCATCCTCTCTTCCCACTGTCTCAGCAACCAAAGCGCCAGGTAGGTGATCACAAACCCTGTCGTTCCCGCCACGTAGAGACCGCTCCCAATGGAGAGACCGACGATGGAAACAATCCAGAGGCACGCGGCGGTGGTGAGCCCCTGGACATTAAAGCCCATTTTGACGATTACCCCTGCTCCGATAAAGCCCATGCCGGTGATCGCTCCGGCAGCGATACGTCCGGGATCGGCTCGCACATAGGACGGGTCAAACAGGCTCAGGTAGTGGTAGTACTCCGAGACGATCATGGCCAGGACAGAAGCCACGCAGACAAGAAGATGGGTTCTGAAGCCCGCTGCCCTTCCATGGGCATGCCTTTCGAAACCGACAATGCCGCCGAATACCGCACCGATGAGGAGTCTGAGGATTATTTCGGCATTAGATATCATGACTGTATCTTCACCTTATAGAATTTTCGTTTACCCACCTTTATTATGTGTTCGCCTTTGTGCAATTCAGCGTTGGAGTCGGTAATAGTATGGTCATTTATCTTCACGCCGCCCTGTTGGATAAGCCTTATCGCCTCGCTCGTACTCTTCGAAAGTCCTGTAGTTTTCATTATATGAGGCAGCCAGGTCTTCCTCGTTTTCAATTCAACTTTCAGTGTACCGCCCGCAACACTTCCTCCCTCGAGAGTAATAGTTATTGTCGGGATATCATCGGGAAGTTTCTTGTCCCTGACATGTTCGAATTCCTCCCTTGCCCGTTCTGCTTCCTGTTTTCCGTGATATCTGGCCACAATCTCCATGGCTAAATCACTCTTTGCCTTCAGGTAGTCCAGAGAGCCTTCCTGCTCCCGCTGCCTGAGAGCGGAGAGCTCATTCATTGAGATGTGGCTGAGGAGTTCGAGATAGCGGATAATCAATTTATCGGGTATACGCATGATCTTGGGAAACATGCCGGTCGCTTCACCGTGTACGAATTCAAAGGCAGGTTCATGAATGCCGACATAGTTACCGAGGCTCTTGGACATCTTATTCACCCCGTCAGTTCCTTCAAGCAGGGGCATCATAATAACAACCTGTTCTTCAATGCTCATCTTCCTCTGCAGCGTCCTGCCCATTAATAGATTGAACTTCTGGTCAGTGCCGCCCAGCTCAACGTCAGCCTTAAGGTGGACCGAATCATAGGCCTGAAAGAGAGGATAGTAAAACTCCAATATGCTGATGTCCTGCTGGTTCTTGAACCGCTTCTTGAAATCTTCCCGTTCAAGCATCCTTGCAACGGTCTGCATGGCACCTAGCCTGACCAGTTCCATACTCTCCATCTTACCCAGCCATTCACTGTTGAATAGCATCCGGGTTTTCCCCTGGTCGAGAATCTTGAATACCTGTGTTTTATACGTCTCTGCATTCCTCAACACTTCTTCTTTAGTAAGCGGTTTACGGGTTTCGCTCTTTCCGGAGGGGTCACCGATCATTCCGGTAAAATCACCGATCAGGAAAATTACCTCATGTCCGAGTTCCTGAAACTGCCTCATCTTCTCAAGAAGAACGGTGTGGCCAAGATGGATATCAGGGGCAGTGGGGTCAAAGCCAGCCTTAATCCGCAAGGGAGAATTGTCTTTGTAAGATCTTTCCAGTTTAAGGAAGAGATCCTTTTCGAGTATTATCTCGACGCTCCCCCTTTTGATAATCTCTAACTGCTTTTCAGGCTTTACCATGACGGATTATGATAGAACGGAAGGCAGAGATACGTCAATTCTGTTCTTGTCCTTATCCCGGCATGAGAAGACGCTCTATCTAGTGCAGTCCTCCTCAAGCCACGATATCAACAGACTTATCAGAGATGGACCCAACGTGTGGGCCCTTCACAGGCCCCCTTTTTTCTGATAAAGTTAATTCATTCACTATGAAGGACAGAGAGGTGCATATCCTTTTGAACGCGCTCTCCATGGGTGGTCGTTGCATGAAATGGCTGGCACCCCTTCTCATATCCTTCCTTGCCTTTACCCTCTCTGCCTCAGGAGCCCTCGCTCAACAATTAAATGTTGTGGCAAGTATCTCTCCCATCGGGGACATGGTGAGAGAGGTGGGTGGGGACCGGGTAGCGGTGCGAGTACTGCTCCCGCCAGGGGCAAGCCCCCATGTCTTTGAGCCCACAACGGGTACAGCAAAGGATATTTCCCAGGCAAGGCTTTTTTTCGGGGTTGGCGCAGGGCTTGATTTCTGGGCTGAAAAACTCGTAAGAGCTTCCAGGGAAACCATCAGGATCATTCTCCTTTCAGAGGGGATGAAGCTTTTACACGAAGAGGAAGACCACGACCACGGCCACGGGCATGAAACGGCGAACCCTCATGTCTGGCTTGACCCCTTGCTCGCTATGGAGATGGTCAGGAAGATTGAAAAGACCCTCCAAGAGACTGATCCCCAGGGTGGTTACACGTACCACGTGCGGAGCGCTGAGTATATTGCGAAGCTCCAGGCGCTTGATGCAGAGATCAGAAAGAACGTTTCGACCTTCACCATAAAGAGTTTCGTAAGCTTTCACCCTGCGTGGGACTATTTTGCCCTCCGCTACGGGCTTAAGAGTGTTGGGGTAATAGAAGAATCACCGGGCAAGGAGCCTTCACCCCAAAGACTGCAGGCGATTGTGAAGGCTATCAGGCATTACCATATCAGAGCTGTCTTTGCGGAACCACAGCTTAACCCGAAGACCGCTGAGGTGATAGCGCACGAGGCCGGAGTGAAGGTTATTATGCTTGACCCTGAAGGCGGGCTTCCTGGCCGGGAGACCTATCTTGGCCTCATGAAGTATAACCTTGCGCGGCTGAAAGAAGCGATGCAGTGAGGTAGAACTGCATCGCTTAACCTAAGAAATACCAAGGGCTCGCCCAGTTATTCATCACCAGAGCCTTCCATCCTAGGCCACCCCCACATACTATTCCACTGCCACAAAACTTTCCGTACGGTTTATCCCCTTGATCTTTCTTATCTTCTGAAAGATCTTGTCAAATATCTCTCCCGTATCCTTCCCCTCTATTACGGCAGCAATATCATAATGCCCCGTGACCACGTCAGCACTCACCACACCACGTATTCCCCTGAGGGTATCTCTTATGAAGACATCCTTACCCGGCAATACATTTACCAGCAGATATACCCGCGCCATAGAGCCTCCTTTTTATGAGCTTTATTAAAATTATAGACTCTTTTCAGGAATATTTCAAAGTAACAGTGATGTCTTTTTCATTCAATAATGGGAGATTGTCTTGTAGCGTTCTTTCACAAATGCCAATTCGTCTTCTCTTGTTTTGAGATTTCTCCTTAATCTCTCTTCCAAAAGGGTATCCAGAATTTCGGAGTAGACAGGGCCTGGCATGATACCCATGTTCTTAAGGTCCTGACCTGTTAACTGGGGTTTCACCCTTCTCAGCTCAATGAGGTAATGCGAGAGCTCTCTTTTCTTATTGTCATTCGCAGCGGTTGCCATTGAAAAGAGGACGCTCTCTAAGTCAAGCGGATACAATGCTTTATAGACCTTTGCAGCGTCATGGAGGGGTAAGAGTTTCACCAGTTCCTGTGAATGGAGGATGCCTTTATTGATTCTTTCCTTAACCCTGGGAGGTGTGGATAGCCTTATAAAAGCGTTTCCCCTGTCACCATCGCCAAGAACCGACAACAGTGCCATCATGTAGATGATACCTTTGTCAGGCTTCTCTTCCAAAAAAAGCAAATTGAACCACGAGAGGGTATCGTGTATGGACTGGAGCATGGAGTCCAGTCTTTCGTCAAAGGCAAGGTTCTGGTGAATCACCTTAAGGAGGCCGTATTGGGAGAGCCTTTTGATGGCTTTCACCGGTTCCGTTTCGCTGAAGGTAAGGATAAGTTCCTCGTATAATCTTGACCCTGAAAGCCTGTCAAAGAGATTCATTCTAAGTGCGGACTTGATAAGATTTTCCGTGTGTTTGCTGAGTTTAAATCCAAACCTTTCCGAAAAACGAACTGCCCGGAATGCCCTTGTAGGATCTTCAATAAAACTCAGGTTATGGAGGACCCGTATGGTCTTCTCTCTCAGGTCCCTTTGACCTCCAAAAAAATCTATGAGGAGGCCAAAATCTCTGGGATTGAGCGAAATGGCAAGGGTGTTGATGGTGAAATCCCTCCGGTAGAGGTCCTTCTTTATGGAAGAGGTCTCCACCTTGGGAAGTGCTGCAGGGGACTCGTAGTACTCGGTTCTCGCGGTAGCCACATCGAGTTTGAGATGGTCGGTAATTACCTGGGCTGTTCCAAATCTCTCATGTGTCCTTACCTTTGCGCCAAGTCTCTTTGCCACTTCCCTCGCAAATGGTATTCCCTCTCCTTCAATCACCAAATCAATGTCCAGATTCTCCTGTCCCCGTAGCAGGTCCCTTACCGAGCCGCCCACAAGATAAGCTTTACTCCCGAGGCTCTCTGCCACTTCACCCGAGAGTTTGAGGATCTCCGCTATTGCGGGAGGAAACTTTTCCTTGAGCCAGGGGGCCAGGTTTCGTCCCATTGATGGTTTTTCTCCCGCGGGAGACTGTACCCTGCTGCGTTTCAGCATATCTTCATAAAGTATCCTCAAGATATCCGTCCTTGTGATGGCACCGATGATCCGCTCTCCTTCCAGCACGGGCATGAAGCGCTGATTCTGCTCTATCATAAGCCGCTCTATATCCCTCACTTGGGTATCATGGCTCACCGTCTGGGCATCGGTAGTGGTGAAATCAGAAATTCTGCTTCTGCCAAAGCCGTGGAATATGGCCTTTTCCACGATTTCCCTCGAAATGATTCCATTGTATTTTCCGTCCATCACCACCGGGAGGACATTCACCCCGTACCTCGTCATCATAGATTCCGCGTCTTTTACCGCATCGGTCCATGAGATGGTGATTACCGGGGTAGTCATCACGTCTTTCGCGCTCTTGCCATAGCGTACGGATGATTTGAGCAGGCTTTTCACCTCGTCCTCTAGCACTTCCAGAGGTGTCTCCTTAAGTGTGGCGGATGCTGCGTTAGGATGCCCGCCGCCGCCGAACTTCTTCATTATCTCCGCAACGTCAAATTCCGGCACCCTGCTCCTTCCCACCATCAGTATCTTCCCCTGCATGCTGAGGATGAGCACAAGACCATCCGTGTCCTCCATATCCATTATTCTGTGGGCAAGGTGGGCCGCATCCCCGAGGTAGTCTTCCCTGGATGCCTTCGCGATCATTACCCTGGTGCCATTCATCTCCAGATGGGTGGATGACCTTAAGAGTTCATTCAGAATATCCAGTTCTTCCTTGCTCAGTTCTGTCCGAATAAAATTAGACACAATCTTAAGACTTGCTCCTCTTCTGAGGAGGTATGCTGCGGCAATCATATCACGCTCTGTGGTGGAGGGGAAGAGAAGGGAGCCCGTCTCTTCATAGATCCCAAGGCAGAGCATCGTTGCTTCCATGGGGGTTATGGGGATCTTACGGGATTTCAGTATCTCGGTGAGGATGGTGGCGGTGGCGCCTACATCCTCGATCACTTCCATGGAACCACGGATATCGTCCTTTGTTCTGGGATGATGGTCGTAAAGGTGAATTTCTGTTTGAGCGGATTTCGCAGCCAATTCCGCAAACGGACCAATTCTCTCAGAGGACTTTGTATCAACGAGGATAAGTCGTCTCACTTGTGCAATCTCTATTTCTTTCACGCGGGATATCTCAACGGGCTGGAATGCGGCAATGAAGTCCCTCACCTTTTTCTCCTGTGAGCCAGGAAAGACGAGCAGTGCACCCGGATAGAGTTTTCTTGCCGCCACCATGGAGGCAAAGGCGTCGAAGTCCGCATTGGTATGGGAAGTGATTATATCCATTGTACGAGAGACAACAACCTCGCGCATAACTTAACATTGGGAATAAAGGTATTCCCCGCGCACGAGGTTTTCAACTCATGGTTTAGAGAACACTACCTGGTTTCTCCCCATGGCCTTTGCGGTATAAAGGGCATTGTCAGCCAAAGTAATGAGGTCTTCTTTATTGGGGGCCCTATGGTCAGGGTGGGTTGCCAACCCGATGCTCACCGACAGCCCTTTTTCCCCCTTAAGTCCGCGGAACGGGTGGTTCTCTATATGGCTTCTCAAGCTCTCTGCCTTGGCCAGGGCGCCGTTTGCGTCTGTCTGGGGAAGAAGTATAATGAACTCTTCGCCGCCATATCTCGCCACGACATCGCTTTTTCTCATATGGTGCTTAAGGAGTTGAGCCAATTCTTTAAGGATATTGTCCCCCGCCTTGTGGCCATACCGGTCATTCACTTCCTTGAAAAAGTCGATATCAAGCATCAGGCAGCTGAGATGAAAGCTATGCCTGACTGAGCGGCTGTACTCCTCGGCGAGGCGGTAGTAAAAATACCTGTTGTTGTATAATCCCGTGAGATAATCGGTGACGGCAAGCTTCTCAAGGTGTGACTTTTCATCCCCCATTTTTTCGAACAGATAGGCGTTGTAAAGGGGGTTCGCGGAGGCATTGGCGATGGCCTGGCAAAGGTTTATCTCATGTCTTGTGAATGCGTGGCGTGCCCTGGAGGTCCTCAGGAAGAGAGTTCCGATAATCTCTTCATGAAAAATAATGGGGATGACAAGGATAGAGCGAATACCGAGGGGAAAGAGGATCTCGCTCACCCTCTTCATAATGGGGTCCTTGGCTGCGTTCTTGATCGCAACGGGTTTTTTTGACGAGAGTGCCTCCCGTATTTCGGGATATTTATTAAGGTCCAGCTTTATGTTGGTGAGATGCGGGTCTTCGAAGGTGGAGATCACATGGGCGTACCGCTGGCCGCCATCCACACTGATGATGGAACATCTCGTTACCGGAATGATCTCCGATATATTGCTCACGATGAGATAGAGGATCTCTTTCGGATCAAGGGTGGATGATATGTGACCAGAGATATCAATGATGGTCTGCAGCATATGCGTCTCTTTACGCATACGTTGCCTTTCCTGATTTTCTTTTATAACATCCCTGATCTTCTGCTCAAGGTCTTCTTCATGGAGAGGAGTGATAAGGTAGCTTTCCGCACCATAGTCCAGTGCTTTTCTTATCACCCCTCGAGAAGCTCCTGAAACTGTTGCGATGAACGAACAGTTCAGTTCCCGGGGTTTGAGTTTCGGCAGTTCGCCTGCAGCAATGATACAGATGAGATTTTTTCCCTTGATCCTTGAGGTCCTCGCCGCCAGCGAGGTCATATCCTCTATGAACTCGGCCTTGAGGTATTTCCTCTTCTTAAAGAAGGAGCGGAGTGATTTTAGTGTCCCTTGGTCTTTTTCGTATACCAAAATCATTGTTTCACCTCTCAGCTCTAAGGTGTGACAGTTTCGATCTTTGTAACCATTTTAACAGATTTCCGGTGTGAAGTGTATTCAAAACATCATTTTTCTCCAGCCAGCCCCTTCTCCCTATGGAAACTCCATACACCATATAATCGAATTGACTTAAGACATGAGTGTCGGTGCTTATCGCGACAGGAATGTTCATTTCCTTCGCCTTCTTCGCAAGGGTATCGTTAATGTCAAGCCTGAGCGGGTATGCATTCATCTCGACGGCCTTACCCGATTCCTTGAGTGCGGCGAACACCCGCTCCATATCAACCTCATAGGCATCCCTTTCCCCTATAAGCCTCCCTGTAGGGTGGGCAATGACCGACACGTAAGGGTTCTGAATTGCGGCTACGAGTCGCCTGGTGAGCTGTTCCCTGCTCTGTTTAAACCCCGAATGGATGGATGCCACAACAATATCAAGCTGCCTGAGGATTTCGTCAGGGAGGTCAAGGGTAGAATCACTTCTGATGTCCACTTCAGCACCCATGAACACCCTGAATCCCCTCATCCGACTGTTTACTTTCTTGATCTCCTTCATCTGCTCCATAATCTTGTCTTCGTTCAATCCCCTCGCAATGCCAAGACCCTTTGTGTGGTCTGTGACGGCAAGATACTGATACCCTCTGCTCCTTGCGGCGTCGACGAGTTCCTCCAGCGTGTGGCTGCCGTCACTCCGTTTCGTATGCACATGGAGATCTCCTCTTATATCGCTGAGTTCCAGAAGTTTGGGTAGCCTTCCCTCCATCGCAGCCTCAATCTCACCCGTGTCTTCCCGCAATTCAGGAGGAATAGAGGGGAGGCCGAGGAGGCGGTACACGTCTTTTTCATCCTTTCCCCCGAGCCGTGCACTGTCTTTTTCTCTGAATATCCCGTACTCATTGATCTTCAGTCCGGCCTTCACTGCCATTTCCCTGATCCTTATGTTGTGGGCCTTGCTCCCCGTAAAGTATGCGAGGGCAGCACCAAAGGAATCCTTATCCACAACCCTGAGATCAACCTGTATCCCCTCGGTGGTCAGAACACTGGATTTTGTGGGACCACGCATCAGGATCTCCTTCACCATGGGGAGATGAACGAAGAGACCCATAACCTTCCCGGGTGTTCCTGAGGTGGCGAGAATGTCGATATCCTTTATGGTATCCTTCCATCTCCTGAGGCTTCCTGCAAGGACAAGCTCTTGTACAGGGGCCTTTTCCCTCAACCAGGCGATGATCTCATTGGCGATGGGGAGCACCCTTCCGATGGGTAGTCTCTCTTTGCCCCTTCTCATCATCTCAATGCCCTTGAGGATATTCTCTTCTGTCTTGTCCTTTATGCCGGGAAGTCCCGAAAGTCGATGTGCCCGTGCGAGCCGCTCAAGATCGTCGATGCCCTTTATCTTGAGACGGTCGTAAAGGAGCTTCGCGGTTTTCGGGCCGAGGCCAGGAACGGAGATGAGCGCGGCAAGGCCTCCAGGCACCAGACTTTTTAGTTCTTCGTATGCCTCCATCCTCCCCGAATCTGCATAATGCCGTATCTTTCCCGCAAGGTCTTTTCCAATTCCCGGAATCTCGAGGATTTCATCTTCCGTCATCTGCGCAACGTCCTTGGGAAGACCTTCGACGTTCTGGGCAGCGCGCCTGTAGGCCCTGATCCTGAAAGGGTTTTCTCCCTTGATCTCTAACAAATCAGCCATTTCGTTAAATATCCTGGCGATTTGTTGGTTGATCATAGGTTCTCATGAGGAGGCTACAAAGGAACAGAGGTTCGAGTGATCATGTGAAATAGCCAAACATATCGTATTGGTTTTCCCTTGACCCCTCTGACCCTTGGCTCCTTCTTTTATTTTTTCATCATGGTAATCAGTTCAGACGCATTTTTCGGCGCATACCCAAGGGCATCGTTGTTAAAATATACATAAACATCCTTGCGCTGCCTCAGATATCTCCGAATTCGTGTGGCATCAGCCTTAAGCTCCTCAGCACTGTAACATGTCGCATAACTTCCTTCTTTGCCGTGTCTTCTCACATAGGTAAAGTCAGCGGTAAGGGGGAGGTCATCCAGAAACTCGGGCCAATCAGCCATACAGAGGCATGCATTCCTCTTTTCCAGCAAGGTAAACACCTTTTTTGAAACCCACGTTCCTTCCCTGAATTCAAAAGTATTTCTCACCCCGTAAGGCTTAAGGAGTTCAAGAAATTCTGCAAGCCGACCTGGGTCAGCCTTTAATCCAGGAGGTAATTGCCAGAGCACTCCGCCGAGTTTCTCCTTTAATGCCAATGCCCTGGAGAAAAAAACATCCACAGGTTCGGCCGCTGCCTTCAATTTCTTGATATGGGTGATAAACTTGCTCCCTTTAAGGGAAAAGACAAAACCCGGGGGGGTCTCCTTATACCATTTGGTGAACGTCTCCTTATCGGGAAGTCTGTAGAAGGTCACATTGAGTTCAACGGTAGAAAATTTTGTGCAGTAGTATTCGAACCACCGTCTCTTCGGCAGGTCTTCGGGATAGAAGGCCCCTTTCCAGTGATCGTAGAGGAAGCCGCTACAACCAATATTTAATGCTGGCATATAATGCTATTGTAGCATATAAAGGAGGGAGTGACGAATGTGAGGATTACTACATCTCAGGAGGCCCTACGAGATAACCAAAACGGTCCCTGAATTCGGAAGTGTTCAGGTTGGCTGACTTTGCAAGCTTTTTGAGATTCTGTGGAGAAAAGTCATCCCTCTCGAGACGAATCATATACTTTCTTGCCACGGTGTAGGTCTCGGAGGTAATATCCACCATCCGTATCTTTACCTTCCCCGTAGAATAATCAATCAACTCTACAAAGGGGACAGGGACGAGTCTTCCCTCATACACGACGATCATCGCTCCCGTGCCACCCTTGTGGAGGTAGTTCACCGCCCCGTAACCGAGATCCCTCGTATATTCCACGTCATAGGGAATCGGGTTCGCTGCCCTCAATTCATACCCGATATTCTTGTCCACAATGGTGATTCTTATGCCCATGGATTCCAGGGTCTTCTTCACAAAATTCTTCATTACTCTTCCCAGCTGAATCTCGGAAAGGCGTACTCTTCCCGTCTCGTCGCTTTCCAGCTGCTCATAATGGGTGAGTTCATCCATATCAAACTTCTCCGCGATTCCCTCTCCCAGGATTGCCACCCCATGGTCCTTATGCATCGAGAGCCTTTTAATGATGGAGCAGGTAAGGATGTCCGCAACCTTCTTGAATGAGAGCGTTTCTCCCTCAAACTCCTCGGGGATGAGACTTACGGTTGCACCTGATGCCTTCCCAATACCCAGCGCGAGATGGCCTGTGTGCCTGCCCATGGTCGTTATGAAATACCACCTTCCCGTGGTCTTCGCATCTTCCATGATGTTCTCCACAATCTCAACTCCCCGGTGGCGCGCCGTCTGATACCCGAAGGTAGAAACCCCGCCGGGCAGGGGAATATCATTATCTATGGTTTTTGGGACATGGACCACACTGATAGATCCTCTCGACTCTCTTTCTATCCAGTTCGCCATAAAGAGGGTACCTTCTCCGCCCACCGTGAGAAGATGGGTTGCGCCGATCCTTTTGAGTGTTGACATGAGAACCTGGAATTTTTCCTTAACCATTTCGGGATATTCACGGGAGGTTCGCAGGATGCATCCCCCATAAGTATGTATCCTCGAAACCTCATCAATGGTGAGAGGAATCACGCAGTCCCGGTTTCCGTCAAAGAGACTCTTAAACCCCCCGCTGATGCCGATCACTGTCATCCCCAGGGCAATGGCTTCAATGGTGGCAGCGCTTATGACACCATTAATCCCCGGTGCAGGACCACCGCCGACAATAATCGCGATCTTATTCCCGAGTTTCTTGCTCATTGCCTGATATGACTGTCCCTTTCGGCAGATCTTAGAGATGGCGCTCTACAGTCCCCTTTGCGGCCATGGTCTCGTATTCAAATTTCTGCGGCTTTCTGCCGAAACAGATACCGAGGGTTTCGAAGAGTGCGATCTCGCTCAAATCCACCTCTCTCCTTTTTATCGCCTCGGAAGTGGTCATGTACGATATCTTATTACCGTTCACGTCTACCACCGTATTACCTGTTTTCCCTTCAAGTAAAAGCAACACCGCTGCAGCACCTGTCCGGTATCCGAAGTTGACGTCATATGCTGAAGTCTGTCCTGAGCGGACGAGATGGCTCGGCGCCACTTCTCTCACTTCAGGTATCTCATACACGCCGGGAGCATACATGCCTGTCCGTTTCATGAACTCTTTCACTTCAGGGTCTGCCTTGAGTCTCTTCTCAATCTGCTGCCTCACATATCTTCCGGCACCTGCGAGCTTCTTGTGACCGAATGCGTCCACACCGGCAGATTCATCATAGAGTAATTCGCCGCTGGCAGTCTTGATCCCCTCAGCAACAACCATCATATAGGTCCCGGCCTTCACGTCGCTCCTCTCAATCCTCGCGAAATAGGTGGCCTTGATATGCTCGTACACGACATCAAAATCAACAGGGACTTCGGGTATCAGGATACAGTCTGCCTCTGCGCCGATGCCTCCGCGTAAGGCAGTATGTCCCACATATCTGCCGAACACCTCAACCACCATGACGCGATTGTGGCTCATGCCGGTGGTCTTAAGGTCCCGCACCATAACCGCAATCCTGTTTATGGCAGAATCACCTCCCACGCTATAAGGCTGGAGATCAAGGTCCATAGTCTTGGGGACGTGGACGCAGGGAATGCCCTGCGCACCAAGATCTACCACCACGCTTCCGGTATCATCACCTCCGCTTATGATGAGTGCGTCTATGCCGAATTTCTTGAGACCTTCCTTAATGCGTTCATATCGTTGGGGATCTGAGATCTTGCTGATCTTCACCCGTGAGTGTCCTGCCTCTGAACCTGACAGGGATGCCTCGATACGGCTCACCCGTTCAGCATTGAGCACCACCACATTCTGTAAGTCAATCAGGTTATAGAGTCCTGCGTAGCCGTTGGGGATAACCACAGACTCAATCCCGTGTGCGTAAGCCTCCCGCGCAACGCCCTTGATTACGGCATTGAGACCTCCCGCGTCTCCCCCACTGGTGATAACCCCGATTCTCTTGATGTCAGGCATGAGTATCCCTCCTTGGATGATCTTTTTCCATTGCCTAGTCCTGCAGTCTAGGATTGATTTCCTTTGCTACTATTGCCGGTTTCACCGTCTTCTTCACAATGTCCATCGTCCGGGTAACCTTCAACTTCTCGAAGAGCAGGCCAAACTGCGCCTCCAACGCCTTCATGATGGGTTCCTTTACCTCTCCGGGGAGCTGCCACCATTTGCTCTTTAATGGACCGAACCCCTTTTTCCTCGTGCTGTAGATGAACTGCTCCTCTGTCTGACCCTCTTTCCATTCCTTGGAGTATTCCTGTTTTATGAATGCATAGACCTCTTCCCTGAATTCCTCAGGTAAGTGCTTGCTTTCATACACGATATTCTGGAAGCCTGTTGCCAGATGCACTTCAGATGTCCCTGTTTTGGGGAACATGTCGAACGCCTCTTCCGGGAGTGTGGAGGCACCGTGCTGCACCGCACCGGACAGTCCGTATTCCTTTCTCGCAATTTCAGAGAGGGTTTTGAGGGTATCAAAGTCTATCTTCACCTTTGCGAGCGTTCCGTCCGGAAGCACAACGCCTCCATGGCTTGTCCCTGTCTGGACACTGAGCTTGCTGACGCCTTTACCCGCACTCCTGAAGGTCTCCCTGAATCCATCGAGGTACGCCCTGAGTTCGTCAGTGGAACTGTTCTTGCCGCCGATCTCCCCAATCTCGCCCCCTATGGAGATGTCGATACCCGCGGGCTGAATCTCCCTAATACTTTGCGCCAGTTCAGCGGTTTTTTCGAAGTTTGGTCTCTGCTGTTCCTTGATGGTCTGTTTCTCCAGGTCAACGAGGGTGGAAGAATCGATATCGATGTTATAGAACTCCGCCTCAACCGCCTCTTTGATCAGCCCCTTGACATAGGTGGTCTCTGCAATGGGGTCCGCGAGATAGCTCTTTCTCACAAGCTGAAAGTGATCACCCTGAATAAAAACGGGGCCTGAGAATCCCTCCCTTACCGCGGCAGCCAATACGACTGCGGAATACTCAAGGGGCCTCTGCTTTGTGTACCCTATCTCGGATCGTGCAATTTCGAAGATAAAGGCGCCCACATTCTTCTCCATGGCCTTCCTGAACACTGCCCGTGCGGTATCATAGGTCAACCCTCTGATGTTCATGGCAGGCACGGTGAAGCCGCGATACTCACGGCCTAATTCCTCATACAACCCCTGGATAGAAGCGGGAAACGCGCCAGCGGTCTTTGCCGCTTCTTTAATGAATATGAGGAGGTCTCTTTTTGTGTCATCGTTTTCCGTAAATACCGCCTGGAATACCAGTTCGTCCATAGCCTTTCGTAACGCATCATTATCGTGTATCTGGATCTTCCCCCCGACCACCGACAGCGTGTTCTTTAGTTCCCTCAGATTCATACTTTCTAGCCCTCCTCTTTTCGTCTTCTGCGTTTAGGGAAATATACTTAACAAAATCAGTGCAACGGAGCTACGTGCCGGAAACAGAAAACTTTTTCCGGCATGACCCTCTCCACGCACATCTGGCACATATCTCTATTTCACCGGCCGTTGAGACCTCCTGAAAAACCGGCGCAACACCTTTTCAAGGTTATTCACTATACTATCTTTTGCGTTTATTATAAAGATTTTGTTCTGTATCTGGAAGAGCTCTTTTTCCATGCGCACCACAGGAGGAGGTTCCTGGGGAGAGACAGGAATATCCAGAAAAGAGGAAAGTTCATGGGATGACCGTCTTTTGATCTCATCTTCGAACATGGGAACGATCTTGTCCTTCATCCTCAGCTCTGTATCCATAAAAAATATCGCAATATCGGGGATGAGGTCGAAAAGCCTGTCGAAAAAGGCGGAGATTTCCTTTGCGTATATCTGCTTTGGGGGAGAAGACTTGACCTCCATTGACAGAAGGGAGCTATCCACCTTAGCAATCACATCATAGTCTCCCCCCACCACAGGCCTTTTGAACTTTACTCCCCATACAGCCTCAGCAGCAAACTCACTTTTGAATATCTCGGAGAGAAACCATTCAAGGGTGGGCCCAAAACTCTTGACAGGTCCCTTCCTGAGGCGGTATGAATCTGTTCCCCCTTCCCTTTCAATGAGCCTGATCCTGAGCAGAAGTGACACATACTCTTCAGTCACCTCTTGGGTAGAATATCTGGTAACATCCCTTATGGTGAAGTGGTGCTGGTGGTGAATCACATCCCTGAGAAAAAGCCTGAATGAGTACTTCTGGAGCAGCCGGTAGTATTCATCAATGAACCGTTCTTCCGGCAACAGAAGGTCATCACACGGCTCTTTTTTGAAGATCTTGAATCCCCTCCTCTTCAATACTAAGGGGAGGGGAGGGGTGAGCTCTGCAAGTGACTTTCTAAGCCTTTTTATTTCGGCCTTGAGATGCAGAACCTCATCTTGAATCTCATCTTCGCTCATCTACTCAAGACATTGTGCTGAATAGAGCAGCGTCGCGTTTAGGGTTTCTTGGCAGTGATATAGGCTGAGAAAACCATCTTCTCAACCCCTTCTCCGAAATTCCAGCTCTTAATAATCTCATCACTGTTGTCCTTGTCCTGAATAGCGATATCGATAAATCCGGCCTTTCCGAGGATCTCTTTCAGTTCCCCCACGGGAACTGAACCGGTAATTCAGCCACTGTAGGCGTGCTCATTCTGTTTGATAGCCTCGGAAAATTCACCTTTTTTCAGCACGTCAGAGATCGCGAGTCTCCCGCCCGGTTTCAAGACCCTGAGTGCTTCATTGAACACCGCCTGCTTATCGGGAGAAAGATTGATCACGCAATTGGAGATGATTACATCAACAGATGCATTTTCAAGGGGAAGATGTTCGATTTCTCCAAGCCTAAACCCCACATTCTTCAGGCCGAGTTTCTGTGCATTTTCCCTTGCCTTTGCCACCATTTCGGGGGTCATGTCTATACCGATAACAGACCCTGTTTTCCCCACCTTCATACACGAAAGAAAGGAGTCGAACCCCGGACCACTCCCGAGGTCGAGCACGGTCTCTCCTTTTTTGAGATCCGCGATTGCATGGGGATTTCCGCAGCCGAGGCCGAGGTTCGCCTCCCCCAGTCCGACCGTGAGTTCTTCGTCTGAATACCCAAGCCTCCTGCCTGTTTCGAGAAGGGTTTGCGCGCCTGCCCCCGGAGCACAGCAGCTTGTTTGGGGAAGACACGAGGGGCTACCCGTCGCCACCGCGCCATAGCTCTTTATCACAAGCTGCTTAATCTTTGCTTTTTCTCTATCCATGGGAAACCGCCGCACTGTGCAGAATGAGATGTGCTTGAAAGAAATAGAACACCATGGTGTTATACATTGTCCAGCATATGCCCGAGCTTCTTCTTTTTTGTTCTGAGGTAGATAATATTCCGTTCGTGGGGACTGCTCTCCACGGGTACCCTTTCAACGACCTTCAGACCATATCCCTCCAGCCCGACGATTTTCTTGGGGTTATTTGTCATGAGCCGCATCTTCCTCACCCCCAGGTCAACGAGTATTTGCGCGCCAATCCCATAATCCCTTAAATCGGGCTTGAAACCCAGCTTTATATTTGCCTCTACCGTATCCAGACCTTTGTCCTGAAGTTCATATGCCTTAAGCTTGTTTGCGAGGCCAATACCCCTTCCCTCCTGCCTCATGTAGAGGATGACCCCTTTCCCTTCCTTATTTATCATTTCCATGGCTTTATGCAGCTGTTCTCCACAATCACACCGCTTTGAACCGAAGACATCACCTGTAAGACACTCTGAATGGACCCTCACCAGCACAGCCTCCTCAGGCTTAATTTCTCCTTTCACAAGGGCGATATGGATATTGCTGTCCATGTCGTTCGCATAGGCAACGGCTCTGAACTCGCCATGGTCGGTGGGTAGGTTGACATCCGAGATTCTTTTCACAAACCGTTCGGTCCTGGTCCTGTAGTGAATAAGGTCTTTTACCGTGACTATCTTCTGGGTATGGCGTTTCGCAAACTCTATTAATTCAGGAACACGTGCCATGGTACCGTCATCGCTCATGATCTCGCAGATGACACCTGCCGGGTAAAGTCCTGCAAGCCTCGCAAGGTCCACAGACCCTTCTGTCTGGCCAGCCCTCTGGAGCACTCCCCCGGGTTTTGCACGAAGGGGGAACACATGCCCCGGTCTTGCAAGGTCCTCAGATCCCATCTTGGGATCAATGGCAGTGAGAATGGTGGTTGCCCTGTCGGATGCCGAGATCCCCGTAGTCACGCCTTTTTTCGCCTCAATAGACACGGTAAAGGCAGTACCGAATTGGGAAGTATTCTCATCAGTCATCATGGGAAGCTGCAGTTCCTCAACCCTTTGGGGGGGCAAGGAGAGGCAGATAAGACCCCTTCCGTATTTTGCCATGAAGTTTATGGCAGCGGGAGTAACTTTTTCCGCTGCCATGCAGAGGTCTCCCTCGTTCTCTCTGTCTTCGTCGTCAACCAGGATGACCATCTTACCGTTTGCAATGTCTTCTATGGCTTCGTCTATGGTATTGAATTTGTGCTTGTGCATGGTCTACTCCTCCTGAATATATCCCGACGCTTTCAGGGACCTGACCAATCGTGAATCGCTATTCCCCCTATCCATACTGTACCCTTGGAGAAACTTGGCCACATACTTCCCTATAATATCTGCCTCGAGGTTCACAGTGTCACCCGCATTCTTGAACCCGATGGTGGTAAGACGGGAAGTATGGGGGATTATCACCACAGAGAAACTGTCCCTGGCCGCGTTCACCACCGTGAGGCTTATCCCGTCTACCGCCACAGAACCCTTTTCCACCAGAAGCCTGGCCACTTCTCCAGGGGAATCGATTACCACCTTAACGGTATCTCCCACTATAGTTTTCGACCTGATCTTTCCCACGGCATCCACATGGCCTGTCACAAAATGTCCGCCGAGTCTCCCATCAGACCTGAGGGAGGGCTCAAGATTTACCCTGTCTCCCTGCTTGAGCAGTCCGAAGTTTGTGGAACGCACCGTCTCATCGGAGAGGTCGAAAGAAAGCATTGAACCTTCACGCGCCACCACAGTGAGACACACCCCATTGATCGCAATGCTGTCCCCGATACCTGCATCTTTTGCTAAGGTATCTGCAGAAAGCGTGAGGAAAGCCCCGGGCTCTTTCCTTCTTAGGGACACCACAGTCCCTAATTCAACGATGAGCCCTGTAAACACCTCATTCCTCCACATCAACCGTGAACTGAAGTCTTCTTTGATAGAGCCCAAGGATATCCACGTCCACGGACCATGAGGTCTGGACACGGGTGGTATTTGTTTTCTTAGTAATCTGAATATCCTCTGCTTCAATGGGTATCTTCTGATTCTGTGCAACCTCAAAAATCTGGGCCCTTGTTTTCTCAATCTGCCCCAGTTCGAGACGCGCAATCTCCTTTACCTCGCTCTTGAAGGCTGAAGCGCGGTAGTAGGGGATCCCGAACTGCATACCCGCATAAATGAGAAACGCCATGATTGCGATGACCAGCAGCGGCTTTATGAACCCATCGCTGTTACAAAGATATCTCATTTCACCAACCTCCCTATCCTTTCAAATCTTGGCCAATGGTTCTTATTGTCCCACGACCAGTAAAGAATGAGTGCCTCTCCCCTGATATCCGTCAAATCCACATAGCCCCAGTATCTGCTGTCATAGCTCTGGTCGCGGTTGTCTCCCATCATAAAGTATTTTCCCTTTGGGACGATATACGGTCCGAAATTGTCCCTCGGTTCGATACCCCCCGGCCTCAGGGAAGTGTCAGTGTGCTGGGCATAAGGCTCATCCACGGCCTTCCCGTTCACATAGATCGTCTTATTCTTCGATTCAATTACATCACCCTCCATCGCCATGACCCTTTTTATAAAGTCCCTGCTGCGGTCTTCGGGATATTTGAAGACTATTATATCACCTTTTTCCGGCTTCCTGAAGACAAGGATTCTCTTGTCAGAGAAGGGGATTGTTGTGCCATAAATAAATTTATTCACAAGGATGTGGTCGCCTATGAGCAGCGTCGGGATCATGGATCCCGAGGGGATCTTAAATGCCTGGATAAAATATGCCCTGATAAAGAGGGCAAGTAAGAGGGCCGTGACAACTGCCTTTGCATATTCCCATACTAACTCCTTTTTGTTCTTCTTCACTTGCGGAACTCCTCCTGTCGCTTCATTTTACCTTCAATACTGACAGAAATGCCTCCTGGGGAATCTCTATCCTCCCCACCTGCTTCATGCGTTTCTTCCCTTCTTTTTGTTTTTCCAGGAGCTTTCTCTTTCTTGTGATATCACCGCCATAACACTTTGCAAGGACATCCTTGCGGAGTGCCTTTACACTCTCCCTCGCAATCACCTTGCTTCCGATTACTGCCTGTATCACCACCTCGTAAAGTTGCCTCGGAATGACCTCCCTTAACTTTTCCACAATCTGCCTGCCTTTATAATACGCCTTGTCCTTTTGAACTATCAAGGAAAGGGCGTCTACGGGCTCAGCGTTCAACAGAATATCGAGTCTCGTGAGGCTTGATTCCCTGTATCCTGTGAACTCATAATCCATGGACGCATATCCCTTTGATACTGATTTCAGCCTGTCGTAGAAGTCCCACAGAATCTCATTGAGAGGGATCTCGTACACCACCATAATCCTCTCCTTGCCGATATAGGTAAACTCTTTCTGTGTCCCGCCCTTTTCCTGACAGAGGTCAAGGACAGAGCCAATATATGCCTGCGGGACGAATATGGTGACCTTCACGAAGGGTTCCTCAATAGTGAGAAACCGTTCCGGGAGGGATGTGGGGTTGTCAATAAATATCACCTCTTCTTTTACCGTCGTCACCCGGTAGATGACAGTGGGTGCGGTGCTGATGAGGGAGAGACCAAACTCCCGCTCAAGCCGTTCTTTGATGATCTCCATGTGGAGGAGCCCCAGGAAACCACATCTGAATCCAAAGCCAAGGGCAGTGGAGGTTTCCGGCTCGAAGGTAAAGGACGAGTCATTGAGGCGGAGTTTTTCCAGGGCGTCTTTGAGGCCCTCATACTGCTGGGTTTCCGTGGGATAGAGGCCGCAGAACACCATGGCCTTTATCTCCTTGTATCCGGGACACGCATCGCTTGAGGGATTCATCGCATCGGTAACGGTATCCCCGATGTTGGTGTCACCGACCCGTTTGATTCCGGCGATGAGATATCCCACCTCTCCTGCAGAAAGCCTGTCCACTTTCTCCATCTTCGGGGAAAATATTCCCACCTGGGACACTTCAAATTCCCTACCGCTACTCATGAGCCGCATCCTGGTCCCGGCCTTCACCGTTCCTTCGAATATTCTCACAAGGACTACCGCGCCCTGGTAATTATCAAACCAGGAGTCGAATATGAGGGCCTTGAGGGGCTTGGTGCTGTCTCCGCCCGGGGGGGGAATCCTCCTGACAATGGCCTCCAGTATTTCCTCGGTGCCAATCCCCTCCTTTGCGCTGGCGAGTATGGCATCCGTGCTCTCTATTCCGAGAATATCCTCAACCTGCTTCTTTATCTTCTCGGGGTCTGCTGCGGGAAGGTCGATTTTATTGATAACAGGGATCATCTCGAGATTGTGTTCCATGGCAAGGTGCGCATTTGCCACTGTCTGTGCTTCTACGCCCTGGGTCGCGTCCACCACGAGGAGGGCCCCTTCGCACGAGACAAGGCTTCGGGAAACTTCGTAGGAAAAGTCCACATGGCCGGGGGTATCAATGAGATTGAGTATGTACTCATGTCCGTCCTCTGCCAGGTAATTGAGCCGGACCGCATGGGCCTTTATGGTAATGCCTCTTTCCCTCTCGAGGTCCATGGTGTCCAGGACCTGCTCCATCATCTCCCTTGAACTCAAGGCGCCTGTGTATTCGAGGAGCCTGTCAGCCAGGGTGGACTTGCCGTGGTCGATGTGGGCGATTATCGAAAAATTTCTTATGTTCTTTGGCATGTAAAGACAAGGTGCGAGGCACCAAGGATACCCGCATCGTCGCCAAGGGACGAAGGGAGAATCCTCACCTTTTCAAACAGCTGCTTGAAGGTGCGTCGTGAAGCCTCCTTGATCGCTTCCTGTATAAAGATGTTCCAGGCCCCGATGAGGCCTCCTGCAAGTATGATTGCGTCAGGGCTGAATACATGAATCAGGTTTGATATTCCCACGCCGAGATATCTCCCCGCCTCCCTCAGGATTTCCCTGGAAAGGGTGTCACCGTCAAGGGCGGCCTTATAGATGTCTTCAGGTGTCAATTTATAGATATTCCCCTTGCAGCATTCCCGCAACGCGCTTTCAGCGCTGTCTTCCAGGGATGCGGTGGCGTGGGAAAGAATGGCCCTTGCAGAAGCATATGCCTCAAGACAGCCATAGTTTCCACAGGAACAATGTTTTCCATTCGCCATTATGCTCATATGTCCTATCTCGGCTGAAACGTCCATGAGACCGTGGTTATGAATGATGCCGCCACCGATCCCTGTCCCGAGGGTCAGAAGCACAAAGTCTTTGAAGGTCTTTCCTTCACCCATCCATTTCTCTCCCACGGCAGCCACATTGGCGTCATTTTCCAAAACCACCGGGAGACTGAAGGTATTTCTTAGGGTACCGGCGATGTCCAGTCCTTCAATCCTGGAAAGATTGGGGGATTCAGTGACGATTCTCCTCTCCCTGTCAATGAGCCCTGCAACACCCATCCCTATTCCTTCTACGGTGTCGCTGAACAGGTCGCGGACGGACTGCACAAGGGATTCCACAATATTCTCAGATGAGGGCATTTTGATCTTTTGGACAATTTCTCCCTCTTCGGAAATTAAGCCTACCCTCAAATGGGTTCCTCCGAGGTCTATGCCGATTGCGTATTTTTTTTTCATACCTTTGAGCAGGACAACTGAAGAAGATTTATAATTATACCATAAAGGGCTCATTCGGTGAGAAGACTCGGCGTGCACACATCAATCGCAGGCGGCGTGCATCTGTCCCTTACAAGGGCAAGGGAACTGGGGTGCACCACCATGCAGATATTTTCTCATAACCCGAGACAATGGCATGTGAGCAGGATGTCAGACGAAGCGGTGAGACAATTCAAGGAACTGAGGGAACTGAGTGAGATCGAACCGGTTTTCATACACACGTCATACCTTATTAATCTTGCTGCCCTACGTCCCGATATTCTTGATAAATCAGTGCAGCTCCTCATCAGGGAGATGGAGCTGGCAGATGCCCTGAGTGCCGAGTATGTGGTCCTTCATACAGGCAGCGCATCAGAGGACAGCGGGGACAATGCCCGGAGGAGAGCGAGTGATGCAATGAGAATTGTTTCCGGTTACCGTACATGGAATGCACGCCTCCTCCTTGAGAATACCGCGGGGGAGAGGGGCGACATCTCATCAAAGATCAGGGATCTGGCGGAGATCATGAATGCCGCAGGCAGTGCGCTCGTGGCTGGAATATGCCTGGATACTTGTCACGCATTCCAGGCAGGATATGATCTTTCGAGTGAGGAGGGGCTTGATGAGATTGTGCGGGAGATTGAACGGGAGATTGGGTTAGAAAGGGTCAGACTCATACATCTCAATGATTCGAAGAGGGCTTTCAATGCAGGGGTTGACAGGCATGAACACATCGGGACAGGGGAGATCGGGAAGGAGGGGCTGAAACGGATCATCCATCATCCTTCATTAAAAGATGTCCCCCTGATCCTCGAGACTCCCAAGAAGAGCGAGGAAGATGACCCGAGAAACCTGAAAGTGGTGAGAGGGTTTTTGAAATAAGCGGTGTTACGTGTTAACTTTTCGCGCGTTTGTGCGGGTGTGTTAGGGTTTCAATGTATTTCGAGACAATCGTATTAACTCACAGAAATCAGCGCTAGACTCATTTTTTTGTTACCAAAGACTTCTCCGTGTAACTTTGTGAGGTGTATACACACTGCGGAGGAGAAAGTAACTTTAGCAGATCTTATCTCTCAGATCTCTGGCGTGTTTAATATTGAAAGAAACATTGAGTGATAGTAGTCTCAAAAAGGTTAAGGGAGCATTTTCATTGGTTGGTGTTGGGTCCACCATGCTATACGTAACATAACCTGCTTTTTCTTTTATTTTCAGCTGGTTAAATCTGCGTATTCATTACCCTTTATTGGCTGGGTCCGCTGCAATACAACCTTTATGGCCTTGAAGTAGTCTCTCTGTACTTTGAGATTGGAGACTCTACAATAGCACTGGGTTGTAGTAATACGGCTGTGGCCCAGCAGATCCTGTATGGTGACAAGATCGGCATCTGCATTTAACAGCTGGGTTGCCATGGTGTGTCTGAGGTGATGACAGGATACCTCTATCCCGGCCCCCTGTGCATAGTGCTCAATCCTCTTTTGAATGCCGCGCACTGATATCGGCTTTCCCCTCAACGGTCCCTTCTGCACCAGGAACACTCTCTTCTCCTTCGACGCTCTGCGTTTCTGCACATACTGCGCTAAGGCGGTCTGAGCATCCTCACTCAGATACACCATTCTGTCCTTGCTGCCTTTGCCATTGAAGACGCACAGCTGTCTGCTGCGGTACTCTATCGCATCCACTGTCAGTCGTGCAACCTCTTCGACCCTCAGACCGCATCTGAGCATGAGCATGAACATGGCCCGGTCTCTGGTATCCTTGATCTCTTTGAACAGTTCCAGCACCTGTTCGTCTCTGAGATGTTTGGGCAGCGGCCGGGGCAGACGAAGTCTGTAATTCTTTTTGACCGGATTGGCAAGCGGCATTCCCTCATCTTCGATAAGGTATTCGTAAAAGGCATGGATGCAGCCGAGATGACAGTTGATCGTCTTGGGCTTTTTTCTCTTTTTCAATAGATGGTCCATATACGCATCGGTTTCCTTGGT
>DATKOU010000036.1:0-3492 GCA_035524455.1 Thermodesulfovibrionales bacterium | reverse complement strand
ATGGAGTATCGGGAAGTTCATGAAAAAGTGGTGGTGAAAGGTTCTGTGGGCTACCTGAAAGAGCCCATAGAGCACTATTCCTACCGGGCGATTGCGGATTATCTAAGGAAGATGGAGCAGTACTCCAGCCTTTCTGCAAATGAACTTTTCCAGACGAAGTCCACTCCGCTTTTCCTCTCCATGATGGCAAATCCGGTATTTGTGTTTATTAAAATGTTTTTCCTCAGGCAGGGATTCAGGGACGGAATGCACGGATTCATCCTTGCAGGGTTATACAGCGTCTATACGTTCCTAAAATACGTGAAGATATGGGAAAAGAGGAGGGGTGACAAAGGGCATGAGGTCTCATGATTTTTGCAATCGACAAGAGAGCAGGAAGACGTTGCTCAATTCTTTATGATGGAAATGTACGTGTACTTCAAAGGGGTTTCCTTATAAGGTGTCGTATCAACATCTTTCACCTCCCTGTCCTTTGTCTGTCCCGGGTTTTATATGAAACTCGCCTTTATTAAGAAGCGTTTCTCTGTTCATGGAGGGGCCGAGAGGTATCTCCAGACCCTCATAAGGCATTTGAGAAAGGAGGGAGATGAGATCCACATATTCGCGCACCAATGGTCTGAAGGAGAGGGGGCAATCTTCCATAAAATAGGGATCGTGCCTTTCGGTTCCTTTCTCTCGGTAGTCACGTTCAATATGAATGCAAGGAGTGCGCTGGAAAAAGATCACGGGATGGACTGTGTGGTGAGCTTTGAAAGGACAACCTGTCAGGATATCTACCGGGCCGGAGAGGGATGCCACAGAGAATGGCTCACCATAAGGTCGGGGGTGGAGCCTTTTTATAAAAGGCTCTCGTTCAGAATAAACCCTCTCCATCTTTCGCTCCTCGCTCTTGAAAAAAGACTCTTTTCGGATACAGGGCTCATTGTTGCGAATTCAAGAATGGTGAAGGAGCAGATTATGCGCCACTACGCGGTCCCGGAGGCAAGGATAACGATTATCTATAACGGCGTTGATCTGATGAGGTTCACCCCCGAAAACCGGGGAATGTGGCGTGAGAAGGTGCGGCAGGATCTTTCGGTATCAGAGCGTGGGCATCTCCTGCTTTTTGTGGGATCAGGCTTTAAGAGAAAGGGGTTGAAGACTCTTATCAGTGCTATGGCCCTGATTAAGGAAGAGGATATCAAAGCGCTGGTGATTGGGGGGGATGAGGTGAGCAGCTATAAAAGGTGGGCAACACAACGCGGTATCGGCGAGAGAATCGTCTTCCTTGGCCCCCAAAGGGAGATAGAACAATTCTATGCAGGCGCGGACCTCTTTGCCCTCCCCACCCTCTATGATCCTTTCAGCAATGCCACGTTGGAAGCGATGGCATCCGGACTTCCTGTCATCACCACAAGGAATAACGGTGCGGCTGAACTCATCGAAAACGGAAGGGAGGGTTTTGTTATCCCTGACCCTCTCGACGTACAGGAACTGGCTGATACTCTACGCCGTTCCCTTCCCCGTCTTTCTGTCATGGCGGAACGGGCGAGGGAGAAGGCGGAACAATATCCCATCCAGAGGGCAGCACGGGAGTTTACCGAGATGATAAAGAGGGTAAAGAAAGCTGATAGGTGTCCGGATCACCATTCTTGAACGATGAATTTCCAGGGTGTCAGAAAGATTCTCGTGATAAAGCTTCGCCATATCGGCGATGTCCTTCTCGCGGTCCCTGTCTTCAGGGCGCTGAGGGAGCATTTCGGTGATGCACATATCGCCGCCCTCGTGAATTCCGGTACAGAGGATGTCCTTAGGGGTAATCCCCTTGTCAATGAGATACTCCTCTTTGAAAGGAAAGTAAAGGGGTTGTCACCGGTGAAACGGTATCTGAGGGAGATACAGTTCCTGGAAGAGATCAGGACAAGGGGTTTTGATATGACTATAGACCTCACGGGCGGTGACAGGGCAGCAATCCTTTCCTTTGTATCAGGGGCGAGATACCGTCTTGGATGGAGGCCGGGGAAAGGGTTTCCCGGGAAAAGAAGGCTTTATACCCACCTTTCCCGGCCTGACACGGGGAAGCATATGGTGTTACAGAACCTTGACGTAGTCAGTCAGTTCGGGATAGATACAGGGAGTCTTTCTGTGGATTTGCATATCCCGGAAAATGACAGGGCCCTTGTGAGGGCAATGCTCCTGGAGCACAAGATACCAGAAGGTGATACCGTTGTGCATATACATCCTACCTCCCGCTGGCTCTTTAAATGCTGGAAGGATGAATACATGGCTGAGGTCATAGGCTGGCTTGTGACTCAGGGATTAAGAGTGGTCATAACCTCATCGCGTGACCCGAAGGAAATAAACAAGGCAAAGAGAATCTTGTCTTTGGTTTCTGATGTTACCCCCTCTCTCATCCCCACGCCGGCAGGGGACGGCGCAGGAGGGGTGGTAGACCTTTGCGGGAAAACAACCATAAAGCAATTAGCTGCAGTGTCAGAAATGTCATCTCTTTTTTTTGGTGTGGATTCTGCGCCCATGCACATTGCCGCTGCGGTAGGCACCCCGGTCGTTGCCCTTTTTGGACCGAGCGGGGCCTTCAACTGGGGGCCGTGGGATAATGCAATGGCCCTGTCCGGTGTTCAGAGTGCGACTTTCAAGAGTCCTTACAGCCAGAGAAGCGGGATACAGACCTTTGGTATTCACACCGTGATCCAGCGTGAGTGGGGGTGCATCCCCTGCGGCAGCGACGGGTGTGAGGGAACAAAAGTAAGCAAGTGCCTTGACGGCATATCTCCAGGTGAGGTTATGGATATGCTCAGAGAAAAACTGGAGAAGCACTGAGAATGTTTACGGTACTGCATACAGAGTCATCAAAAGGCTGGGGAGGACAGGAGAACAGGATACTGAAGGAATCCGTAGGTCTCGGGAAGTACGGCATAAGGGTTATCATACTGTGTCAGCCGGGGAGCACCATCGAGAAAAATGCCTGCTCAGAAGGCATTGAGGTGAGAACGTGCAGTATGAGAAGGCATTATGACGTTTCAGCCATCACCTATATTCTCCGATTGATCAGAAAAGAAGCAATTGATGTAATCAATACGCATAGCGGAAGAGATAGTTTTCTTGCGGGTATAGCAGGAAGGATTTCGAGAAGAAAACCCGTGATCGTAAGAACAAGGCATCTTGCAATACCCATGACATCAAGGATTACCTATAGTCTCCTCCCCCATGTCGTGGTGACTGTCAGCGAATATGTGAGACGATACTTGATACGTGAGGGGGTTTGTCCTGAAAATGTGGTAACAATACACACAGGAATAGATATGACCAAGTTCAGTCCTGAGGCGGTTCCCGGGAACCTGCGACAAGAGATGGGAATGGCAGAGGAAACACCACTCATAGGGACAGTTGCAATCTTGAGGAGGAAAAAGGGATATCACGTCCTTCTTGATGCGATCCCGTTAGTCCTGAAAAAGTTTCCTCATGCCCTCTTTATCTTTGTGGGGGATGGCC
>DATKOU010000035.1:0-3254 GCA_035524455.1 Thermodesulfovibrionales bacterium | reverse complement strand
GCAGCATTCTGTATGGCCTGCTGCATTAACTGGGCACCAAGATAATCTTTGATCCATGCAGCATGGCCGAACGACATGGTGCGGGCGTCATAGCCGAGCACCCTCAAGGCCACAACAGGAAGGTTCTGTGTCTGTCCTGTGACGCACACAAGGATTAACTTTTTGTCCTTCGGGAGCTTCTTGAGGTTTTCGGGTTTCAGTATTTCGTTATAGGGGATATAAATGGATCCGGGGATACGGCCGCCCTGCTGACCCGGTGGGTTGGGTCTCACATCCACTACCAGAAAATCAGTCTTTTTCGCCTTTATCCATGCGTCTACATCATCAGCCTTCACTTGCCAGTGGCCTTCTGCAGGACCCTTCATCAGCACTTCGTTTAATTTCTTTGCCACATCGTCCGCTGCAGAGACAGGGACCACCAGTGCTATGGCGAGAACCATTCCGATAAGAATTGTTCCAGCCTTTCTCATCTCGCCCCCTCCTTATGGTAAATGTTATTGCCCATTACAACCCTGCGGCCGAAAGACACCTGTCCCTCAGCCACCTCCCTTACCAGGAGATCACCTTGTCGCTCGAAACGATTGCATCGATGATCGCCTCATATGACATCTCTTTCCTGGAGAGATCAACAATCTTGACCTCATGGTCCCTGGACTGAGCACCTGTGATCTTGGTGGATAATGGGCTCGGCCCGTCGTTCAATATATGCAGAATCTTCATGTTCATTCCCCCTTTGTTGGTATATGATCCATTGCGTCGTGCAGGGTGCTCAGAGGACAATCACCCTTTCCGCATCGTGCATCATCACCGCATTGTTATACTGGCTGCCGCAGACGATCTCCTGGGGAAGGCCCTCTGTGGTGATACCGATGTGTTTTGCGCTGTGATCACAAAAACTCATGATAACACCCTTTGTGCCGCATAACTCCTTGAATTCAGGGGTGCCAAGAAGTTTTGTGCCATCATCCATATTGAAGAGCATCACCTCATGTCCCTTCGCAATGGCTGCCTTTGTTAACCCAACCACATCCTTAAGATGCCTGTTGGTATTCACAAGGATACCGAGCTTCATATGATTACCTCCTGTGCGTTCGGTTTATGAAGAACCCCGCAGTCCCGATACATCGGGACGGGAAATGCTCTCACTATCCGTTTCAAGGACGATCCGTCATCGACAAGAGCAGACTTTTGCAATTTATACCACACCGTGTCTCTCAAAGTAAAGGCAAAAGGCTGGCCCTCCTGATAAGAAATATTTATAGAGAATTAAGCTGAAATACAAGTTTTAGCAAGGCAGTGACAAGCACAAAGAAGTTATTTTTGCTGCTTCTTCACCATATCCAGATACTGAACAAACCATTCAGGCTCGACCGTGTCGGCAAAACAGAGCCTCTTGCCCGATGGGTCTTTCATCACATTGCCTTGATAATCCATAAAGAGGAGCAGGCAGTCGTTCTTAAAGTCGTATTTGTTGCCCAGTTTTTCCTCTTCCTCAGTAAGCTTTTTCGTAAGATCAACCCTTATGGGAACGAATTCATCATTGATCTTTTTGGCGATAGTGGGATTATCGTATACCCCCTTTTGAAGCGCCTCGCACCTGGGACATCCCTTCCCGTAAAAGAAATCCACGATCATGGGTTTTTTCTCGGCCTTTGACTTCTCTGTGCCTTCCTTGAGGGAGAACCAATGGATTGCGGAAGATCCAAATGCGTTGGCAGAAAAGAGCACCATCCAGATGACAAAAAAAGCATAGATTTTCTTCATGTGTCGTTATTCCTCCTCAGAAAATTGCTTATAATTTCAGCAACCTCCCCTGTGGTTATCATATCGAGACATCGGGGGTTTTTGCAAGTCTTCCTGTAACAGGGAGCACAGGAAATGTCCTTACGAATTATGGTATGGCCCTTCCCGTAGGGCCCTGTCCTCATCGGATTTGCAGGTCCGAAGAGGGCAAAGACAGGGATGCCGAAGGCCGCAGCAATGTGCATGGGACCTGTGTCATTGCTCACCATAAACCTGGCACCTTTGATTAGCTGAATCAATCCCCTTATATCAGTCTTCCCGGCAATGGACTCTGCTTTGCCCTGTGATGCCCTCACCACCTCTTCTGCGAGCATTCTGTCGCCGCGGCTTCCCAACACTAGGGTCCTCATGGGTAACTCCGACGCCAGCTCTCCAAACCTCCGGGCAGGCCATCTGTTCACCGGTTTTCTCGCGCCAGGGACCATGACCGCATACTCGGTAGGGACAGGGAGTGCCGGGGATAGTGATTGGACAGAGGGTGGAAAAGGAAAGCGCACCCGCGCCACGTTACACCCAAGGAAGGCAGGAATCTTGAGGTACCTGTCCACTGCGTGAATATCCTTTCCCCCTTCAACCATATTGGTATAGAAGGTTGTGCTCCCTTCCCTCGCCTCCTTAAATCCGATACGCATCGGTGCCCCTGTGGCCTTTGCAATAAGTCCGCTCCGGAAAAGGCCCTGAAGATCAATGACAAGATCATATCTTTCTTTCCGGAGATTCCTGAAGAGTGTGCGTAACTCAGCGACCGTAGTCCGAATCCTGGATATCTTTTTCCATTCGTCTTTGTGGATAATCCACAGCTTTTTGAGCATGGGGTGGTCCTCCAGGAGACCTTCAAAGCCCTTTGCAACGAGCCAGTGTATCTCTGCCCCAGGGAAACACCTGTAGAGGGCATCCAGAACAGCAAGGCTATGGACAACATCCCCCAGGGAACTGGGTTTGATGATGAGTATCTTCTTGTGTTTATCAGGCATGAGGGCTATCCCACAAGTCCTATCGCTTCCCTGAGATTTTCTGCAATAAAATCCGCGTACGGTGATTCTTTGTCCCGGCCGGTCCTCACAAGAATGCTCTTGGCTCCCACTGTTTTGGCGAGAAGCATATCGACCTCCTTGTCTCCTATCACAAAGGATTTCCTCAGGTCGATACCATGTCGGGAACGGGCAGCATGGAGCATCCCCGGTTCAGGCTTTCTGCAGGAGCAGTGTTCCTCAGGCAGATGAGGACAATAGAAAAAGTCGTCAAACCCGTATCTCTCGACAAAAAGACGGTTTACCTCTTTCACAAAGTCTTCTCCAACCAGTCCCCGTGCGATTCCCGATTGGTTTGTCACCCCTATGAGTTGAAATCCCTTGGACTTTAGCCTGACCAGTTCATCAACACCCTGAAAAAGTTTGAACCGGTCCCAGCTGCCTAGATAATGGGGATCCTCACAGAGTGTCCCGTCCCTG
>DATKOU010000034.1:0-19715 GCA_035524455.1 Thermodesulfovibrionales bacterium | reverse complement strand
CACCGTACACTACGGTGGGGTTATACGTGGGCACATAGACAACCTGGGGATTGGCTGGTTCGATGATGATCGTCTCTTTCTCCACGATCACCTTTTGCTCCTGTGTGGTATTCAGGTTGCCTGCAGCTTCGGCCTTTCTCCGGAGGACCTGGACAGTGTCCATAACGTCCTTCTCCTGTGCGAGGAAGGCATCTCCAAGCTTCTGGGTCCAGTCAAGCTTCTCGCTCATCATCTGAAGCACCTGGGGAAAGTTCTCCAGGGACTTAACGCTTGGGTCCCAGTCTTGTTCTTCAAGGGCATCGGCAAGGGCATCGCCCTTGAGGTTGTTGTTTTGCCTGACCCAGCGGTCGGCCTGCACAACCTCGAGGGGGTAGGTCGATGCCATCAGAATCTGCGCGATTAATTCATCAGGGTAGAGCGCTATGGGCGCCAGTATCTGTTCAAGCTGTTCCCTGGAAAACGCCGCAGAAGGCCCTCCCTCGGTGTCCTGCGCAAAAGCCCATGGCGGCGCGGCCATAAGTGCTACCAGCAACCAAAGCACTGCATGGGTAAAGACTCTTCCTAACTTCATGAAACCTCCTTTGTTATTCCTGTGACCATGGGCAGAACCACGCCCCATAGGTCCTGACTCCAACAGTGTTGTCTCTTTTTTTGTTTCTCTCCGGTTAACAGTCTCAACATCAGGAGATCCTTTTCCCCGTCTCAATGAAAACGCGAACAGGTCTATTTGACCGCCTTTTTCAGGGTTGTGCGAAGTTCTGAAGATCCCTTGTTACTTACCTTTTTCTCAACTACAATCTCTACCGGCCTGACCTCTTTACCATAATACGCTCTGTTGAGGCTGTCCCTTACGTCCACTACAGAACCCTCAAGATTCAACCCGGCATAAAGGCCCTTTGACTTTGCAAAGGAAATAAAATCAGCGGTGATATTGCCCTTGGCACCAGCACCAACAGGGCCGAGTGTGATGGAGGTATCTCCCCCGAGCTTGAATGATGACGCGAAAAGGGAATCAATGGCCTTCTGGCTCATTGCCATCATGATCACCTCTGCTGCTTCACCACCGATCTGGAGACCGAAGGTCACCGAGCCGATGGTGTAAAAGGCAGGCTGGCTCCAGTCCCCTGTCTTTGCATCCCTCGCCACAAGAACACCGGTCCCGCCAGAACCACCGAGGAAAAAGCCGCCCTTTATCACCTGAGGAAAGATCAGGAGGCCTTTAGCCTCTTTGAGATGTTCGTGCAACCATCCATAGTTGCTGTCGCGCATGAACTCATTGAAGGTGACACGCGCCTTGTCCACAAACCCCTGCGCCTCGTTTACGTCCGCTGCCATTACAGGGGTTGCTGCAGTGAAGAACACTCCGAAAATAAAAAGCAATACGGTCACGAATGCACCGATAAATGATAAGCCCTGACCCTTTCTTCTCATTTTTCTTCCTCCTTTAGACAATTGCGCCTTTTTATATACTGAAGATATCGTTGGCGGTTTCCTGGTATCCTCGACTTATTATATAGTCACGATAGACGCCTGTCCACACATATTCGGGAAAGATTATTGGTGGAGACCCGTCGTGAGTTCGGTTTCTGCACGCATTGCTCTATATGACCTTGCTTATGGTCCTTGGGTGACCACAATCTGGCCTTTCATCCCGAGTGTTGAATGAAACGGTTTATCGCAATAAAACTCATACGTGCCTGCTTCAGAAAGCTCGACCTTGACTGTCACTGTTTCCATTGGAGGAAGCTTCACGCTCTGCTCCGCGTTCCCCAGAGGTGTTTTTAGCGTAAAATTGTGTCCTGTACTGGAAATGTTTTCAATCTTCAATACAACCACATCATCTTTATAAGCCTTAATGTTGTTTGGCTCAAACGTGAAATCGCTGGCCTTCATTGCGAGCACAATTTCGCCTCTTGCCGGGCCTATAGTGACCAGAGGCTGTTGGCTTGCACATGCCGCAAACGCCAGAAGGACTGTTACGAACACTGCGATTAAGCCTTTTGACTTCCTGTCCATGGATATTCTCCTTTCTCCTTATCAAGAGGACCTCAAAATGTTCGGCGATCACTTTTCTTTTCATTTTACCGCAAGAAACAAGAATTACCAATTATTATCGACCTAAAAGGAATATATAAGAAAGTGATGAGGAACACCCTGGCTGATGTTACCTTTCGTAGTAATTCAGAATCATCGTGCGCAATGGTATTATAGGAAGAGAATGAAGGTCCTTATTATAAGTACAAACAGCAACCAGTTCCCCATGCCGGTCATGCCCTTAGGTGCATGCCTGGTTGCAGATGCGGCAGCGCGTGCAGGACACGAGGTTCGGCTCCTGGATCTGATGTTTCAGCAAGACCCTCTGCGGGTGGTGAAGCGTGAACTGGAAAAAAGAAACCCGGATATAGTAGGGCTTTCGGTAAGGAACATCGATAATAACGACATCCAGTCTCCGAACTTTTTTCTAAAAGATATCCTCCCCCTGATCGATTCTGTGCGAGGCATGACATCAGCGCCCGTAGCGCTGGGGGGGGCGGCGGTTTCTGTTATGCCGGAAGAGCTGCTCCGTTATACTGGTGCCTCCTGGGCAGTACTCGGGGATGGAGAAACCATGTTCCCGATGCTTCTTGAAAAACTGTCTCAGGAAGAACCCCCCGAAACGCTTCCGGGAATTGCATGGATCGAGAAGGGTACGTTCAATGTCAATCCATGCGCTTCATCAATGAATGGTTGTTCATGCGCCTCACCTGACTTCCGGCGCTGGATTGACCTGAAGACATACCTCAGGAGACTCTCCACCGTTCCAATCCAGACAAAGCTTGGTTGTCAGTTCTCATGCGTCTATTGCACGTACCGGAAAATTGAGGGGAGCAGATACCGCCTGAGTGATCCCGAAGAGGTCGTGGATACCATTGGCAAGCTCACTGCAGGTGGCCTCACCCATATTGAGTTTGTCGACAATGTGTTCAACTCCCCGTATGATCATGCGCTTTCCATTTGCGAAAAAGTCGCCCGGGCCCGTTCACGCGTATCTCTTGAGAGCCTGGAACTGAATCCTCTTTCCATTGATGACACCCTCATCGCTGCGATGGAACGTGCAGGGTTCTCGGGTATCGGAATAACCGTGGAAAGCGCATCAGATAGCGTCCTTGAGGGGCTTGGGAAGGGATACACAAAAGAGCATGTGCATAAGGCCGCAGAGGTCGTTCGGCGTCATACGCTCCCCTGTGTCTGGATATTCATGATGGGAGGGCCCAATGAGACAGAGGGGACGGTGAGGGAGACCCTACGGTTTGCAGAGAGGTGTATCCGCCCGACAGATACTGTGTTTCTTGGCATGGGCATACGTGTCTATCCCGGTACCGGACTGGAAGCCATTGCAAGGAAACAGGGGCTCCTCTCTCACTCGTCCGCTCAGATGCTTGAGCCGGTCTTTTATCTCTCGCCCACCGTTGAATACAACTGGATGCGGAAACAAATAGAAACCTCAATGAACGAACACATGAATTTCATGAATTCCAGCTCACTGAGTTCACCCCTTCTTCCGTCCATTCACCGCCTCGCGTATAAGGTGGGACTTCGTTCTCCCTTGTGGAAGCATACCAGTTTCATCAGGAGGGGGCTCAGGCTATTAGGAATGGAGGTATAACGTGCGTAACAAAGAACAGATGTCAGGAAATGTGTATGTCGGATCCATTGCAGTGGAGACACCGCTTTTCACCGTTCAGCAGGAGGAGGTGGGGAAAATTCTTGCTCACCGGTATTCAGACAGGTTGAGTTCGAGGAGCCTCACGCTTATGAAGGGTCTTTTCGCTCATCCGGCCATCCGCAAGAGGAGATTTGCCGTTGACGACTCTGAAGGTTTCTTTAGCGAGAATCCGGATGACCGCATTCAGCGATTCACGCGCTGGGCAGTAGACCTTTCGGCTCAGGCAATACGGAACGCCCTGGTTAAGGCAGGCCTGTCCTTTGACGACATGGCAGGGCTTGTAGTGAATACATGCACCGGTTATATCTGTCCCGGCATTTCGACGTACCTTATCGAAAAACTGGGGCTTGACCGTCATATAAGGGTATATGACCTTGTCGGCAGCGGCTGCGGCGGAGCCATTCCGAATTTGGAGGTGGCCGAATCCCTTGTGAGGGGTGCCTCACACAAGGTGATTGTGAGCGTTTCGGTGGAGATATGCACCGCTACTTTTCAGATGGAGGACGACCTGAGTCTGCTCGTCTCTAATGCCCTCTTCAGCGACGGAGCGGCTGCTGCAGTGCTCTGGGGCCGCCCTCAGGGGATCGAACTTGTCGCATCATCCAGCTATTATGTTCCCGAAGACCGTGACGCAATACGCTATATCCACAAGAACGGTCAGCTGTATAATCAACTCTCAACAAGGCTCCCTCACCTCGTTAAAAAGGCGGTCGCACAGGTAGTTAAGGATGTCCTTGAACCAAGGGCATTGCGGGTCGGAGAGATAAAGCACTGGGCACTCCATACAGGGGGAGAAAAGATAATAAACACTGTGAAGGCCGAAATCGGACTTTCCGAGGAACAATTGCGTTCAACACGTGCCATTCTTGCTGAATATGGGAACATGTCATCGCCCACGGTTTGGTTCGTGTTGAACGATCTCTTGGAAAAGGGAATTGAAAGGGGAGATTTCTGCGTTATGGTCGCCTTTGGCGCAGGCCTCTCCGCACATGCCTATCTCTTACGGAAGTCGTGACCAGTTGGATCAATGCTCCAGCCGTGTCCAGATAGTGGTGCGGCCAAAGAATGAGAAAAGTACATACCCCCTCAGCCGCAGCTCATTCGGGGAAACAAGGGTCACCTTGCCGCTATAGGTCCTTCCATTCTTGGGATCGTAGACTGTGCCTTCTTTCCATCCGTTGTCTCCGTCAAAAACAAAATCGTTCATGATCTGGAGACCGATAATAGGCCTGGTTCTGAGGCCAGGACTGGGATTATTGTCGTCCAGCCTGGGCTGTCCTGCCCTCCCCATCTTGTCGTCGGCAGGGTAGGTTGGTTCCTTTGCCCAGACAATTCTGCCGCAGTAGTCCTCCCTGCATTTGAAGATTTCGATTATCCCGTCCCGTTCCTCGTTGTTCCATAGACCAAGAATATCATCGCCACTCCAGCCCAAGGCCGCGGCAGCCGCAATAATGAGAGTGCAGCAGACCACAAGGACTATTGTACTCCGTGTATCCTCACCCATGGTCGCCATTTATCACATAGGACTTTTGACGTGAGACAGCCTGTGGTCACGAATTCGTAATTTTTTCGAAAATACGTTGCTCATAGTCAGGAAAGGTTTCAAGATAAAGGGGCCTCCCCTTTATGATATTGAATTCCATCAGTTTGAAATTGAGTTCCCTCAGTTTCCTCAGTCGTTCTTTATCGTCGTCAATAGTGTTCAGCAGTTCCTTAAGGTTCAGAATCTCTTTCCTCTTTTCAAGCTCAGGGGGAATGCAGCCCGCATTCTTCAAAACCCTGTAGGAGAGTCGCATGTCCTCGGGTATCCATGTCTCGTCTTCAAGCATGAGCGGTTTTCCCGAACCCGGCAGGCTTGCGAATTCCCCGTCCTCCATTGCCTGTCTTATTCTCTCCTCTGCAATCTTTGCGAATATGTCCACTGTTTTCCCCTCAATCCCCCACGCGGAGTGTAATACTATGACGCATATCAGATTTCCTCTTTGCCCAAGCGTTCCAGATACTCTTCCCATTCGATGGGCAGCAGATATTTCTTCTTGTCATTGCACTCCTTGCACACAGGGGCCAGGTTTCCCTTTGTGGATTTCCCCCCCCTGATGACGGGGACGATATGGTCCATGGTCAGCTCCCTTGGGTTGACCTTCTTTTTACAATAATGGCATATTCCGGCAGCACATTTCCTTTTCCACCACTGAGTCTTTCTTAATTCCCGGGCCCGGGCCCGGGCCCTCCTGATCTCCTCTTCCGTTACGTAGGAAATGAAAGGTTCCATTTACTTCACTTCCCTCCAGAGCACACATCGGTTCCTCCCGTTCCTCTTGGCATAATAAAGCGCCTTATCCGCCTTTTCCACAAGTTCCTCTTTTGCTGCTGCATCATGGGGAGAGGTTGCTGCACCAATGCTTACGCTCACCCTTAACTTTTTTCCTTCAATGGGGAAATTTGTTTTCTCAATGGACTCTCTCAGCCTCTCGGCCATTTTAAGCGCACCTTCATGGTTTGTCCCGGGCAGGAGTGCCGCGAACTCCTCTCCCCCGTACCGCGCAGGGATATCCACACTCCTTATGGTTTCCCTGATGATCCTGGAAACCTCCCGCAATACTTCATCACCTGCGGGATGTCCGTAACTATCATTGATTTTCTTAAAGAAATCAATATCGATGAGGAGGAGGGAAAGGGAGGCTGAGAATCGCTCCAGCCTCCTGAACTCGGCAGTAAGTTTTTCCTGAAAATTTCTATGGTTAAAGAGTCCGGTGAGACCGTCGGTAATGGCCATTCTCTCTATCTCTGCGTGGAACTTCGCGTTTGCAAGGGACGCCGCCGCCTGGTTCCCGAGCACCTTTAAGAGTTCGATTTGGTAGGGGCGGATTGCATTAGGGATGGGGGACAGGAATACGAGGATACCGAGGAGTTCCTTTTCATAAGAGAGAGGCATCATGAAGAGGGAGCCCTCATCGGGTATCTTGAACGGCAGCGCCTGGCTCCGCTCGTTTCTTAAATCAGAGATATAATCAGGTTCCCTGCTCCTTCCCACCAGACCGATACGCGTAGAGCCGAGATCAAAGGTACTTCCTTCTGAAAGCGCAAATCCGATCTGCCGGACCATTTCAAATTGCTCCTCCTTCGGAACAAACAGGGCTATGGAGACCCGCTCCTGGGGCGCGATACTGTATACTGCATCAATAAGACTGGGGGCGATATCATCCATCTTCAGCGATGAGATCATCCTTGTCCCCCCGTCCTTCAGTTTTCTCAGCATCAGGTGTTCCTTTTGCAACTGGGAATAGATGCGCTGTCTGTTGAGAATATTCACGATCTGACGGGAAAACATCTCCACCATCTTCGGATCGTTCTCCTTGAGCACCCCTTTCCTTCCCTGCAGAGTGAGCACGCCGTATGCAAAACTCCCGTCTACAATCGGTACTGCAATATTGCTGAGAAGCGGGGTATTCTTGTGCGCGCCGCTAGTAAACACAAGGGACTGCCTTTTCTGGAGGCATAACAGCAGGGGGCCCGAGTCAGGGATATCAACGGATGACGACTCATCTGCGGAGCACCGCGGGTGCAGGGATTTTTCTTCAAGGGAAAACATCTGCGCAGAATCTGCAGTGAGCGCGTGTTTGGCTATTAGGAGGACTTCCCGTATCTCTTCGTTTGTCCTGCGCGCCGAGGAGAGATGCTGAGAGGCAAGGCCATTAGTGCTCGTAATGCCTGCAGTGGTGACAGGATCCATATTCTCCGCCTCTTCCTTGAGCGCATCGAAGGACTTCTTAAGCCTGTCACGTTCTTCCCTCGTCCTTGAGACAACCAGAGACACGAGTATGCCGCTCAGGGCAGCGGCCCCGCTGGAAAAGGCTTCCTCCATGGGATTGCCCTGCACAAAATGTCTGATCTCGAGAAAGGGGATGGTAATGCTTAGAGGGATAAGGACCCTTGGTCCGTAGAAAAAAGCGAAAATGACAAGACAGGGGACGTAGAGCCCATGAAGCCAGTCATGTCTGAGGAACTGTATCCCTCCTGCCATGAGAAGGACAAGGGAAGCCAGGGTCTCGAAGGTATATTTTTTCTGACGTTGTATGAAGCAGAGGAACACATATGCGGCAACGGGGAAAAGGCTGAAGCAAAACCAGACTGAGGGCCTCGTTGAAGGGAAATTGAAAATAAGCCCTGAATACGACAGGAGAAGGAGAAACGGCAAAAGCGCCCTTCTTACTCCGATGCCAAACCTCTTTTTGCCGCCTCTTCCCTGTAGAACTTTTTGTAGAGCACCTCCCATTCGGGACTTCCTTCAACGATTTTTCTCGAAAAGGACTGCAGTTTCTTCCTTACAGACAGGTCGATCTCCTCGCTCACCTTGAGGAAGGACACAATTGACCGCTTTACCTCTCGTCGTACCTTGCCTTCTTCTGCAACAAGTTCTATTAGCGCTTTGTCGGTCAATCCCTTAAAAAGAAGATGGGTGAGATGGGAGACTTTCTCATCCGAGAGCATCAGAGGATAACGCCCCTTTCCTGGACGATCTTCTTCTTGGTGAGCTCGAACATCTTTCTGTAGTCAAGCCTCCCCTTCTGCATCTCCCCGGTATACTTCTTGAGGATCTCTCTCACCTCGTCATTGATCCTGTCCTCGATAATGAGTTCTTCCATAATGAGGCGTTCCGCTTCTGCCATGAGGACTTCGGTGGACACCTTCGAAATGACGAGCCCCTTTGCGATAAGATCGTCCAGGACCCTTTTTGCAATAAGAGGAACCCACGTCCTGGGAATCCTCATCTATTTTTCCACGAATGACAGAAGGGCGATATTCCTTGCCCTTTTGATTGCCTCATTGAGACTCCTCTGGTGCCTTGCACATACCCCGGTCATCCTCCTGGGCAGGATTTTTCCCCGCTCCGTGATGTACCCTCTCAATGTCTTGATATCCTTGTAATCAATGAATTCAAACTTCTCTGCACAGAACCTGCAGAACTTTCTCCTTTGAAATCTTCTCTGCTGCAATGTGGACTCCTTTCTTCTCCTATGTGAGTGGCTTAATAGTACTTAATAGTAATAACCGAACCTAGAATGGTTCGGGGTCTGTCATGCCTTCCGGAGGAGGGACCTCGCTCTCGGGAACTCCCTGACCCTCTCCCGCGCCCTTTCTTGACAGAAACCTCACTGTCTGCGCGATGACCTCGAATTTACTCTTCTGCTGGCCTTCTGATTCCCATCTCCTCTCCTGGAGTCTTCCCTCCACGAGAACCGACTTCCCCTTATTGAGATACTGGCTGCATGTCTCCGCCTGTTTCCCGAAGGTGACAATATCGATAAACAGGGTATCCTCTCTGGATTCGTCGGATTGCTTATACCGGGTATTTACCGCGATCCTGAAGGAAGCCACCGGAGTGCCCTGCGGGGTATACCTGAGTTCAGGGTCCTTGGTGAGATTGCCGATCAGTATTATCCTGTTATACATGTGCCCTCTCTTCTCCCCGCAGACCGTTACTCAGAAGCCGCACCCGGCGCAGGGGTCGCTGTACCCGGGGCCGGCTTGGCCGTTGCCTCGTCACCCCTTGGAGTTTGGATCAGAGTTGCCAGAAAATGTGTGCTCTCCTTGCTCCCAAGTTTAATCACCATGTATTTTATCACAGGGTCGAAGACTTTGTAATAGTCCTCCAGTTTCCTGACGAGGGATGAGGCCGACCTGAAGACAAGGAGCACATAAAACCCCTTCTTTTGTTTTTTGATTTCATTGGCGAGTTTTCTTCTTCCCCATGCATCAACCTTGAGTATCTCGCCTCCCGCATTGGTGATGAGGTCTTTTATTTTGTTGAGGGACGCCTCGATCTCTTCATCGGCAGGGGACGCATTGAGGATTACGATGTTTTCATAGATGTTCATCTGAACACCTCCTTATGGATTTTCCCCTCTCGGGGATCCGCCAGAGGTCAATGACCTTCAGCGCGGAAGAGCCCTCGCCTCTCCGCAGAGGAAGAGCGAGAGCAAGGAGCGGTTATTTATACCACAGCGCTCTCATAAAATTCAATCACTTTATCTTGTATCCCCTGATCTTCGTCCTCAGGGTATTTCTGTTGATTCCGAGGGTCTTTGAGGCCTTAAGCTGGTTTCCTCCGGTTTCGTTCAGCACAATCTTGATAAGGGCCTTTTCCACCTCCGAGACTACCGAATCATAAAGGTTGCACTTTTCGAGCTTGGTCATCTCTTTGAGATATCTCTTCAGTTTCTCCTCGAGAAAGTCCTGGATAGAGAAGGAATTGGCTTCTTCCAAGGGAAGGTCGCGTTTTTCGATGACTGTCCCGTTGGAAAGGATACATGCCCTTTTGATGGCATTCTCGAGCTCTCTCACATTGCCTGGCCAGGGATATTTGAGCAGCAAGTCCTTCGCCTCCCGGGACAGTTCCTTCTTCCCTGTCTCAAATTTTCTCTCAGCATCTTTCAGGAAATGTTTCGCGAGAGGGATGATGTCTTCCCGCCTCTCGGCCAGCGTGGGGAGTTTTATCTGTACCACATTGAACCTGTAGTACAGATCCTCCCTGAACAATCCTTTGGTAATGGCCTCCTTGAGGTCCCTGTTCGTTGCGCCGAGGATTCTCACATTCCCTTCCATGACCGTGTTGCTCCCCAGGGGGCTGAACTTCTTGTCCTGCATAAACCTCAGGAGTTTTGCCTGAAGGTCAAGGTTCAGTTCAGAAATCTCGTCCAGGAACAAGATGCCACCGCGGGCTGATTCGACCTTCCCCGCATATTTTTCTTTCGCGCCTGTGAACGCCCCTTTTTCCCATCCGAAAAGCTCAGCCTCCAGGAGGTCCTTCGGGATAGAGGCCGCATTGATGGCGACAAATGGTCCGGTCCTGCGATTGCTGTTATGGTGAATCGCCTTTGCCACAAGCTCTTTGCCGGTCCCGCTTTCTCCCACGATCAATATGGTGATATCTTTTGATGCCACCCTGCCGATTTCCTTGAATACCTTCAGCATCTTGGGACTTCTTCCCACGATCAGGGGTTCCTCGGCCTCCGCCGTTACACTCCGGAGATTTGAGAGCTCCTCTCTCACTGCCATGTCCCTGAATGCCTTTTCCACATTAATCTTGAGTTCTTCCACATCAAAGGGTTTCTCGATATAGTCATAGGCGCCCTCTCTCATCGCCTCCACGGTGCTCTCCATCCTGCCGTGTGCGGTGACCATGATGACCATGGCATCCGGGAAGGTGGACCGGATCTCCTTGAGTGCATTGAGGCCGTTTCCATCGGGAAGGACAATGTCGAGGAGGACAAGCTGAAGGCCGCCCTTTACCGCCTTAAGCCCGGAAGAGAGTCGAGGGCGTGTCACTACCTTATAGCCCAGGGGCTCAAGCGCCTTTTTCACCACCCAGGTGATGGCTTCATCGTCATCTATGATGAGTACTTCTTTTCCCATGTGGTCTTCGTGTGCCAAAAAAAGTCAATTCCTCACTGGGCAAAGGGAATATAGATATGGAACACGGTTCCCTTTCCCGATTCAGGCCTCTCCACCCGTATAAATCCGTTGTGATCCTTAATGATCTTCTTTGAAAGGGCAAGACCAAGCCCGGTACCCTTCTTCTTCTTCGTATAAAAAGGGAGGAAGATCTTCTGCATCTCTTGTTTGGGGATACCCTTGCCGGTGTCCCTGATGGACACTACTGCCCAGCGTTTTATCTGTCCGTGCTGCACCGCATATTCGGCGGACGGCTTTGTCGCAATGCTCAGGTTCCCCCCCCTCGGCATTGCCTCAATGCCATTCTTGATGACATTGAGAAAAACCTGAAGCAGCTTGCCCCCGTCTCCGATAACCCTGGGGAGGCTCGGATCGTACGCCCTTTGGATTCCTATATTAACATTTTTCAGCAAAACATCCATTATCGAAATGGCCTTTTCCAGGATTTCATGGATATTCATCTCCTGAAGGGCGGGCCTCCGACTCATCGTGAGGTAATTCTGCAAGACCGTATTCAATCTGTCCGTCTCCCGTATGATGAGGTTGATATACTCATCTACGGTATCAGCGCCCGCAAAGGCCCGCGCTTCACCCTTGAGGAGCTTTCCCTTCAGGAGCTGAGCAGCCCCTTTTATGCCTCCCAGTGGATTCTTGATCTCGTGGGCTATGGTGCCAAGGAGATAGACAAGGGAATCGAAGGAAGAGTCCTCCCTTTCCGCGATAGAGAGGTTCTCCCGGATAGAAAGCAATACACCGCTGCATTTATCATCAGTGAGGTACGGAGTAATATCGATATCCACACTGGAAATGCCATTGATTTTTGCTTCCACATCCTTCGCGCTGAAGGACCTCAACTCTTTCATTGCCTTTCTTGCCAGCCTTGCAATGGTCTTCGCACCTGGATAGAGGTCGGTGAGCCTTGCTCCGATAATCTCCTGATGGCTCTTCCCGAAGAATTCCTCACCCGTTTTATTGACAAAGACGATTGTGTTGCGCTTGTCGAGGAGGAGAATCGCCTCGCTGAGGGAATTAATCAGCGTCTCCAGGTCCCAAGCCCTGCTGCTTCCTATTCCTTTGGACCCTATAATAGGGGGTTGTATTTTCACGGTGTATGCCCCGAACAGCAGGCTATTTTTCAAAAGGGATGGGCAATTATCTGCAGGAATTAATTCACACGTTGAATTTTTGGAGTTCTGAGAGAAGGTTCCGGGCCTCTTCCTTGAGAGAATTGATGGCTGCGCTCATCTCATGTGAGACCTGTATCAATTTGCCCGTGGTATTTTGAATCTTATCCATTGACTGTACGATTTCGGCGCTCTTCTCTAATTGCTTGCCTGTGGCCTTGGCGATATGATCAGCCTGCTGCGTGACATTTTCCACTGCACCGGAGATCTGTCTGCTCCCGTCTTTCTGCTCCCCTGTCGCAACCTTAATATGATGCGAAATCTCCCTCATCTTCTCTGTTGCCTCGACGATGAATTTGCTTCCTTTGCTCTGTTCCTGTGCTGCCCGTGAGATGTTCTCCACCTGCTTCGACATCCCCTTGATAGAGTCGGTAATCTGCTTTATTACCTGTGACTCTTCGGAAGTTGCCCGTTGTATTGCCTTTGACATTTCTGTAGAAACCCTTGAACTGTCCAGTATCCCGCTGAGGGCCTCGTGGACATCCCGCACAAGTCCCAAACCTCTTTCCACCGTCTCGATGCCTTGCCCAGCCATCTGAACGCTGGATCGTGTATCTTCCTGTACTGAGGTGATGAGCGCGGCGATCTCCTTTGTGGAGAGGGACGTCCTTTCTGCCAGGCTCTTCACCTCATCGGCCACTACTGCAAATGCCCTGCCGTGTTCGCCTGCCTGGGCAGCAAGAATCGCGGCATTGAGAGCAAGGAGGTTTGTCTGGTCAGCGACCTCATCGATGACGTTGAGCACCTTACCGATGTCCTCAGACCTTTTGCCGAGTATGTTGATCATATCGGAGAGGGCACCCACGCTCTTCCTTATGTTCTCCATCCCCTCTATGGCAGCCTCTGCCGCATTCATTCCCTTATCCGACGCATCGGTCGTAACCTTCTCCGCAAGTCTCACCGACTCGCCCGCGTGATGCTCGATTTCCTTGATCGTGGCGTCCACCTCGGTCACAGAGGACGCAATCTCCTCAGACGATGAAGAGAGGTTCTCCAGACTCTGGGTAATCTGTTTGATATTGGAGATCATCTCTTCTATGGATGAAGCAGCTTCATGGGTCTGTTCGTCGAAAATATTTGAGCTCTCTGCTACCCTTTCAATGGACTTGGTCATTTGCAGGATTGCGGATGAGGTGTCCACCGACGAATCGGAAAGGCTCTCCGCGCTTTGCGCCACACTGGACGTGGAACTGTTCATTTCGGTCATGGCAACTGCGGTCTCTTCTATCGCCTTTTTCTGGACATCAGCAACGGCTAACACCCCCTGTGACGAATTCACGATATTTGAGGTGACATGGGTAACGCTATTGGAGATGTTTCTGATTTTTGAAAGCATGTCTTTAAGGTTGAATGCCATCCCGTTTATTGCCTTCCCCAGGGCTGCGATTTCATCGCTCCCTTTAGTCTCGATGACAGAGGTAAGATCGCCTGCGGCAATCCCTTCGGCAGCCTTCTCCATGTGCATAATAGGCTTGGTGATGAATCGGGAGATGGAAAAAGATACGAGGCCAAGGGAAACAAGGAAACTCACCAACGATATCCCGAGGGCCCACAGAAGGAGTGCATACAGCTGGGAGTTCACCGCCTCTGATTTGATCCCTATGCGAAGGACACCGACCATCTTCCCCTCCGCATTCATCAGGGGGAAAGAGAGGTCATAAAAAGCGCCTATTGTTTGGATAATGGACTTGGGTGAAGAGGCCGCCTTCAGAGATGCGTCATCTTTGAGTTCCTTGCCGAGCTCTGCCTGACGGGTATCGAAGAAAACCTTCCCCTTGATATCCGTGACCATGGTGTACCCAATTGCCGGATCCCTGGAAATAAGCTCCTGGAGTTTTTCATTCACCCCTTCCATTGACTCAAGGGGGATTCCGAGATTCAGGGCCCTGCCGAGATCTCTCTGCATCCCTTCACCCACGGCGGTTGTTTTCGAAAGCAATGCGCTCTTATACTTATTTGAGGCGACCGAGGTGAGCACGAGGGTGTTGATCGCAAGGATAAAGAAGAGTATCCCTCCGACCATAATAATTGCCTTTTTCTGGAGGTTTATCCCACGATTCATTTGATTACCTTTGTTGCCGAGGTGAGTAGGTCGAAGGGCACCTTGAGTCCCATATCCGTGGCCTCTTTGAGGTTGATGATCATGTCCACTTTTTTAGGCTGCTCGACCGGAAGGGACGCTGCACTCGCCCCCTTGATGAGCTTTGCCACTCTCTCTGCAGCCTCTCTCCCCTGCTCCTGGGGATTTGCGGCTATGGTGAGTATGACTCCACTGGCCTCTCCTCCTCCTATGGTTGCTCCCGAAGCCATCTTCCCCTTCCGCGCAACGCCAACAATATTGGTCACACAGTGCATCCCGGTGCATCCCGTGGTGAGATAGAGCGCGTCAACACCCGTAATTCTAGAAGCGTCTTCCGCCCTTTTCACATTGAAGCTTTTGGAGCTGAACCCAAAACTGCCCTCCAATTGCTTCACCTCGTTTGCCTGCAGCACACTGTCTTTCTCCGAGTCGTTAATAATCACCCCGAGCGTCTTGAAATTCGAGATGCTTTTGAGATTTTTTATCAGACTCGTCACAGGAACCTTTGCGCTTATTCCCGTAATGTTCTTGCCTGTGATGCCAAGGGCCTGGGGGTCATATACGCCCGCGAACACAATGGGGATATCAGACGTCTCACTCATAACCGACAGGGTTGCGGGGGCACCGTATGATACGATCACTGCGGAGCCAATTGCCACAAGCTTTCTGGCCGCGTTTGTCCATGCCATGGTCTCAGGGGCAGGGGTTTGCACCACGACATCCACCTTTCCCTGGGCAAAGAGACCCTCCTGGTTCAGCCCTTCGATGAATGCCTTGTGAATGTCCTTATAGTAGGAGATGTTGCCAGTCATGATCACCCCGACGGTCTTTTCAGCGGCAAAGGTGGGAGGAGAGAAACACATCGAAGCAAGCACCACCATAGTCCATACATAGAGCAACACCGCAAAAGGGGTCCGTTCTCTCAAGGCGCACGCCAGAATTCGTGATTTCTTAACCTTATTCATCATATGCCTACCACCTCTTTGACAGGAGTACCATGAAGATATTCGCATTCCCGTTCTGCACATCATCATATGGATTATTCTGGACATCGTTCAGATGACAGTACTTATACCGCAACTCCAATCCAAACCCATTCTTAAATCTGTATTCTCCTGACAGAGTGTACGCTGTCTCTTTCTCTTTGAGGGCTGAAAAAGAGGCTACAGACACTGGCTGGAGGAGGTCCGCACTGCTGGGGTAGAATTGCCCGCTGCTTAATGTATAGCTGAAGCCGGCGTGGAGGGTTATATTATTTTTGGGCATATAATTCAGATCGGCCGCAACCGTCTGCGCCGTTTGTTTGTTAGGCACAGAGGGGTCAGTCTGTGGAATCCCTGCCAGGTCACTATACCCCATATCCTGCTCTGTGTTGTTATGCATGTAGGCGTAGCTTCCGGTGAGAGACAGGTCTTTTAATATGAGGAACGTGGCACTCCCCATAACCATATCCTTATTTACGTCCCTGTTGTTAGGCGTAGTTGTGATGGTACCATCCGCCTCAACAAAAGACACATTATCCCGCTTCTCCCTTGCAAAGGTATAACTCACATAGGTGTTCACTTGGGGTATGGGAATCCATGAAAGGGAGAATTTGGCTGAATTAGAGTGGTTTGGGTCGGTGTTATATGCTGGGTTGCTAATCTGCAGATAGGTATATTGGGCCTTGAAGTTCAGGCCCTTGAGGATTCTTGTATCAGCTGAGATTGTGACAGTGTTGCTCTGGGTTGAATCCGGAAGACCCCACAAACTGGCATTGTCTCTATCGATGTTCTGAAACGCATATTCTGCCCTGAGCGTCACCCCTTTGATCGGGAGATACCGTACAGTTCCGGAGACGGTATTCGTTATGGATGAGATCGCCGCCTTTACAGGGTAGGTAAAGGTCTGAAATGGGTTGGAGAGGTCGGCAATCGTAACTGAACCCGGATTGTCGAAGTCGGTATCTTTGTAACGGTACTTCACGTAAAAGGTCAGCTTTGGCATGGGCATCCACGTAAAATCCGCTGTGCCGATGTAGTAGTCTGCCTTCGTCCCACTGCTATCGTTCTTCGTATCTATATTTGATAATGTTGCGGATGCGACGATGCCTCCTGTATATGAAGTATGGAGCTTGAGGGTATTTGATGAGCTCTTGAAATCAGGGATGAGGTTGTGCTCGAAGACTCCCGCTGGTCTGACCCCTGCATCTGTATAGAAATCCTGAAAAACCTGCGTGCCCGAGGAATCGAACCTTCTTTCGCCATGAGAGAAGTCCGCTTCTATCGGCCCTAAATGGCTGTTTATACCCATGAGGAGCCCTTTGGTGACCCAGTCCACATCGCGCTGCTCCGAAACCCTCACAATATTGTTGAAATAACCGGAACCTCCCAGAAACCGCTGCTGCATGGACCCCCCCGATTTGTCAATGTAGCTGCCGTCTAGGTAAATATGGAGTGGGAAGTCCGGCATCTTAAATCTAAGGGATGCATTATTCATACTGGTCCTTGTCCCGTACTCTACCCCACTGTCTCTGACATCGACTCCAGGTGAAGGAGTTGCGGGATTGAGATCTATGAGCGGGATGTTCACCAAGTTGTGCCACACAGTCCTGTCAACCCCCCTGAAGAGAATGAGGTCTTTATATGAGTAGCTCAAATCCCCGAAATAATCTTTTTGATCCTGAATATCTACATCGAGGTGAAGTCTGTGCGGATACTCAAACAACCTCAGCTCTCCCCCAAACGGGACAAAGTCATGCAGGTATTCATACTGATCAGCCCTTGGAGACCCGCTGAAGCCTGCCAATCTGCCGCCCAAGAAAAGTGATGCTTCGGGTTTTATTGTAGGGAATGTATAAGCTTCTGAAGGGGCTGTCTCTTCCATGCCTGATTCCTGAGCAACCTGTGGTGCTGCAGTTTCTTGAGAATATGCCATGTGAACCAATATCATCGAGACCAGGACCGCGAGAGCTATTGATAGTATTTTTTTCATCTCACCCTCCTCCCCTACTGGGTGAACCTTCCCCTGCCGCTGGCAGAGGGAAGGTCCGTTCCATGAATCGTGGAATGGCAATCTGTGCACCTGGTATAAAACGCACCCTTTGACTCTGCTGAGGAGGTTTTGGAGGTCCTGTGTCCAGGATGGCACTGGAGGCAGAGGAATGGCACCCTGAGGGTGAGTAGCCAGTTGTTTACCGAGCCATGAGGACTGTGGCATGTGGTGCAGTCTTCGGTATTGTCAGCATGTCCAAAGGCGAAGGGCCCAGCCTTTTCCATATGACATTGACTACATGTCTCCTTTATCGTTCCTTTTTTCATGGACTTTGTATAAAAGGAGCCATGGGGATCATGACAGTCATTACAGAAGACCTTCTGTTCCGGAACGGGATGGTGGCTCGGCAGATAAAACGCTGCCCTGACTTCCTGGTGGCATCTGTCACACATCTCCGCCATTGCACGTCGCCTCACCGTCAAATCAGGTCCCACATGGACCTTGTGGCATTCTGAGCATGAAACGTCGTTGATCGCGTGAGCGCTCGCATTCCAACTATGGAGGTTAAACGTGGCATTCGCCGTATGGCATTTAAGGCAAATGAGGGACTGCGCCCCGGCAGGAAGATTCTTGATCTCGATAAGGGTCTTGTAATAGCACGCAGTCTGCTTTCCCTCTTTTGCGTCCATTGCGACCTTCTCAGGGGTAATCCCTTCAATAGCGAGGCTCCCAGGCCCATGGCATGATTCGCAGTCAACCAGAGGCATACCGGACTTGCTCGATAGCTGGGCGCCCATGGTGCTTGCCTCAAAATCACGCCGTATCTTGTCGTGAAAGTGGCAGGCAGAAAGACAGGTGCGCGTACCCACATAATTCGCATCAAGCCTTCCCGCGATCATCTGTTCGTATTCCTTTATGGGAATGATGGGCTTGGAAGCCTTCAGGGCTTCGCATCCTGTCAGCCCCAATACAAGAACAGTCAAGAAACAAAAACTGCTTCTCAATAGAGTCACCCTCCACCTCCTTGAGTGGCATCTGATAAGATTATAACCGTGGCATGCTTGACAGAATACCGGACGTCCTTTTCTTTCAGCACACCATTAATCCCTTTCTCTATGCTTTATTGATTCAGCATTAATTTGAAAGCAAAAACTATGCCTCACCATGAATTTATCAGTAAACCGCAGGTATTTAATGTTTTTGCAGTCCTTAAGGAATTCAAATCCTGATGATAATTGGCCGGTTCTTTGGCGGATTTCCGTACAGCATGTCTGGTTTCTATACATTGATATCTGGGATGGGTTCCCATTGCAGGGCAGGCATCTTTTCCCCTCTTTCACGGTTATGGTTCCGCAATGTGCAGATCAATACGTTCATTCCCCTGATACCGGTGATACCGGAGCATCGTGTGATTGAAGCGAGTATCAGATAACCCTCCCTCTCAAACGCTATATATATAGCAATTTTCCTTGCGAAATGCAATCAAAAAATGAGATAGGCTGTATTGCAAAAACCAGGTACCTTATGATAAACTTTTAACCTTGTAAAAACACACGCCAGGAAACCTCTCCTTTGTGGTCCCCTGTTTACGGGGAGAAGGGGAGATGGCGGAGGAAAAACCAAAGGAGGACGCATTTTATGGTAGTAACAATGAAGGAACTCCTGGAGGCCGGCGTACATTTCGGCCATCAGGTCAAGAGATGGAATCCGAAGATGAAAAAATTTATCTTCGGAGAGAGAAACGGCATTTATATCATTGACCTCCAGAAAACACTGAAGGGACTCGAGGATGCATATAAGTTTGTCAGGGAAACCTCCATAGGTAACTCGGCCATACTTTTTGTGGGCACAAAGAAGCAGGCCCAGGATGCCATTCAGGAGGAGGCGAAGAGAGCGGGTGCCTTTTTCGTGAACCAGAGATGGCTTGGCGGAATGCTCACCAACTTTACCACCATAAAGAAAAGCATCGAGCGCCTGAAGAGTATCGAAAAAATGAAGGAGGACGGCACCTACGAAGCCCTTTCCAAGAAGGAAGTTTCCCTCTTGGAGAAGGAAAGGACTAAGCTCGAAAAAAATCTCACGGGGATAAAGGAGATGTCAGGACTCCCTGGAGCGGTATTCATAATAGATCCCAAGAAGGAGAAGATCGCCATTGCAGAGGCGAGAAAGCTCTCTATTCCCGTAGTTGCCGTTGTTGATACGAATTGTGACCCTGATGAGGTCGATTACGTCATTCCGGGGAATGACGACGCGATACGGGCGATAAAGCTCATTGCGTCAAAGATGGCGGACTCGGTGATCGAGGGAAGGGACGTGG
>DATKOU010000033.1:0-4174 GCA_035524455.1 Thermodesulfovibrionales bacterium | reverse complement strand
GGAGGGGGACAGTGATTATGCATACAAACGGCATCGTTTCGACCAATATTGGATACTTCGGGGCCACGGTGCGCTTCAACCTCGACCTTGATGGTGATGGTATCCAAGATATCTCCCCGGATTATGACTGCCTCGTACTATTTTCCACACGAATCAATATCGGGACATGGCAGGGAGGAAAGTGTGTTGCGACGTAAGGATGAAAATTCCACTCCCCTCTGACCTCATCCCTTCACCACACCCATGGGTCTGAGCCGCGCGACCTTCTTTGATATCCCCGCATTATGCACCACATCAACCACATTGGATATGTCCTTGTAAGCCTCTGACATCTCCTCTGCAAGGGTTTCCCTCCCTGCTGACTTGACGATAATCCCTTTGTCCTCCATCTCCCGCCATATTGCCCTGCCCTTTGCCTGGCGTATTGCCTGGTGTCGCGACATGATCCTCCCCGCTCCGTGGCAGGTGGAGCCAAAGGTCTCCTGCATCGCCTTTTCGGTCCCCAGCAAGACAAAAGAGGCCCTTCCCATATCCCCGGGGATTAACACAGGCTGCCCTGTCTTTTTGTATGCATCGGGAAGCTCCGGATGTCCTGGAGGAAATGCCCGTGTGGCCCCTTTCCTGTGGACAGCGAGTTTCATTCTCCTGCCGTTCACCGTATGCTCTTCGATCTTTGCAATGTTATGTGCAACATCATAGATGAGGCTCATGCCTAGGTCTCTTGGCGTGGCCCCAAAAACTCCCAGAAAAGCCTCCCTGGTCCAGTGCATGATGCACTGCCTGTTTGCCCACGCATAATTGGCTGCAGCCCTCATGGCAGCGAGATAATCAGCCGCCTCAGGACTTCCCAAGGGCGAGCACGCAAGTTCCCTGTCAGGGAGTGTGATCTTGTATTTGTTCACCGCCCTCTCCATTACCTCGAGGAAATCTGTGCAGACCTGGTGCCCGAATCCGCGGGAGCCTGTGTGGATCATCACGGTCATCTGGTCTTTAAAGAGACCAAGGGCATTGGCTGACTCTTCATCGTATATCTCATCCACATACTGGATTTCGAGGAAGTGGTTGCCTGAACCGAGGGTGCCCTGTTGTGCCCTCCCCCTTTCATATGCCTTATCACTTATGAGGTCAGGGTCAGCGCCCTCGATGCAGCCTCCTGACTCGATCCTCTCAAGATCAGAGGCGTCTCCATACCCTTTTTCCACAGCCCATCGTGCACCTTTGGTGAGCAGTTTCCTTTCCTCCTCAGGACCGAGGCGGATTTTCCCCTTTGAACCAACTCCGGAAGGAATTTCCCGGTAAAGGACCCCCACGAGGTCCTTCATTCTCGGAACAACCTCTCCCCTTCTGAGGTTGCTCCTGAGAAGGCGGACCCCTCAATTAATGTCGTAGCCCACCCCTCCGGGCGAGATGATCCCTTCCTTAACGTCAAAAGCTGCCACACCCCCTATGGTAAAGCCATAGCCGGTATGGATATCGGGCATGGCCATGGACGCCCTGACAATGCCCGGCAGCGTGGCCACATTCGCCACCTGGTCAATGGCTTGGCTCTCAAGGGCCTTCTCAAGGACATCATCCACATAAATCATTCCCTTTACCCTCATGCCGGGTTTATAATCTGCGGGGATCTCCAACTTCGTAGAGTCGATCCTCCTGAGCTTCTCGATACCCATAACATCACCTCCCTTCTGTTCAGATATCAAAGATCACATTGGCAACCCAATGTCCTTCTTTTTTTTCCATGCTGAGTTGGTGGTAGGTAGCCGCCTTGATGAGCAGCCTCCTTTCATGTCGTTCAGGATCGAAGTCCTCACCCGATATCTTTGCGACGATCCGGTGATTCTCCAGCGTCTCCACCCTTATCTTCCTGCCAATGAACCCATAGGTATCAAAGTGAAATATAAGCTCATTGAGCCATGACACAACGAGTCCCTCCAGGGAACGGCTTTCTGCGGTCACAGCAATTTCTTTTATTTCTCCTATTCCTTTAAGATCTGTGATAAGGCTGTACATCCCCATGGCTGCATTGGTAAAGACATCTTCGAGGGTTTCTCCGTATGCCCTTATCCCTGCATCACCGGAGATGTCTATTACCTCGAACTCCTCCATATTAAGAGGGTATCACCGGACAGGATAGCCGTCAACCTAAGGCGGAACAGCCAGTCTTGATCTGCAAGCTGCGCATGATATCACCATTCGCTTCTTCTCGGGGGCGTATCGTCCGGAGAAGAGATTTTGGGTTGGGACTCCAGCCCAGATAATTCATACACTCGGGAGAGGTGTCCGGCTCGAACGGCAATCCGCCTGAGGCGGATGAGTTATGTGCCGGCCCGCAGGAGCGGACCGTGACAAAAAATGGGAACAAAATGTTCTTAGATGCGCAGACCCGGTATAGTCAATGAGGGCTATTGTATCTTGCCTTGGAGCGGGTGAGCCTTTTACCATGAAGGAGCTTATGAATTGATGGGCTAGGGATGGTTACCAGATGAGGCGGCCTCTCCTGTTTGCCCAGCACGCCAAAGCGACATGCACGAGAAATGATTCAGGATGTCTGTGGTTGATGCCTATCTTCACCCCAAGCGCAGTGGTGGTACCGCCACTGCCCACCGGTCCTATTCCCAGCTCGTTAATCTCATTAAAGAGTCTCTTTTCGAGCCCTGCAATGGCCGGATATTCACTCTCATCCGGGATCTTCCTGAAGAGCTGGTGGATTGCAAGGACAGAGACCTGGTCATGAGTAGCACCGATCCCCACCCCCACAGTGTAAGGAGGACAGCCTTTACCCCCTGCCTTTGCGACACAATCAAGGACGCATCTCCTGACCCCGTCAAGGTCACGCCCGGCCTGCAGGTCCTCCACAGGCAGCCGGTACGTCTGTCCGTAGTTCTCGCAATCCCCTGCCCTGAGCATGAGGTCTACTGCGAGCGTGTCATTGGGTGCTTCCTCAAGATAGATCACCGGGAAACCGATGCCGGTGTTATCACCTGAATTCTCGCCCGTGAGTATGTCCACGGCACTCAGACCCAGCGGCACCCTGCGTGTGGCAATGGCAGTGGCCTCCCGTATGGTGGTCTTCATCTCCGTGTGACTTAACCCCCGGGGAACCTTCACTTTGAATATAGGGATGCCGGTCTCGATACAGGCCGGCCTGGAAACCTGCCTTGATTTCCGGATGATTTCCAGTATGCCCGCAAGAGATTTCTTGCCCCTCGCATCTCCTTCAGAGGAAAACGCGCCCTTCATCGCCTCTTCCACGTCAGGGGGAATGGAAGTCGCCACCTTCTTATATAACTCTACAATACCGTCACGGAGTTTTAGCACGTGTCCACCTCATAAAAATTATATCACACTTGTTCACATGCTCAGTATAAATATTTCTCGAACCGCTTTTTTACCTGTGTTCTTCTTTCTTCCACATGCGCAAATAACTCCTTGCTGTCACCAAAACCCATGAATTCCTCAACATCCCCGGTGGATATCCCTGACTTTTTCAGGATAGGCTCACCCTTCAATCTCATGAAACTCTCCAGCTTCCGGTAAAAGAGGTAGCTGTCCCGCAAGAAATCAGCCTCTTCCCCGGCGATAAGATCTGTGGAGGCCAGCCGTTTTATCGCGTCTGATGTTCCCTGAACCAGGAGGTCACCGTGGCTATCAGCGTTTGCCAACTGAAGATACTGGACCGCGAACTCAAGCTCCTCCAGTCCCCCGGGACCCAACTTTATGTCATAGCCTTCCTTCTCCCTGGAGAGCTCCCGCTGGATTCTTTCCCTCATTCCTTTGATATCAGTGGCAGATACCTCCCCCCCTCTCCTCCTGAGGATATCTTCCCTCATCTCCATAAAATACTGCGCAGTGTAAGGATCTCCTGCAATGGGTCTTGCCTTAAGGAGGGCCTGGATTTCCCAGGAATGCGCATCGCGGGAATAGTAGCGCTCCAATGCATTCATAGCCGAGATCAAAGGGCCTTTTGTTCCTTCAGGACGCAGCCTCACATCCACCCGGTATGCCAACCCATCTTTTGTGTAGGAGGTGAGAAGCCTGATGAGCCGCTCTGCAGCCTTCACCTCTTTTTCCTGCACATCTTCCCTGCACGCGAAGATCAGGTCCAGGTCGGAATCAAAGGTGATCTCTCTTCCCCCAATTTTACCCATGCCGACAACAATAAACCCATCCTTTG
>DATKOU010000032.1:0-10102 GCA_035524455.1 Thermodesulfovibrionales bacterium | reverse complement strand
GTATGAGGAGTCCAGGAAACTTCTCTCTGAGAATTATGATATACTAGATTCCTTTGCCAAATCCCTTCTGGAGAGAGAGACCATGGATGGCCGCGAACTTGAGGAACTTATCCAGGGACTTAAAGGGGACAAAAGCCCCTCTTCTGAAGACGAGAAGGCCGAGATCCAGGTGTAGCACAAGAGACCTGCCCAATGTGCCGAACCCTTCCTTCTGCCTCGGTGGCCCAGTGCTGAGGTGAAGCTCTTTTTCAGACAATTCTCCCTTGATTTTTCACAGAAGACCCATGTTATGGGAATTCTCAATATAACTCCCGATTCTTTCACGGATGGGGGTCTTTTTTTCCGTAGGGATTCAGCCATTGAACACGGTCTCAGAATGGTGGAAGAGGGTGCGGATATCATTGATGTGGGAGGTGAATCCACAAGGCCAGGCTCTGAACCGGTGGAGTATGAGGAAGAGGTTCGGCGCATCATACCTGTAATCGACGCACTGGCAAAACGAATTAAAGTCCCCATTTCCATAGACACCTATAAAGCCGATGTGGCAAAAAGGGCCCTGGACGCAGGGGCATCCATTATCAACGACATAAGCGGGCTGAGATTTGACCCGGGAATGCCGAAAGTCGCAGCAGAATGTCGTGTGCCTATAGTGCTTATGCATATCAAGGGAACGCCGAAGAATATGCAGGTCAATCCTGAATATGAGGCGCTGATCCCCGAGATTGTTGATTACCTGAGGATCAGCATAAAACTTGCCATAGATTCAGGGGTGAGGGAAGAGATGATTATCGTAGACCCGGGAATCGGCTTTGGCAAGACATTTGAGCATAACCTTGAGATATTGAGAAACCTCCATGAATTTACGCTCCTTGAAAAACCACTGCTGGTGGGCCCTTCGAGAAAGGCGTTCATAGGGAAAATCCTTGGCAATGCATCTTCCTCCGAACGGATGGAAGGGACCGCAGCAGCGGTGGCCATTTCCATCATGAATGGTGCCAATATCGTGAGAGTTCACGATGTGGAGGAGATGGGGAGGGTCGCAAGAGTAGCTGATGCAATTAAGAGCGGACGTATCCCAAAATCTTCAAATTAAAAATCTTCTTTCAAAATGGGTATAATAGGGGAAAAACAGAAAAGGGAAGAAAATGCAAAGGGTAAAAAAAGGAGACACCGTTATAATCAGTTATATCGGAAGGCTTGAGGACGGCACGGTTTTCGACTCTACCGAAAACAGGAATCCTCTCGAATTTACCGTAGGCGAAGGGGAACTCATTCCGGGTCTTGAACAGGGCATCATTGGAATGATGCCGGGCGAATCAAAGACCATCCTGATCCCCATGGAGCAGGGATACGGGCCGCATCTGAACGAGAGGGTCTGTGAACTGGACAAAAAAAGAGTACCTCAAGGAATTCAGCCAGAAGTGGGGCAACAGTTAACGCTTTATCGGGCGGATGGACTGCCCATTATGGGGACAGTGATCGGAGAATCCGGAACCTCGTTCACTATGGATTACAACCATCCTCTCGCGGGTAAGACACTCATATTTGAGACGAGACTGTTGGAGATAATTCTGGAACCACCTGGGCAAAGTTTCTAGTATCACGGAAAACCGTGAATTCGTCAGGAAGACCTGTGAACACCCTTGATGCCTTACATTGATTACAGTGCCTGTACCGGCTGCGGGGCCTGTGCTGAATTATATCCTTTATTCTTTGTGATCAGGAATGAAAGGGCATGGCTCATAAACCATGAACAGTTTGTATTCGAGAAGCACGGGAGAGTTGTATACTGCTGTCCCTTTGGTGCCATTACCATAGAATCGTATGAATAAGAACTTTGTAAATGCATTGCATAGGTTGATTTACTTTTTCCTGCCATGATCAATAAAGAATCCATACTTTTGTTCTTCCGCGAAAAGACGAGGAAGCCCCTTGGGTACAAGGACATTGTGTCCTTGATGAAACTCAGCCATCCCGAGGCAAGGGCATTGAAGCGTCTCCTGAGGCAGATGACCAGAGAAGGCCACATCGTCATGACCCGTAAGGGCCTCTATGGTCCTGCTGAAGACATGGAACTTGTCACAGGGAATTTCGAGGCCCACAGAGACGGCTACGGGTTTGTGATACTGGAAAAACCGGGGGAGAGGGATATCTTTATTCCTGGCCGCTGGACCATGGGTGCAATGAATAACGACAGGGTAGTCGTGAGGATGGAGCACTGGCAGAGGAGGGAGGGAAGGGTCATCAGGATCCTTGACAGGGCCACCACACGTATTGTGGGAAGGCTTGATATCACAAAAACCGCTTCGTTCGTGAGGCCGATAAACAAGGCCACTCCTTTTGATCTTTATGTGCCACCCCAGGAGACGGGGAATGCACAACATGGAGACAAGGTGGTCGCAGAGATAACCAGTTTTTCTACAGATACAAGACCCCCCCTGGGACGGGTGATCAAGATAATGGGGAAGCCCGAAGACCCGCGATCAGACGTAGAGGCCATTATCGAAGAATTCAATCTTCCAAAGAAATTTCCCCGGGAGGTTCATGAAGAGTCCAAATTGCTCACGCAAAGAGCCTTTCTTGATGCGATGGGGAAAAGGAAGGACCTGAAGGGTCTCACCACGGTCACCATAGACGGTGAGAGGGCCAAGGACTTTGATGATGCGGTCTCAATCATACTGACCGAGCATGGATACCGTCTCTGGGTGCATATCGCGGATGTCGGTTCCTATGTCGGATGGAATTCGGCAATAGACCTAGAGGCCCGGGAGCGTGGCACCAGCATCTATTTCCCTGACAGGGTTATCCCCATGCTTCCCAAGGAATTATCAGAGGACCTCTGCAGCCTTAAGCCAGGGGTGGAAAGGCTTTCATTTACGGTCGAGATGGAGTTTGACCGGTGCGGGGAAAGAGTGAGCAAGAAATTCTATCCAAGTGTGATCATGAGTGATGAGAGGATGACCTACACCTCGGTGAGGAAGATTCTCGTCGATGATGACATGCACGAGCGCGAACGGTATGGTTCCCTTCTGAGGGACTTTGAACTAATGAATGAGCTGTGCGGGATTCTCAGGAAGAGGAGGCTTGAACGGGGAAGCCTTGATTTTGACCTCCCCGAGCCGGAGGTGCTGCTGGACCTGCAGGGAATGCCCGAAGCCATTATCAGGGCAGAGAGGAATCTCGCGCATATGATCATAGAGGAATTCATGATCGCTGCCAATGAAGCGGTTGCAGAGCACCTCGAGTCTCTTGGTATTCCCAGCCTGTACAGGATTCATGAAGAGCCTGACCCCATGAAGCTGGAAGATATTGTAAAGGTCATTAGACCCACAGTGAAGTTGAAGAAGAAATCATTAAAACCGGAGGATTTCTCCCGGCTGCTGGCAGATATAAAGGGAATACCCGGTGAGGAAATCATTCACTATATGATTTTGAGAAGTCTTAAGCAGGCACGGTACTCGCCCACCAATGTAGGACATTTCGGCCTCTCCTCAAAATCCTACACACACTTCACCTCACCCATCAGGCGATATCCTGATCTTGTAGTCCACCGGATATTAAAAGAAGTGTTGATCAAGAAACATCTCTCTGACAAGAGAATCAAGGAACTGGAGGGTCTTCTGCCAGAGATTGCCTTTCATTCATCCCGTATGGAGCGACGTGCGGATGAGGCAGAAAGGGAAGTACTGGATGCCATGCGGGTATGGTTCATGAAAGACAGGGTGGGGGAGGAATATGAGGGAATGGTGGTGGGGGTTACCCCTTACGGGCTCAGACTGAGGTTAAAGGATTTTTATGTGGAGGGGTTTATCCACGTATCCTATATGACCGATGATTTCTACAGATATAACGAGAGGGCGGTATCCCTCTCCGGCAGACATACGGGACGTTCCTTCAGGATAGGAGATATAGTAAAGGTGAGGGTGGATAAGATCGATATGGAAGAGAGGGAGATACTCTTTGGAATACTCGGATCACCGTCTAAAAGGAAATAATCGCCGCGATATCTGATGGCATCTTTAAAACGTATCCTTGACAGATTTTACCGGGAGTATCCCTTTAAAGAGCGTATCCTCCATGATCCCATCAACTTTCCCCACCGCTACAAGCAGCCTAGGGACATCGAGATCTCAGGATTTATCGCTTCGTGCCTCGCATATGGCAGGGTGGAGCTCTTTACGCCGGTGATCGATAAGATTCTCTCGCTCATGGGGGCGAATCCCCATGCCTTTCTCATGGATTTTAATGTAAGGAAACACAGGGTGAAATTCTCGTTCAAGTACCGGTTTAATGAGCAGGAAGATATCCTTTGCCTTGTTCTGATTCTCTATGAACTGCTTAAAAGATATTCATCCCTTGAAAATGCCTTCATGAGGTATTACAGTCCCCGGGACCCCCATACAGGAGGGGGGATCGACGGACTTGTGCGTGAGATCCTCTCTGTTGACACTACAAGGGTTTACGGGAGCAATATCCATCCCAGGGGATTGACTCAAATGTTTCCTTCACCTGCAAAAGGAAGCGCCTGTAAGAGGATGAACCTCTTTCTGCGATGGATGGTGCGGGACAGAGATATCGATTTTGGCCTATGGAAGGGGATACCCATAAACAAGCTCGTGATCCCTCTCGATACCCATATCACAAGGATATCACGATGCCTGGGATTCACCAGGCGTGTATCGGTGGATTGGAAGGCCGCGCTGGAAATTACTGAAGCCCTGAGAGAATTTGATTCTGAAGATCCGTTGAGATACGATTTTGCACTTTGCCATCATGGTATTTCGGGGATTTGCAAAACGGAAAGGAATGCCGGATGCAGGGAATGCGCCTTTTATGGCGCAAAATAAAAGGTGGTGCTTGGTACCTTCTTAACCACGAGTCCCTTAGAGACTAATCGTCTCACGACCCATTGTCTTATGGCCTCGCCTCTAAGACCTTACCGCCTGGAACCCCGTGTAAAAAGGATCAAGACCACCACCTATTGAAATTCTCACTCTTAACTGCAGGCTACTCTTTTTCGTGACCTCTGTCAAGCCTTTTCTTGGTTGTTTTTTTGGGGGGAAGTTTTCGGAAAGAGGTCTCAGTGAAGCGAAGAAGAGATCATGCCGGGCATTTGTGTTTACATCACCCTATAGGATATGGTATAAAAGACGAAACGAAATTGGAGGAAATGATGAAAAACATATTTGTGTCTGTGTCCCTGCTGCTTGTATCGGCTGCCTTGTTATTCTCCTGCACGAAGCAGGGAGGACAGAAGTCTTCGGCGTATATTGCAAAGGTTGGATCAGAGGTCATCACCCAGGAAGATGTGAACAGGGAGCTTAAAGGGCTTCCCCCGCAGATTCAGAATATGTTTTCAGGACCCGAGGGTGCTGAAAAGTTTGTGGATGAACTTGTAAAGAGGGATATGCTTTCCCAGGAGGCGAAGAAGAAGGGTTTTGAAAATGATGCTGAATACAAGAAGAAGGTGGAAGAGTTCAAGAAACTCACCCTCATCAGTCTTCTTCTCCAAAAAGAGGTGGAGGAGAAGGCAAAGGTGACCGACAAGGACGTGAAGGATTATTACGAAGCCCACAAGGCCGAACTGACCACGAACAATCAGGTAAGGGCGAGCCATATTCTGGTAAAGAATGAAGAAGAGGCAAAGAAGATTCTGGAGCAGGTGAAGAAGGGCGCCGACTTTGCAAAGATTGCAAAGGAGAAATCCGTAGACGCCGGCTCTGCAAAGAATGGCGGAGACCTTGGGTTCTTTTCACGGGGACAAATGGTGCCTGAATTTGAGAATGCTGCCTTTGCCCTTAAACAGGGAGAGGTGGGGGGGCCTGTGAAGACCCAGTTCGGCTACCACATTATAAAGGTGACCGGGAAGAAAGAGGGAAAGATCGTGGAGTTCGAAAAGGTGAAGGACCTCCTCACCCAGAAGGTTACTGCAGAGAAGCAGAAGCAGGTATTTGACTCTTATATGAATGAACTGAAGAAGTCATATAAGGTCGAGATCAACAAGGATGCGCTCGCAAAGATGTGGAAAGACACTAAAGACAAGACAGGCGGGGCAAATGAAAAATCAGGACAACCAACCGCAAAACCTGAGAGCGCGAAATAGGGAGATGAAGAACCCTGCGGTCCCAAACACGCTCGGGGCCACAGGGTATCTTAACGTAAGGAATTGCTCTCTCTCATATTCGCTCGTTAACCCCACAGTCCCGATAGATCGTAACGGGGAATGCGCTCGCTATGCGTTTCAGTAAGAAAAACCTTCCTGACTCTTAGGGATCACGTACTCACATGAATGATCACCATCGGAGATGCACCGTTCCCTTCTCACGGCCTCTCCGATGAGCTCCCTGTAAAGCTGGAGGTCGTGGTCGCATGCTTCTTTAAAACGACGTGCAACCTTCAGGATGGGGCAATTGAACTGTTTAAGTCTGAAGACGGTAGGATGGTCCTCCAGCTCGATGATGTAACCGTTCTTCTGGAGTATGTCTGAAAAGGTATGGACACGGGCAGAGAGCGTGTCCATGCCCTCAAGTTGCGGAGTCAATTCCGCGGCGAGTCTCTCTTTTCTCCTTCTGAATATTCCGTCTATTTTGTTCTTTCCCTCGGTCCTTTCCAGGTCGCTGAGTATGTCCAGCGCCAGGTCTTGATATCCATTGGGAAAAAGCTCATCTGCCGTTTCTGTCAGCCTGTAGAGGAAACCGGGCCTTCCCACGCCGTGTTTTTTGGTCACATATTCTACTATTCCTTTTCTCTCAAGAACAAGAAGATGCTGCCTGATGCCCATGGGGGTTATATTGACCTCCCTGCTCAGTCCGTCCACTGACATGCTGCCTTTCTTTTTGAGGGTAAGGAGTATTTTGTCCCTCGTGGGATTATCGTTAAGGGTTGTGTCCATACGCAAAAAAATAACATAATTACATATATTTGTAAATAGACTGTTTTGGGTGGATTGAGCGGGCTCGGGATGCGCTTGCTTGAAAGAGTTTCTTCCTACAGTCAATGTGGGAAGTAATTGAGGGGTGACCGCTTTACCCACCATCCCATGAGCTTGCATTCATATCCCGCTACTAAGGAAAACGGAGGACAGGGTTTTTCGATTGTAACCCGAGATATTCATGCTCGAATATCGAGTGTCGGTGTTATCTGGTCTCTTTGAGCTTTGAGAAATCGGCAATGAGCGAGGTCATTTTCCCAATTTCCTGCAGAAGTGCAAATCTGTTCAGCTTAATCTCCTCCCTCTTGTCCATCACCAGGACCTTATCGAAGAAATTGTTGATGGTTCCTGTCAGCGTGGATAAGCGCTTTAGGGCATCATAAAATTGCTTGTTCCTGAACAGACCATTGAATGTGGATTTAACATTCTGCAGTTCACCACAAAGGCTCTTTTCCTGTTCTTCCAACAGAAGCTCAGGTGTCAGCGCCGGCACGTCTGTCTTTGGGACGATATTGTGTATGCGCTTCATGGCGAGGAGGAATGGTGTATATTCGGCGTCAGAGGTGAATTTCTTGAGGGCATCCATTCTCTCCTTCATCTCGCTGATAGGTACATTATCCATAAGAGGTATGACTGACTGAATGGCGTCACTCTCATAGTGCTGTGATGAAAAGAGTGGTTCAATCCTTTGCGCGAAGAAGCGGAACACTTCATCGGGAAGAGAAGGCCGCCTGTCCAACACATTTTCTTCAGCCTTTGAGATGAGTTCTCTCAAGGTAGCGGGATATCCCTTTTCCATGAGTATGGCGATCACCGCCAGTGCCTGTCTCCTCAGGGCGAAAGGATCCTCGGATCCTGTGGGAATAAGATCTACGGCAAAGAATGAAACGATATTATCGATTTTATCGGAAAGGCTGAGGAGGGCGCCCACATCGCTTTCTGGCAGCCTGCCCCCTGAATGTGAGGGCAGATACTGTTGCATGATTGCCTCGGCAACCTCGTGCTCCTCCCCGTCATGCGCGGCATAGTATTTCCCTATGAGTCCCTGGAGCTCAGGGAATTCCCTCACGACACCTGTAATGAGATCGGTCTTACAGAGCCACGCGGCCCTCTCGATAATTTGCCTTAGGTGGGGCAAAAGGGTTTCGGACAGGAACGATGCCAGGGTGACAACCCTCCGGGTCTTATCATAAAGGCTCCCGAGTTTATCATGGAACGCTACCCTTTTGAGGTCCTGAATTCTGGAATGAAGGGTCTTTTTAATGTCTTCCTCATAATAGAACCGGGCATCCTCGAACCGTGCCTTTATTACACGTTCTGCGCCTTTCTTTATGGTCTCTGCGTTCTCGTGCTTTGTGTTGCTGATGACGACGAAGTAGTTCTTGAGTTCTCCGTGGTCGTTTTTTAAGGCAAAATACTTCTGATGATCCTTCATGACCGTAGTGAGCAACTCCTTGGGAAGCCCGAGATAATCAGGAGGAAATTCGCAGAGAACCGGCACAGGATACTCCACAAGGTTTGTTACCGTGGTGATGAGTTCTTCATCTCTTAAGGCCCTTCCCTGCACCGATGCGGCGAGGCTCTCAATGCCCTCCACTATTCTCCGTTTCCTCTCTTCGATGTCCGCGATCACATAGTTGTTTTCGAGGAGATTGACATAGGAAGGGATCTCCTTTACGATAAAGGAGCCCGGGGAAAGAAATCGGTGCCCTTTCGTAATGTTGGCGCTCTTTACGCCGTCGATTTCGAAAGCAATTGTCGTACCATCAAGGAGTGCCGTGATCCAGTGTATCGGCCTCACGAATCTGAGATCTCCGTTACCCCACCTCATGGATTTTGGGAAATTCAATGAGAGTATAATCTTCTTCAATGCCTCAGGGAGCAGGTCTATGACCGGAGCACCCTTATGGTGGATTACCGCCACCACATATTCCCCCTTTTCCTTGTTTCTTACCACAAGATCGTTTACCCCTATTCCCTGTGACTGTGCAAAACCCACGGCTGCTCTGGTGGGAGTGCCGTGTTCATCAAATGCGGCCTTTTTCGCAGGTCCGTATATCTCCTTTACCCTATCTTTTTGCACGGGGGGGATTCCCTTCACCAGCAGGGCGAGACGTCTCGGGGTGGCATACGTTTTCATATCAGAAAAACCGATGGAATACTCTTCGAAGATGGATTCAGTATTGCCCTTGAGCATAATCAACGCAGGAGGAATGAATCTCGCCGGAATCTCCTCAGTGCCGATCTCGAGCAGAAGGGATGAATCGGAAATCGGCGCAGTATTTTGATTAGAATGTTCAGCGCTGTGGGAGGCTATGGGGAAGGGAGAGTCGCTCATTATGTGTTCCTTAAGAGCGGGAATCCCAGGTTTTCCCTCTGTTTAAAGAAGGCTTCTGCGCAGAGCTTTGCAATGCCCCTCACACGCGCGATATATCCTGTCCTCTCTGTCACCGAGAATGCACCTCGCGCATCCAAAAGGTTAAACGTATGGGAGCATTGAAGACAGTATTCATAGGATGGCGTGACGAGCCCCAGTTCATTGAGCCGCTTCGCCTCTCGTTCATATGATTCAAACTGCCGCATAAGGAGGTCTGTGTCTGCGAAGTCAAAGTTATACTTGGAGCCTTCCACCTCGGTAATATAATGGATATCCCCATACGTGATGCCATTCCCCCAGTCGAGATTGAATACATTATCAACTTCCTGCAGATACATGGCGATCCTTTCGAGTCCGTAGGTGATTTCCAGAGATACCGGTTTAAGGTCGATCCCCCCCACCTGCTGGAAATAGGTGAACTGGGTAATCTCCATGCCGTCGAGCCAGACCTCCCATCCCAGTCCCCATGCCCCAAGGGTCGGGGATTCCCAGTCATCCTCGACGAAGCGTATGTCATGTTTCAGGGGGTTTATGCCGAGATGGGTGAGGCTGTCGAGGTAGAGTTCCTGACTTTCATCTGGTGAAGGTTTGAGTATCACCTGGTACTGGTAGTATTGCTGCAGTCTGTTGGGATTTTCCCCATATCTTCCGTCTGTGGGCCTCCGTGAGGGCTCAACGTAGGCGACTTTCCATGGCTCCGGACCGAGAACTCTGAAGAAGGTGGCAGGATGAAAGGTCCCTGCACCCACTTCTATGTCATATGGCTGGAGGAGCACACACTCCCTCTTTGACCA
>DATKOU010000031.1:0-5778 GCA_035524455.1 Thermodesulfovibrionales bacterium | reverse complement strand
CAGCGTATATCACACCTAAGAGACCGCACCCTAATGCAAAAATAATCGTGAGACTCATCATCTTCCTCCTTTTACATAGATTTTCTTAAGAAATCCCCCTCTGCAAATCATAACTCTGTGTTACTCCCTTCCCGCTTCTATTGCGAAGACCATAGCAGTGGCCCTGTAGACCATATGCGCCATCTTCGAAAACGGAGCGTACGCGAAAAGAAAAAAGACAAAGACAAGGTGCGTAAAGTATGTCGGATAGGCAAGGGGTGCAATGTCAAGAAGCCTGAACACTTCAGAGAGTATTCCCGTTGCCATAATGGCGAAGACCACTGTAATGAAGAGCCAGTCATAGTAGCTTCCGATCCCCGCCTTCTCCTGATTTTTTAAACGGTTGGTGATCACCAGCACGATACCTGCAAGCAGCGCAAGAGCGCTCACGTTGCCGAGCAGTTTTAACGGGTCGTAAAGCGGATAGGGAGAGGGCCTGTTCATAATGTAGAGGTAGAACACTGCCCAGCTTGTGGTGATTGCCAGTCCGATAAAGGCATAAAAAACAAGGAGATGGGAGGTCGACCGTGCTTTGGTCACATTACACTTCTTGAACCTGTCATGGGAAAGGATATCAGAGATTACTTCCTTGAAGCTTCCCACAACGTCTCCCTTGAGCTGCGCCCCTTTGCTCATGGCTGCCCAGTACTTCTTCACCCCAAAGAAGAACGAGAGGGCAGCGAAGACCGCAGCAGCGGTAAAGATGAGATCAACGCCAAACTCGCCAAAATGAATCGGGATGAACTTGAAATAGACGATCTTGCCGTCCACACGCGGGACCTCGGTGAGGGTCCCGTGGTAAGAGGTGACACCGAGGAGAATAAGCACCGGCAGGGCGAAGAGGAGAATAAGATACTTGGCATCGCTCACCATATTGGCAAGCAAAGAAGGGGCAGAAAATTCCTTTATGGTTATCTTCCGTATCGCACCCAGCACCTCACCCGGTTTTGCCCCCCTGGGACAATAGGCGGTGCAGTCACTGCATTGATGGCAGAGCCATATGTCAGGGTTGCTGATAAGCTGTTCCTTCTGTCCCCACTGTGCGAGAATCATCTCCTTCCGTGGGAAAGGCTTGTTCTCGGGCGTCACGTTGCACACCACCGAGCACGTAGCGCACTGAAAACACTTTTTCAGCGATTCTCCTCCATTCCTGATGACATCCTTGACGAAATTTACGTCAGGACTTATTACCTGTTCCGCCATTTATTTACCTCCATCTTAGTTCTCAGCTGATAGTTGACAGCTGGTAGCGCCATAAGCTATGAACTATGAGCCATGAACTTATATTACATTCCCTTAAACGGATTAGGACCTATTTCTTTGACCTTTTCGACAAACTCGTTGATCATGTCGGGGAGTTTGTCATACTCGTTGATTGCGACCTGCATCATCTGTACCCTTTCGGCCTCGAGCTGGAGCCTGTTCAGGGTCTCGCTCACCTTGCTGAAGCGGTAGTTTGCAAGCTCGCTTCCCTTCACAAAGTGGCACTGGTAGTTTTCACCATACTTGCACCCAAGGAGAAGTACGCCGTCAATGCCTTTGGAAAGCGCATCGGCGATCCAGACAAGGTTCATACCCCCGAGACACCGCAGGGAAATAAACCTCACGCTCGGATCGATCGCCTTCCGTTTGATGGCGGCTGTGTCGAGGGCAGGGTATGCATCGTTTTCGCAGACCAGCACAAGAATTCTGAATGTCTCTTCATCCGGTGAGTCTATCTTCTTGATCATCGAACCTATGATATCAACACTGAAGTCCTTGAAGTGCACAATCCTTTCAGGACATGCACCCATACAGGTTCCACAGCGGCGGCAGCGGTTGAGCCTATAAAACGGCGTCCCTTTTTCATCCTCATCAATCGCTCCAAAAGGACATTCCTCTGTGCATCTCTTGCAGGATGTGCATTTAATCATCATGGGGTCAGGGAAGGTCAAATCCCACGCACGGGGATGAACTGCCATTCCCTTGGCAATATGGTCCATACACTGTATTGCCTTAAAGGCAGCGCCTGCCGCATCTTCCTGTGCCTCTGACATGTTCATGGGCTGTTTTACGCTCCCCGCGGCATAGATGCCGGTCCTTCTCGTCTCATACTGGAAGCAGATGAAGTTCGAATCTGCAAAGCCGCAGGCTCCTTCAAGGGAAGGAATCTCAGGCCCCTGCCTGTAGGTAAGATTCAGGATAAACTCAGGCTTGGGGACCGTCTCGAGAAATGCCTTCTTCGCGTCGTCACCCTTGGCCGCTTCCTGGGTGAACTTATCGAGATACTCCTGCGGTCCCCTGGTGGTAGGGACCATGCCTGTAGCAAGCACCACAAGGTCAGCCTCTACCTTCACCTTCTCTCCCAGGAGGGAATTATCCATCTCCACAAAGAGGTTCCCATTGCCTGCATCGCTCACCGCAGTCACATCCGCTTTCGTGAGCATCACCCCCGGATCGTTCTGCGCCTCTTTGTAATACGTCTCGAGCCTCCCAGGTGTCCTCATGTCTATGTAAAAGATCATGGCTGCAGCATCAGGGTTCTGGCGCACATATTTTGCCTGTTTCAGGGATGTTGCACAGCACATGGAAGAGCAGTAGGGAAGGTGGTTCGGGTTTCTCTGGCCCGCGCATTGGATAAAGGCCACCTTTTTTGCTTCCTTCCCGTCAGATGGCCTTGCGATCTTTCCCTTCTTCGCAATTTCCTCAAATTCAATATTGGTCACCACATCCCTGAATTTTCCGTATCCAAGGTAATCCAGCTTCGTGGCATCATAGGGCTTCCAGCCAGTGGCCATTACGATTGCCCCGATCTTTACGGTTTCTGAATTGCCGTTTGAGGCTATGGTCACCTCATAGAGGCCCGGCTGCCCCTCGGTCTTCTCCACCCGTGCTGATTTATAGACCTTTATATTTGGATTGCTCTCCACCTCTTTGATGAGCGATTCAATTTCGGTATCCACAATGAGGGGCTCCCTGAAAAATACCCCTGTGGGTATCTTCTTGTAGAGTTTGTTCACAAAGCCTCCCAGCTGGGGATCTTTTTCCACAAGCGACACCTGCTGTCCGGCGTTGGCTGCGGAGAGGGCAGCCGTCATCCCTGAGATGCCACCCCCAACCACAAGGAGGGTGTTGCTCAGCCCCTCAAGGATATTGGGCTCCGGAAGGTCACCCTTCTGGGTCTTGACAATGCCCATCATTAGATAGTCCTCTGCAACGCTCTGGGTCTCATCGGTCATGGCCGGCTGGGTCCAGGCAACAAACTCCCGTATATTGGCCCGTTCCGTTATCGTCCCGGGGAAGTCGAACTCTTCATACTTGACACGGGGAGAGCAGGCTGCAATCGTTATGGTATTGACTCCCTCATTCTTTATATCATCTTTGATGAGTTGCAGACCTTCAGGACTGCAGAGAATATCGTGGGTCTTACAGAGCGGAACCTTCATGTCCTTTGTCGCAATATTGGTGAGCTTCTCTATATCAACCGCCTCTCCAATCCCGCAGCCTTTACAGATATATACGCCGTATTTCTTCTCCATCCCTATTTCCTCCTCAAACTCTGGATGCTCTTCATCACTATCCCGGTCGCATCCTGAACTGACCGCGCAACATCAACAGGGCTCTTCAGCGTCCCTACCGCGTAAATCCCCTTCTTTGTCCCTGACGCATCCACAAACCCATCCGGCGTATAGGGGATGTCTTTCATGATTTTTGTATCCTTTGTCCCTGGAACCATTCCCGCTGCAAGCACCACCATGTCAAAGGAGGCCTTAATCTTCTTTCCTCCATAGATGTCCTCCACTTCCACGATCACATCCTTCGTCTGCGGGTCTTCCGTAACCCCTGCCACCTTGCCCTTGGTGAGGGTGACATTGGGATCGTCCTTCACCTTCCAGAGGAACCTGTTTTCATAAAGCCCGGGGGTCCTGAGGTCGATGTAGAATATCTGCGCCTTTGAATCGGGATATTGTTCACGGACATACATGGTCTGCTTGAGCGAAGCGAGACAGCAGATGTAGGAACAGTAGGGGAGGTGGTTTTCATCCCTTGACCCCGCGCACTGGACAAAGGCGATGTTCTTCACCTCTTTTCCATCAGAGGGGCGGAGGATTTTGCCTTCGGTCGGTCCGTTGGGGGCTGCGAGCCTCTCCATCATCATATTCGTGATCACATTCCGGACCTTGCCAAACCCAAGGTTATCCATTCTCGTGGCGTCATAGAGATTCCACCCTGTGGCCATAATGACCGCCCCTACCTTCAGGGTCTTGGTCTCGGGCTTCATGTTCAGATCAATTGCATCATATTTACATGCATCGGCGCATGCCTTCATGCAGTCCTTTGTGCAGGCAGCATCGTCAATCACATACTGAAAGGGGAACGCCTGATTAAAGGGAAGATAGGCAGCCTTGGTCTTGTCCATGCCGAAATTGAATTCATTGCTCCGGTAGGAAGGACATGCCTGCGCGCAGGCATCACAGCCCACGCACTTGTCATTCACGTACCGGGGACTGAGTTTCACCTTCACCTCAAAGTTCCCTTCCTCGCCCTTGATCTCTTCCACCTCCGCAAGGGTGTGGAACGTGATCTGCCCGTTGTTCTTAATCCTCTTGAAATTTATTTCTAGTCCGCAGACAGGGGGACAGAGTTTCCAGAAATACTTGTTCAGCTGCGCCACCCTGCCGCCGAGATAAGGGTTCTTTTCGACGACGACTACGTCGCACCCGGCCTCAGCAGCCTCAACTGCCGCGGTAAGTCCGCTGAAACCGCCGCCGATCACGAGAACTGTTTTATTTTCTGCCATCTTCATCCTCCTTGAAACAGTAAGTCACAAAGAGATACTTATATCTCATGCTAAATAATATAAATGCCTCTTTTTGACCTACAGAAAAATTAGGGGAGGGCCATTTGCCCTCCCCTAATCCAATCAGTTAAGGAAACATCGTGACATAGGGAACCTTCTTGAATTCCCATTTGTTGGTTGCAGCGTCATATTTTGAGTTCGTGAAGCACTTCCAGTTCACATCATCGATCTTGTTATGATCGCCCCTGTAGTAGTAGCCAGGGTACCTGGATTCCTCCCTGAAGAGGATGTGCCTTGCATGTGCCTCGACCGACAGAATTCTGTGATAATTCTCATTGCACCTCAGGAGCTCATGGAGGTCTTTTGCAGCCATCTTGCCCGCATCCTCTTTGAGCAACTCAAGCTTCTTGAGACCTTCTTCGAGCATGGTCTTTGAGGTCATGTACCATGTTGAGACACCGCCGAAGTACTCGTCGGCGATCTTCATCAGCCTTGCCTGAAGCGCCTTCCCGCTGATGTAATTGGGGTTAATGTCAGGGGCAGTTGTATAGGTCTTGTATTTCTCATAAATCTCAAAGGGCAGATAGATCTCGGCCGCGACTTCATCAGGAGACTTTTTCGGAGTTGGTTTGTAGTCCGGGTGATCGAGAATAAAGGCAATCGCAGCCTTGGCCGCGATCCTGCCCTCTGCATGAGAACCGGATGAGAATTTGTGGCCTGAGGCGCCCACAACGTCACCGGCCATGAAGAGACCTGGCACGGTAGACATCCTGTTGTATCCCCAGGTGTAATGTGCCGGTGTGCCGGGAATATCGCCCGGGCCGCTTACCCAGAACCCTGCGCAGCCTGCATGTGAACCCAGGAGATACGGCTCTGTCGGCATTATTTCGGAAACAACCTTATCGGGCTCAACATTACTTGCCGCCCAGAGTGACGCCTGTCCGATTGCCATGTCGAGG
>DATKOU010000030.1:0-10308 GCA_035524455.1 Thermodesulfovibrionales bacterium | reverse complement strand
TGCCATCCTCTTTCGGGCGGAGGGACATCTTGTGCCCATTGCAAGGGTGAACGTTTCCCCTTTTGGAACTTGAAAAGCCCGAGATTATTTTCCAGGGCATTGGCCCTCATAGCAAGATACTCACCGTTCTGTCTGATACTGAATGCAATTCCGGCTGCCTGGTCTCCTATTCCACTGATTGCTTTAAAGGATACTGTCAGCGTTCCATTTGTGAAGTGTTGAAATTCCTTGCTTGCAGTGAGAGGGTAATCTTTCAATGGTTCGATGCCTTTGAGAAATTCGGCGAACTTCTTGCCGTACAGATCTCTTGCATGACCATCAGCGCCTGCTGATAACTTCGGAACTCTCTCCCTGCCATCAACGGCATATACAAGGTTCGAGCCATCCTTATCGATGCGCCAGTCGCCAACCAGCGCGCTAAATGCCTTTGATTCAGCCCCGAGTGTTTCATTATTAAAGTCAAACTTCTTACTCTCAAGTGCAACTACGGAAGAAAACATTATCCCAAACATGGTTACCCCCATTAAAAGTGTTCCGAGCGTTTTCATATGTTCCTCCTGCCGAATTCTATTGATCCCAATAGAGGCCGCGTACAAAGGAGAAAGAATAGTGACCAGAGTAATAATGACGCCTCTATGCATTTCTTTCAACATGCACAGTCATGATAAACAAAGGCACTGCGATCACAAGGGCAGCAGACATTACCCAGAACGAAAAAAGATAACCGTGGGGTGCCAGGAGGAACCCGGCAAGTATAGGGCCTGATGCGTGCCCTATATCGAAAATCGTACCGAAAGTCCCCATGGCAGTCCCGAAGTGTTTTCGTTTGCAGAGATCTGCTACAAAAGCTGCGCCAGAAGAGGTAACGAGTGCTTCTCCCAGGCCGAAGAACGCAGCGGCAAGCATAAGCAGATAAAAGTTTTTGAATACCGGTATCAGGCCGAAGGAGACCGCGCATATGAGGATCCCAACGCTTATCAATGCTTTTCTCCCATATTTGTCTGATGTCCTTCCCATAATCGGCTTTGAGAGTACTGTGGTTACCACCTGCACTCCCCAGAGGATACCTGCCTGAAACTCATTGAGACCGACAACCTTTACCGCGTAGATCGGCAGAAAGGCCTCCAGGGCACCCATGGTCATGTTCTGAAGACCTTCTATTGCAGAAGTGATTGCAACCCGTTTATTGCTTATGACCTCTCTTATTCCTGAGATGAACTTCAGGGATGCTTCCTTGAGTCCTCTCCCATCAGATGTAGATTTGTCTCCCCGCAGTAGACCGATCGCTAAAATAAGCGATAGGAGACCCGCAATACCGCTTGCAAGGTATGCACACTGAAAATCAATGAGGGAGGGGTTTGCGGCTCCGGGGCTTCTGTGGAGTATAAAGCCGCCTAGCGGAGCACCCAGGAGATTGCCGATTATGGTTACTGAAGAAAACCACGAAAGCATCTCTCCTTTTTTCGCGCCGGCGATATCTGCGACTACTGCCATGGACACAGGCCCGTAGATCGCCGTTGCAAGACCGTGCAAGAACCTGATAATAATAAGTAGGTTGTAATCCTTCACCAGAAGATAGGCAAAGGGCATGAAGGCGAAAAAGAGAAGACCGACCATCATTGTCCTCTTTCTGCCTATCACATCTGATAACGCACCTGCGGGAAGTTTGAAAAATATCCCTGTTACGGTCGATATTCCCACAGCAAACCCGATCGCCTCGGGACCTGCTCCGAGATAGAGGGCAAAAAGCGGAAGCACCGGGCTTCTTGCAAGGGCGTAAGACAGCCTGGCAAAGAAGCCGACCGAGCAGAGTGCGGTAAAGGGAGAGAGAATGCTTGTCATAAATCTAATCTACCTCATACGCAGGCAGGACACGATATTTTTGCTCATTCTCGGTCGTTCCGACCTCCGAGGCTTTTGCCTCTCGATATTTAGATATTGTATTTGGACTATCAGCAAAAGAAACCGCTCAAATACCGTGTCCTGCCTGTCTATGCATTATGTTTTTCTTAGTGTTTCACCGGTGTCTCGCGGTCGTAATAGATGCTCTTTCCTGTGACGCTCACCGGTATGCCCATCACAACCTCGCCCTTGATAAGTCCCAGAGCCCTTGCCGCAGCGCCAACACGCTGCTGGACCCTGTTGTCGACATTCAGAAGGCTTGCTGTCTTTGCCGCTGATGACAGTGCAACGCCGATATCTATCATTCTCATCACACAATGGGGGCCTGTGTATCCCATCTCCTTGTCCTTCATCTGTTTAACCTTTTCAAATTCCTTACAGGTGGGATAACCGCATCCTCCGCAATCATACCCTGCGGTTACTGGCTTGCTTAACCCTACAAGAAGAAGGGCCTGGGAATTCTCTATGTTGGACGCATCCCTCAGCCAATATGCCTCATTTGTGCTCTTCGGCGCATACTGCTTCATCGCATCAGCAATCTTCTTAAGATCTTCATCCTTTGTGATTACGACGATTTCGAGAAAGTCTTTCCAACCAGCCTTGGGAGCAGTCCTCGCAGACGCTGCCATCAACTTTACCGCCATCTCTGTTACTTCTTTCATTGCGAACCTCCTTTGACATACGACTCAAGTAAGGGCAACTACTTGCCCTTCATTAGATAAGCATCTTCCATATATACCCTGCCAGGGCAGAGCCAATTATCACCGGGATCATTCCCCATTTAAAGCGGATCATTCCAACAAAGGCAACCACGGAGGCAAACAACGCGTACCAGTCAAATCCTTTACCCTCAGGCAGAAGGACGTGATAAGTAAATGTCACGGAAAGGTTTAGGATTACACCGACAATCGCCGCGGTAATTGTCGAGAGCGCTGATCCCAGTTTGACGTTATTCCGGAGCTTCTCAATATAAGGGGCTCCAAGGAATATCCATAGGAAGCAGGGGGTGAAGGTGACCCATGTAGTTAGAAAACCGCCGATGGCCCCTGCAACCGCAGGCTGGATCCCTTGTGCGTTGGTGTATGCGGCAAGGTATCCGATAAATTGACCTACCATGATGAGCGGGCCGGGGGTTGTTTCTGCCAGTCCAAGGCCGTCAATCATCTGCTCAGGCGTCAACCAGTTATAGTGCCCCACTGCCTGTTGGCTTATGTACGCAAGCACAGCATAAGCCCCACCGAACGTTACCACAGTAGCCTTGCTGAAGAGGACGCCGATGTCCACAAGGACATCGTTCCAGCCCCTCCATAAACCGATCATAATCAGGGGAAGAAACCAGAAGGTGAGGCAGACAGCCATCACCTTTAGGGAGCGCAACCAGGTAGGATTGACGCGGTCCTGAGCCAGCATTTCGTCATTCAGCACAACATCGGCATGATGGGCTTCTTCTGACTTCCCCTTAAAGAAAAAGGACGGGGCAATAAAACTGCCAAGAAAACCAATGGCGCCTGCTGAAAGAACGATAACAGGAAACGGTATGTTCAAGAAATAGATCCCTATAAATGAAAATGCGGCCAGCATTATCAAAACCCAGTTCCTGAGGGACTTTTTGCCAATCCTTATGACAGCTTCGGCCACTATCGCAGCCACTGCCGGCTTGAGCCCGTAGAAGAAGGCCCCCACAGAAGGGACATTACCAAAAGAGGTATACAGCCATGCAAGCCCCCATAGTATGAATACCGAGGGGAGCACGAAGAAGACCCCCGCGACAAATGCCTCCCCACGTCCGATGGAGCAGCCAGCCGATGTATATTGCCAGCTGCTGGGCCCCAGGCCCCGGAAGGAGCATGCAGAAGTTAAGAGACTGGAGGAAATGGTCTTCATCAATCCATCTCTTTTTTTCAACCAGGTCCTTATGCATCATTGCAATCTGTCCTGTTGGCCCCCCAAAACTGATGAAGCCAAGCTTGAACCAGTAGTGAAAGGCTTCCCTAAATGACGGTTTAGTTCCCAAGATGAGTTCTCCCTTTATAAATTAACTTTTTGAAACATACAGCATCTCAAACACTGTCATCCCTTTTTCGAGGGCATCCGAATCATCTTTTGCTGCCTTTCGTATCCCGATGAGAATATCCTCTAGGCCTTTTGCCTCGGCAGATTTGTATTTTTCATCTTTCAAGTCAAGGTCATGGACGATCTCTGCCATCTTCTTGAGAACTTTGTCCTTCAGACCAAAGCATTTGACGAGCACCTCAAAGGTGCACATATCACCTATATGGGTGAACTCTCCTCCGCGGATATCAAAGACAATGGGGCCCCTGCCTATTGAGTCCATATCCCTCTCATCTATGAACTCAAAAGAAGCTTTCTTGTCTATAAAACGTCTGATGAGCCAGGCTGAAGCCATTCTGTCTATAAATGGTTTTTCCCTTGTTACCCATGTCCTCCCATGATAGTCCTCAACTCTCTTAGGTGTGATTGCAACAGCCTCTTCTTTGCCTTGTTCAACACCCGAAAGGGTTTTGAGATTTGTTTTTGTGCGCCTTATTCTCTGGTTCAATGCCTGACCCTCTCTTGATGAGAAGAAGTCCACTCTTTGCACTTCTTCATAGCCCCTGAGGACCTTTGCGAACTGCTCTGATATATCCTCAATATTCTGAGCCTTTCCACCTTTTTGTGTGCTGTTCAATCTTCTCTCAAGGTCATCCAGGGCCTTGCCTATGTTCTTATAGTCATCCGTCCTCTGCGTATCAAACAGGGTGATTATCTCGGGGTCCTTCATCGTGTCGATCTTCTCAATCTTTACAAATCCTGCCTCACCCTTCATCTCCGCAATTTCAGATACCAGCCATTGAAGAAATTCGTAGTGCTCATCATTATAGGGCAGAATGTAGACCGAGCCTTTCAGCTGCACAGCCCCTGCCTTTGTGAGCCTTCGCCAGACCTTCATCCTGTTGCTCACAGGCTTTGAAGGGACGCTATAGAAGAAGAGTATCCATCCCTGTCCTTTTGCAGTGCCTTTGGGGGGAACCGGTTTCATGGTTTTTTTCTGCTCCTCCTTGACTCCTCGAATATCAGCTTTGTTAAACCCTGCCGGAGCAAAGCTTTGTAAATCTTTTCGGACGATATCCGGACTTGCGATGCGTGGGTGTTTTCCCATCCCTGTTGAGAGTGCTCAGTGCTCTGTCAAACACCCCAGCCTCTGCGAAGGTAATTGCAATAAAGGTATCGTCTATCTTCTGTCCAACCTTGCGCAGGGTTTTCTGTACCGGGCTGAATACCCGATCTTCCGCAAAGGTTATCTCTGTGAACAACTCTTCCAGTCTCCTCGCTAAGTGTGTCATGGCGCCCTCCTTTTAGGGTTGTTGCCTTTAAAAAGTAACTTCTGATAATAATGTAACAGATGTTACATTACTTGTCAAGTGAAAAAAGCTCCCCCGGTCACGATATAACGATTCTAGGTTCTGGCAACAGTACTTTTCGGGCGTTCCTTAGAATGCAGAATCACACTATTATTCGAAAGTTGCTTTGGATCGGGCCTGAAACATAAGGACTTTACGGATTGTTATACTGCAGGCAGTCTGATGTCAGAATTTAAAATGTATGCGTTTGAACTGATAACCCTCTTCCCCTTTTACCCTCATGTAGAATTCACACATGAGACATGAGGTGACCTTCTGTGCGTATGTCCCCTGCACGCTGCCGTCACAATAGGTCCCGGCTACGGCCCAACAGATCCTCCCCCCGTTTGTTCCGCTGTTCACTCCGTCAGCGGCGGCTTCGGTTACCGCAGGGCAGGTCCCATTTCCCTCTTCATTCTCTTTTTCCCTGCCGCACTGTTTGAATTCCCAGCAATTCTGTTTAGGCATGCATTCTCCCTTCTGACCGCAAATGCCCTATCCTTGATCGTGTTCCTGATAATGCAGACCTTGTATTATACGTTGCCTTGCGAAGCCCTGTCTATAGATAATTTGTTCTTATTCACGCATAAAGGCTGCAAATCATTCTTTGATGAGGAGTTTTATTTCGTCTGCTGTTGCGTTGTCTTGATTAACCGATACCGTGCGCATTCTAATGTGTACATGCTCAATAATTAGGTAACTCTTTTGGTACGATATCGCCAAAGGGGGGCCTAATGCTATATTCGGAGCAGGTGATAGTAAAGAGATGGATACCGATACTCAAGGAATACGAGAAGACCAAGGCAAAAGAAACGCCTCGTGTCTTCAAGTTCATCAAGGATCTGTGCGAGGCGCATCATATATCGAGAAAAGAGCTTGGTCGATATCACCGCAAGTGGGTACAGGGCAACAGGACAGAGGAGGCCCTTCTGCCCCGCAGGCGTGGAGCGCGCCCTGGTTCACGGCGAACGCCAAGGGAGATGGAGCGGGCCATAATTAAGGCATACCGAAGATTTGGATCGAACCGTTATGAGTTGGTCCTCCCGTTCAAGCCGTACTATTTGGACAAGACCCGTCTGCGGCAACGATGGACAGGATCAAGGCACGCTATCCACTTAATGAAGCCCAGAAGAAGGTCATCAAACGATATGAAAAGCAGGCCCCGGGAGAGTTGGCCCATATCGACGTATCATAGCTCCCCAAGGATATCCGCTGCTCCCTTAAGCTCAAGGAGTGTTATATGGCAGCGCTGTGTGACGATTGCACGAGGCTAACCTATGCCGAGATACTCAAGGACAAGAAGGCATCGACGCTGACCTACTTTATGGCGCGGTCACTGTCATGGTTCAAGCAGATATACCATTTTGAGTTTGATGCCGTGATGTCTGACAACGGATCAGAATTCAAAGGGACCCTGGAACGTGAACACCCTTTTGAGACTATGTGCATTGAGCTGGGAATACGACATCTCTGCACGAGGCCCTATAGGCCGCAGACCAACGGCAAGATCGAAGCGTTTTGGAAGATCATTAAAAAGGAGTTCTTTACCCCCAACTCTTTTGACTCACATGACGATATGGTTCTTAATCTAGGAAACTTCCTGTTCGAGTATAATCATCTGAGAAAGCACGGAGGGCTCAATTATGAGACGTTTTTTGATAAACTTCAAAAAGTTACTGAATTATTGCGCTAGTACAACAGGCTGCCTTTTAGAATAAGATGAATTCAGACGAGATCACAAAAAACCTGCAGGCTCCGCAGGCAGATCATTTCCCTATTTCTCTTCCAAAATCCTAACCTTATACCCCAGGCTCCGTACTGCGCTGAACACAGCTTTTCTGTCCAGGAGCAGCTGGTCGTATCTCACGCGGATTATCCCGGTCGCAAAATCGACCGAGGCTTCCATGACACCTTCCCTCTTCCGCAGGATTGCCTCCATATCACCAGCGCAACCCGAACAGGTAATGTCTTCAGCCTGGAGGACCATCTCTTTTGTAGTTATCATTGCAATGTATCTTAGCAAATAAGAGCGGCAGGAGGGAGCCCTTCCTCACCCCCGTTCATCTTTACGGTGATGGCTCTGATGACGAACAGCAGATAAAACTTTTTATATTGGTACGCTGATAAATCTTTATGAGTCGTCAGTTGGAGGAAAATCGGCCACCTTGTTTTATTTTCGGACATTTTCTCAATTAATTACCTTTTTGTTGATTTATAGGGCTATTCAGGATGAATGCGATACCTAATTATAAAATAGTAATATTTGTGCTCGTGGGGCATCAAGATATCAAGAAACATCTGTAGGCATAACACTTGCAGTAAAGTTTATGAAGAAGGTCTTATGAACGCTATGCATCTTATGTTAATCTTTTTCAAGGAAAGGGAGAAATCTCGCAATGAAAAGAACATCCAAATTGAATTGTTGGGAATTCAAAAGATGTGGGCGGCAGCTGGGAGGACTTCGTATTAATGATCTGGGAAGGTGTCCTGCGACCTTAGAAGAAAGACTTGATGGTGTGCATGACGGGGTTTACGCCGGCAGGGCCTGCTGGGTTGTGGCGGGAACTTTCTGCAGGAATGAAGTGCAGGGCACATTTGCTCAGAAATTTGAGAGTTGCCAGAAATGTGACTTTTATGAAAAAGTACGCGAAGAGGAATACCCCAATTTTGAGCTTTCAGCTTCCCTGCTTTCTAAGATTAAGAAAACAACAAAGCACGTATAGGATGAACAAGGATGTGAGGCATCTGCGAAGAGCACAGAGACGGCTTCCATGGTCATAGAAAAAATGCTATTGTGATAGAGACTGATGAGGCATTGAAAAAGGAGGCATTGGCGGGATGCGCATTTTCTGGAGTTTTGCGGGGATTATGGTGGCGTGTATGTGCCAATGGCTCTTTTTGAGTAGCGCGGCTCTTGCTGCGGATGAATGCGAGGTGGTAAAGGCCTCTTATTATGAAAGGACGCAGGGGGAGATTGTGACTGACTGGTCGGGCGGTTATGCGTACAGGAGATACCAAACAGTGGTATATCCCTGTGCAGATGTGACGGTACGTGATACGTACGGGAGCGCGTTTATAAGGGTTGTTGAGATCACCGCGACCTTCAGCGACCAGGGCAAAGCTTCAAAAAAGGCGTGGTGTGATAAAAAGACCCTTGAGAATGACGTCACCTATTTTTGTATCGTCTGTTTTGAAAATGAGTTTCCCGTAACCAACGTGGCCTGTAATTTCAGGTGAGGGTCTCTTTTCTTGTTATGCCCATGGGGTACCGCCGTCCATGATGCTGTGCTCGTCCCACATGAACCAGCTGCGTGAGTCAGAAAGGAAAAGACAGGTGTCAGAGAATTCCGCATACCGCTGCTGCTCTTCGTTAAGGAGACTTTTTAAAAGGGCCTTTTCCTTTGGGGTCCGTACCTTTTTCGAAAGTTTCTCATAGAGTCCGATGCTCTCTTTTTCCATGTCCATGGCAATTTTCAAGGCCTCCACATCATCCGTGGTTGCTTTGATCTTCTTAAGAAAGCCTTTTATCACTCTTGTGGATGCTGTGCCGCGCGTTCCCAAGTGGCGCTCCTTCGGGATGCCCCTGAAATCTTCAAGAAGCCTTTTTTCGTCGTCCATTACAGAGAGGAATACCCTTCTTCCAATGGGGTTCACCGTCTTCTCCGCGGCTTGCTGATAAAATGTTGCCTTGGATGCTACTATGCCTTCAATCGCTCCATACCGAATTCCTGGTGTTGATATCATAGTGCCTCCTGTCAGTATAAATTTTGGAACCTATTATATAATGAAGCAAATACTATTCCATTAACTAACCTGTTTGATTTTAAATGATTGTGTGTCTTGGGGATCTCTCTAACTATGAAATATATTGCAAAACATGCAAAATTTAGTGCGCAATTTATTGCGCTTAACAGGAGGCGGAATGGTTCATCTTGAGGCCCGGCAATGGAAGGATATATCCGAAGGTCATTTATGTGCTTTTATAAGTACAGGATGTTTCCCACGAAAGTGCCCTTTTCTCAGCCACCTCTGCCTTATTTGTAGGCAATTATCTTGGCGTTATAAGAAAAAACCCTTATTTTCCAGATGCCTGTTAATGGCACGCTTATTGTATTTATAGCATAGAATGTCGGTCCTGATTTTAAAGAACATAGCATCAGAAGGTCCGGGTACGGTTGAAGATTTCCTCCGTGAAAGGGGGACGTATTACAAGATCGTGAATTGCGCTATTGAGAATATCCCCGGATCAAAGGACTTCGATACGCTTGTAATGCTTGGAGGACCGATGAGCGTGAATGAGGAAAAACTGTATCCCTATATAAGGAAAGAGATGGCGCTCGTAAAGGAATTCGTGGCGAAGGGGAAAAAGATTTTTGGGATATGCCTCGGTGCGCAGATCATGGCAAAGGCGTTGGGTGCAAAGGTCTATCCAGGACCCGAAAAAGAGATAGGTTGGTACGACATCGAGCTGACGGATAGGGGCACAAGGGACCGTTGTATGAAGGAGCTCGCGGTTCATTTAAAGGCAAAGGCAGGGGATTTCCGGACAAAGTTTAAGGTATTCCACTGGCATGGCGAGACATTTGATATTCCTGAGGGTGCGGTGAGGCTTGCGAAGTCGAAACTCTACCCAAATCAGGCATTCAGATATGGTGAAAGGGCATATGCATTCCAGTTTCATATAGAGGTCAGGAAAGAGATGATCTATGAATGGTTGAAGGAAGAATCTGTTGACATGAACCAGATAAGGAAGCAGACAGAAGCGATCTATGACGAGTACCTCAAAAGGGCCATGAATTTTTATAGAGAATTCTTCGCACAAAAACAATCGCAGGAGGTGAGACATGAAAAAAATTGAAGCAATTATCAAGCCCTTTAAGCTTGATGAAGTGAAAGATGCCTTAAATGAAATCGGCATCCAGGGAATGACCGTGACAGAGGTGAAGGGTTTCGGGAGGCAGAAGGGACACACAGAGCTCTATCGCGGGGCTGAATATGTCATAGA
>DATKOU010000029.1:0-3379 GCA_035524455.1 Thermodesulfovibrionales bacterium | reverse complement strand
TGCGGAGCTTGCAGAAGAGCTGAACTCGCAGGCAGAAAAGATCGGTAGGGTCCAGGAAGTGCTGCTGGAGGTGAAGCTCTCGCCTGAGGAGACAAAGCATGGAGTAGCCAGAGCAGAACTCCTCCAGTTTTTAAAGATGGCTCAAGCCTTGAAACATCTGAGAATCATGGGCCTCATGACAATCCCTCCTTTTTTTGAGCACCCTGAAGAGGCGAGACCATACTTTCGGAAGCTGAGGGAATTGCGGGATGAGGCTGGTTCGGCAGGGCACCCTCTGCCCGAATTATCCATGGGTATGTCCAATGATTTCGAGGTAGCCATTGAAGAGGGAGCAACCATGGTCAGGATAGGGACCGCCATCTTTGGAGAGAGGAAATAAGAGCACTTTGTACCTTTATAGAAAAAGAGGATGTTTTGATATAGAATATGACAAATCGCTTGAGGAGGCCTTATGATCGGTTTCATCGGAGGGGGGAATATGGCAGAGGCGCTGATAAAGGGTATGACCTCCCGCGGGATGAGCTCCATAGTGGTGTCAGAGCCCAGCGAGGAGCGGAGGAAATATCTTGAGCAGTCCTACGGGATCACCACAACCCCACACAACAGGGAGGTGGCGTCTTCGTGTTCCCTCATTATCCTTGCCATAAAGCCCCAAAATATGTCAGCAGTTCTGGACGAGGTGAGGGACGTGATCACCGCAGAGAAGACAGTGGTATCCATTGCTGCAGGAATCACCCTTGCCTTTCTCCAGTCAAGACTGGCAACCAAACGGCTTGTCAGGGTGATGCCCAATACCCCTGCCCTTGTGCAGGAGGGAATGTCTGTGCTCTCATTATGTGAATGTTCTTCTGATATGGAAATCGCCAAGGTGAGGGAGATATTCATGTCAGCGGGAAGGGTTCTTACCCTTCCGGAAGCGTATATGAATGCGGTGACTGCGTTGTCAGGGAGCGGACCTGCGTTTTTCGCACTCTTTGCAGAAGCCATGATTGGCGCAGGAGTGGCCATGGGACTCACGAGGGACAATGCGTCTGAACTGGCCATACAGACGCTCATCGGCACTGCGAAACTCCTCGAGACCGGAATGCATCCCGAGAGACTGAGGGAGATGGTGACATCACCCGGGGGAACAACCGCCGCTGGGCTGAAGGTTTTCCAGGACAAGAAATTGGGCAGCCTGGTGAGAGATGCCCTGGAGGCGGCCCTCAGGAGGGCAGAGGAATTGGGGAGGAGGGAATAATGTTTGTCCTTGGCAATCTCATTCTGGCAATCGCGAATATCCTCGATATAGTGCTTTCGCTCTACATGTGGGTTGTGATCATTGCTGCACTTATAAGCTGGGTCAATCCCGATCCGTACAACCCCATCGTCAGATTTCTCCATTCTGTTACTGAACCGGTTTTCAGGCCCATAAGGAGGCTCATAGGCTTCAGGCTCGGCCCTATCGATATTTCACCTCTTGTCGTCATTCTCGCGATCATGTTTATTCAAAGATTTTTGATACATTCCCTGGTAGAACTCGGGTATAAAATAAAAGGAGGTGCCTTTATATGAGAATCACTCCGCTTGACATTCAGCAGAAACAGTTCCCCATGAAGTTCAGAGGGTTTGATGTGGAGGAGGTATACGCGTTCCTCGAGATCGTGAGGGAGGAGATGGAGGACCTCCTGAGGGAAAATGCGTCCTTAAAAGAGCAGATTCACAGGGCGGAAAACCAGATCAAGGAGTACAGGGATATGGAGACGACCTTGAGGGAGACCCTTATGACTGCCCAGCAGATGGTGGAGGAATACAAGACAAATGCGAGAAAAGAGGCGGAACTCCTCATCAGGGAAGCTGAGATCAAGGCAGATGGGGTGATGAAAGAGGCCCAGGACAAGGTCGTGAAGATCCATGAGGACATTGTGGACCTTAAGGGCATCCGCAGGCATTTCAAGGAAGAGCTGAAGCGGCTCATCGAGAGCCACATGCGGATGCTCGAGTTCGACAAGGAAAGGGAAGGTGAAGAGGCAGGTGACATTTCATCGTGAGTTCTTCGCAGCGGTATAATGCCCTCAAGGGTGTTCAGGACATCCTCCCTCCGGATATCTACCTATGGCAAAGAGTGGAATCTGTCGCAAGGAAGATATTCGCGAACTACGGATTTCAAGAGATCAAAGCCCCTATAATAGAATCCACTACCCTTTTCACAAGAAGTATCGGCGAGACGACCGATATTGTGGAAAAGGAGATGTACACCTTTCCGGACAAGGCAGGCAGAAGCATAACCCTCAGGCCTGAGGGCACCGCACCAGTGGTGAGGGCCTATGTGGAGCACCATCTCCATACATTGCCTCCTCCCCAGAAATTCTTCTATTCAGGCCCGATGTTCCGGTACGAGAGGCCACAAAAGGGCAGATTCCGGCAGTTCTACCAGATTGGGGTTGAGGCCTTCGGTGTGGCGACTGCTGAACTGGACGGCGAGGTCATTGCCATGCTCAAGGTCCTTCTGGAAAACCTCGGCTTAAGAGAACTGAATTTCGAGGTCAACTCCATCGGCTGTGAAGAATGCAGACCCTCATACAGAAGTTCGCTCCAGGATTTTTTCTCTTCCAGACTTGATCACCTCTGTCCTGACTGCAAAAGGAGATATGAATTCAATCCCCTCAGGATACTGGACTGTAAAGTTGAACGGTGTATTGAGACGAGGAAGGGTGCCCCCAAGGTGACAGATTTTCTCTGTGGAGAATGCAGGGACCATTTTGAGGGAGTGCTTTCAATATTAAGACTCCTCCAGATCCCCCACTTGGTAAATCCCGATATGGTACGGGGGCTCGACTACTACACAAGGACAACCTTCGAAGTCACCACTGAACATCTCGGTTCGCAAAAAGCGGTGGCAGCAGGGGGAAGGTACGACAGACTGGTGGAAGAGTTTGGAGGCCCCTTTACACCCGCCATAGGGTTTGCCATTGGGATGGAAAGGCTCACCGCTCTGCTCAAGGAAACGGGAGGCACTGAAGTGCCCTCACCTCAGGTGTTCATGGCGAGCATCGGAAAAAGGGCTACTCAGGAAGGGCTGCTCATGGCTGAACGATTCAGGGCAAAAGGGTTATGGGTAGAGGTAGGGTACGAAGGGTCACTGAGGAGCCAACTCCGAAGGGCTGACAAACTCGCTTCTCACTATGTCTTTATTATCGGAGACGACGAACTTTCCTCAGGAAAGATGCAGTGGAAGAATCTGAGGGACGGCTCCCAGGGTGAGGTGGAGATAACCCAGGCCGACGAGTTTGTTTCTTCACGTCTGATACCTTGAAGTATAGCCCTCTGCATATTCCAACGCTATTCTCCCACCCTTCTGATTTAATCCTGCCAGCGATTCTGTTGCAAAGTTGACATC
>DATKOU010000028.1:0-4152 GCA_035524455.1 Thermodesulfovibrionales bacterium | reverse complement strand
GTCTGTTTCTTTCTTCTGCTGATTTGGAATCGTCAATTTGTTTTTGGCGGATAAAACGTTCCGCCTCCGCAGCATCGTCGGATACGACGTACGGCTCAGTGTCTTCTTTTACTGCCTGGACTTTTTTTTTAATTTTTCCGTTTAGTATTTGGTCGAGGTCGTCCAGTCGATGTTCCCAAATCCAGTCGATTCCCTCGGATGCCTCATATCCCAAATAGCCTGGCTCAAAATAGCCGCAGAGCAATAGGATAAACGAAACTCCCGTGCCGTACCGTTCTTTCAACTGGGAATACTTCTGTGCCTCTTCTTTCCTTCTTTTGTTCGTATTAGTAGCGTCGCCAGCCGATTTTGCCTCAATAAGAATCGGCATTGACGTCTTGTCGTATGATAAAGGCTTTATTACACAATCTATCGGAATATTGACCGGGGAAGATTTCTTTCCGGCGGGGAGATTAAGACGAAAGGTAAATGTGCCGGGAGACATTTCAATCGGATTACGTGCAGCATCCGTGCCGATGTAGTTATAACCTCGTTTCCTTAGCCACCGTTTCAATGCTTCAAGCTGCCGTTTCTCCTGAGCATTGCGGATAATAGGATCAGATGCTGCTCCGCAAAGACGATCGGCAACAACAGCAGCAGACCTGTCAATGTCTGTTTGATCCGGTCGCTGTTTGGAATCCAGCCAAGGGAAGAGATCACGGTCGGCTAGTTCTGATATTACATCACAGATTCTGCCCAATTCCTCGTCAAGTTTGCTCTTTGTCATTCTGGAAGGAACTCGCGGCGGTTTGTCTTTCTTGCCCTCCATTGATTCAATAAGGCTCTTATTCACATAAGCCAATCCCATCAGTCTGTCCCTTGCCAAAGGTGGGGCGGTTACCATCCGTAGCATCGGCAGAACAGAAGGGTTTTCTTTTAGGATTTCAGGCGTAATTCTGGTAAGGTTTGCTGTTTTTTGGAGGGCCTCAACTACTTCCTTCGTTCGCAAAACACGTTGCTTTCTGTAAGTTACCGGTGCGAAGCGCAGAAACTAATCATTATAGAAGTCGATTGACGTCTCGACGTCCGCTTTCCACAGATGCGGCTTATCTGCATTTATCGACATCTTTTCCCCTTTTGAATTAATTTAAACATCCAGTTCTACTTTAACAAAAAATGATTCCCCGCAAAACTGATCGTCTGCAAAAAGTTCTAGTCATATCCATTCATCTCCTTTTCCTCAAGAAATCCCTGGGTTTTCCTGCCCCTTTTGGTGGTCCCACATAACCATCCTCTTCCAAAAGCTCCATAACCCTCGCTGCCCTGTTATAGCCGATCTTAAATCTCCGCTGAATGGATGATATGGATACCTCTCCTGTGTATTCACCGAACTCCAGGACCTTCTGGTACATCTCGTCCCGTTCATCGGATGCCTCTTCCTGCCCCGCTGCTTCAGAAGCAATGGTCTCGAACAAGGAATAATCAGGTGCTCCCTGCGAAGTGATGAATCCGGTTACTGCCCTGACCTCTTCCTCGGTAACCAGGGCGCCGTGCACCCTCTCGATCCTCTGGCCGGGGAGCATGAGGAGCATATCCCCTTTTCCCAGGAGCTGTTCAGCACCCTGGCTGTCAATGATGGTCCTTGAGTCTATACGCGAGGTCACCTGAAATGCGATTCTGGCCGGGAAATTTGCCTTGATGACCCCTGTGATCACATCAACGGACGGCCTCTGTGTGGCGAGAATGAGGTGTATTCCCGATGCCCTTGCCATCTGGGCAAGGCGCGCGATGGAGTCCTCCACCTCATTGGCAGAGGTAAACATCAGGTCAGCGAGTTCGTCAATAAATATCACGATATAGGGAAGCAGTTCCTCATCAGGAACCATCCTGTTGAAGGCATCTATGTTCCTCACCCCCTTCTCCGCAAGGAGCCTGTATCTCCTCTCCATCTCGAATACCATCTTCCTGAGAGCCTCTGCCGCTTCCTTGGGGGCAGTGATTACCGGAGAGATAAGGTGGGGAATATTTTCATAGGAAGAGAGCTCCAGGAGTTTAGGGTCTATCATCAGCATTCTCACCTCCGCCGGAGTTGCCTTATAGAGAATACTCATGACCATGGAATTTATGGAGACACTCTTCCCCGAACCCGTTGCACCCGCCACAAGGAGGTGGGGCATCTTCAGAAGATCGGCAACAATGGTATTGCCGAATATATCTTTTCCCAAGGCAAGCGTGAGCTTTGAGTAGCTCTTCTGGAAGTTCTCTGATGAGATGATCTCCCGGATATATACCATCTCCCGGTTTTTGTTGGGAACTTCCAGCCCTATAGCTGCCTTGTCCGGCAATGGGAACGCCCTCACGCTCTGCGCCTTTATGGAAAGGGCCAGATCATCCGAAAGGGCAACCACACGGTTTATCTTGACCCCGGGTGCGGGCTCAAATTCATACATGGTCACCACCGGACCAGGATGGACATGGATTACTTTCCCTTCCACATCAAAATCCCTCAATTTTCGCTCAAGCAACTGAGAGCTGGACATGATCTCCTCCCTCGTCGGCCTGGATGAGAGGGGGACAGGCGGGTTCAGGAATTCAACGCCGGGCAATTCATACTCACCTCTGCGCACAGGCTTCTCAAGACGGAAAAGACTCCGGTCTTCAGGAGGAGTTTTCCTGGGTATCTCCCGGTCGTGGACAGTGATGGGAATATCATGGGTAATTGTGTCCATAGTCATACTTGCATGATCGGTAAAAGGCTCTCCCAGTATGATCGGTCCCTCCTCTTCCACTGGCTCCACTTCGTCCTTTTTCTTCTCAGGTCCACGAATGGCAAGCGAAGTTAAGGAGACAGGGCTCAGGAGAATAAGAGAAGAAAGGAAGAGTGCCAATGAAAAGATATATGCTCCGGGAATTGAGAGCAGCCCTACCGCAAAATCAGAAAGAAGAGAACCCACAATCCCGCCTAAGTTGTTCACCAGAGTGATATGAAAGGTTGTAGCGACTAGAGAAGCGAGCATGGAAGCCGAAAGGATGAAGAGGATAAAGCCCAGGAGATAGATCCAATGGCCTTCCTTACCCAGCACCTCCTTTATCCCGTAGATCACCAGAGCAATGGGTATGACCACAGCCACTACGCCGGCTGTAGAGACCATGAAATCAGCAAGGTATGAACCAACAATGCCTCCGTAATTTTGCACAGGGAGAGTGGAAAACACAAAGAGGGAAGGATCCCATTTGGAGTATGTCGCAAGGCTCAGGGCAATGTAGATGCTCCCGAAAATAGAGGCAACCCCCAGTATTTCCTGCCTTATCCTCTTTAGACGCTCAACCATGATGCCTGTTTCTCAAATCCATTCTAATCTTACCTTTTCCCCTATTTTCTTAAACTCCGGGTCCCCGGTTACCACTCTTGCCTTTTTCAGGATGCCAAGGGCAGCGGCAAAACAGTCTGCATATGCAATGGAGTATTGGGCCTTCAGCCCGGCAGCTTCAAGCGTAATAATCTTATCAGCGTCAATAATGCCTATGGGCAGCTGCTCTATCATAAACATTGTCTGATCAGCTTTTTCAACTCCCCTCTCCCTCACAATATTGTAATATATTTCACCAAGATTGATTACAGAGAGATACAGCCTTGTTTTTCCCTCGTGAGCAGCCCTGAGGATCTTTCTCACCTTCTCCCCTCCCGCATCGTCTTCAAAGTGAGCGATGAGGGCATAACTGTCAAGCACGTAAGCGCTATCCACGGTCCGCCTCCTCGCGTCTGTCTCTCATCAGGGTTTTGAGCAGGGAGGGCTTGCCTTTGAGCATTCCCCGGGATTCCCCGATGGGGTCTTCAGGAATCGGTTTTATTATAATCACGCCTCCCTTTCCCTCATAGATGCAGACCTTGCTCCCCTTCTTGATATTATATTTCTTCCTCAGTTCGGCGGGTATTATCACGTGTCCCTTAATAGTAGCCTTTGCAATAGTCATGTTATACCTCCTTCCACTTTGTTATAACACTTTACCTTAAACTACTCACTTTGTCTATCTCTGTTCAATGATTCGCCCCCTGGGTATTGGCCTAGTCGGTGACGCTCCTCCAGGAGGGCTCTCTTGACAACTAAGGTAGTACCATAGTATCATGATATCAAATAGCACAATCACCCAAGAGAGAATGGAGGTGCAGCA
>DATKOU010000027.1:0-7590 GCA_035524455.1 Thermodesulfovibrionales bacterium | reverse complement strand
TATGCTTCACTAGGTAGTCACTCTTGAAAATCCGCACCAGTTTCAATGTCTGATAAGTGTTGTTCGTCGGTGGACTCTAGATCGAATGGCTACCTCATTCTCTCGTTAGAGGACCTGCGTACTTCAGGACATAACTATCTTTTCAGAGGAATAAGACCCTTGCGTATTGATTACCAAAAGTAAGTGACATTGTACTTCATAAGGCGGCGAGCCAGAGACGACATCTGGCATGATTTTTCATCTCGGTTGAGATGTGCGTAGTACGGGATACAGTTCACGACACTTGCATGCCCGCATAACCGAGGTGTAGCAGGTGGACAGACAATCGCAAGTCATGGCACTCACGTGGAAGGGAAATTCACCAAGCTCGCAACGGCAAAACACAGACCTTTATTCAGCAGGGCTAGAGAGGAGAAAAGTCAGGCTGACAGGTATCGGTTGAAGAACCACTGTTTTACCTGTTCCACGATCAGAAGGTAGATTATCACCATGCCTGTCAAAACAAGAAAGAATAAAGGAGGGAGGGGCTCAAAGCCGAGATAGGCAGCCAAAGGGGTAAAGGGAAGAGCGATGGCGCATGCCACCACGATGAGGGAAGATGCGGTCAACAATGGATGGGGACGGCTTCTGAAGGGATTTTTGTGGGTGCGGATGACAAAGATAACAAGCACCTGGGTAGCCAGGGACTCTATGAACCAGCCGGTGTGGAAGAGTTTTTCACCCGCGTGAAAGACGCCCAGCATCACGAAGAACGTGAGGAAATCAAAGAGAGAACTGACAGGGCCAATGGCCAGCATGAACTTGCGGACAAAGCCTATGTCCCACTGCCGGGGACGGATCAGGTATTCCTCATCAACGTTGTCTAATGGAATGGGAACTTCGGAGATATCGTAGAGCATGTTGTTGAGCAATATCTGGACCGGGAGCATGGGAATGAAGGGAAGGAAGAGAGAGCCTCCGGCCATGCTGAACATGTTCCCGAAATTGGAACTGGTTCCCATCATTATGTATTTCATGACATTGCCGAACGTGCGTCGTCCCTCCATCACTCCTTCGTACAAAACTCCCAGGTCATGTTCCAGCAGGATCATCTCAGCCGCATCTTTTGCGACATCCACCGCGCTGTCCACAGAGATGCCGATATCGGCGGAATGAAGTGACGGGGCGTCATTGATGCCGTCACCAAGGTACCCTATCGCGTGCCCCCTCTTTTTCAGGGCGAGAATGACCCGGTTCTTCTGTATCGGGGTGACACGGCAAAACAGGTTCGCCCTCTCCACTTGCACCGAGAGGGCTTGATCATCCATCTGATGAATCTCCGCACCGGTCAGAATCCCGACGATCGGCAATCCTAGTTCGTTGCAGATATGCTCCGTAACCAGCTCGTTGTCGCCGGTTACAATCTTGACAGAGACACCGCTGGCGGCAAGCCTGCTCAACGCGTCCCTCGCGCTCTCCTTGGGAGGATCAAGGAACGCTGCGAACCCGGCAAAGACAAGCCCTGTTTCATCGCCAACAACCGCGTGAGGATGATCCGCTTCCACTTCCCGCCATGCCACGCCCAATACACGAAAGCCTTCACGTCCCAGCCTTTCAAAAAGGTTCTGGACGGAGGAGAGAGTTGTGCTATCCAATGGAGACGATGACGCACTGTCTTCCTCACAGCTGGTGCAGAGACGCACGATGTCCTCCGGGGCTCCTTTAACTACGAGGAGCCTTGTTTGGCCATTGTCAACAAGCACCGAGACCCGGCGCCGTTCAAAGTCAAAAGGAACCTCATCGATCTTGCGCCAGCCCGCTATGTCAATCTCGATATGCTCAAGAATTGCGTCGTCCAGGGGACTTTTCAGGCCTGTTTCAAAATAACTGTTCAGGTATGCAAGCTCCAGCACGCGCTTGCTGTCTCGCCCGCGACAGTCCACGTGGCGCTCCAGGCGAATGCGTGCCTCGGTCAGTGTACCTGTCTTGTCGGTGCAAAGGATGTCCATGCTTCCCAGATTCTGAATCGCGGCAAGCCGCTTCATAATCACCTTCTTTGCAGCCATACGCTGTGCACCACGGGCAAGAGTCACTGAGACGACCATAGGGAGAAGTTCGGGAGTGAGGCCCACGGCAAGGGCCACTGCAAAGAGAAAAGATTCGAGCCATGGCCTGTGAAAGAAGGCATTGACAAGAAGAACAAACAATACGAGAAGCACGGTAAAGCGCATAATCAGCAACCCGAAATTGCGTGTGCCCTGCTCAAACGCGGTCGGAGGGGGCTTGGCAACCAGGGTATCGGCAATATCACCAAGCACGGTATTCGCTCCGGTACGGCAAACCAGCACTTTGGCGCTACCGCTGATTACCGAAGTCCCCAGGAGTACGGAGTTGTTAGCGGCAAGGATATCTGACTCCTCTGCCATGTCGCCAGGTGTTTTCTCGACCGGGTAGGGTTCTCCGGTAAGAAGGGCCTGGTTTACAAAGAAGTCCCTTGACTCGATTATGCGTCCATCGCCAGGAACCAGGTCACCAGCCGCAAGGAGAATGATATCTCCAGGTACGAGCTCTGCCACAGGTATCTCGCGAGGGTTGCCGTCGCGCAGCGCCTGTACATGTACCGCCACGGACTTACGCAACCGGTCGGCTGCCTGTCCTGCCCTATGCTCCTGAATAAAATCGAGTGTCACGCTGATGAGCACGATAACGGTGATGATTAAGAAACTGGTAACGTCGCCGGTCAGGGCTAACACGACACTGGCAACAAGGAGAATAAGAACCAGCGGGTTACGAAACTTCTCCAGGAACTGCAGAAGAAGAATTCTCTTTCTTACCGGATGCAGCAGATTGGGACCGAACGCGGCAAGACGTGCAGAGGCTTCGCTCTCCGACAGACCCACAAGAGCCGCGTCAAGTTCTTTCAGGAGGGTCGTTATGTCCTTTTGCCAGAATGCTGATCCTTGGTTTGAAGAATAAGGCAGCATTGTTCCGCCTCCTAAGATACGGGCAAAGCTATCTGCCACATTATATCAGGTTCCTAAGGTGCGAACTACAGCAGGGCTTGGTCTGAGATGAGTTTCATGGCTGAATGCTTCTTGAGGAAATCTGCGTCTCCATTGAGACTACCGCGGTGTGGATTATCAGAAGCATTCGTTCGTGTGCTTACTTTTTCTGAGATTTTCTTACTGCAGCTTTCGGTGAAACCGGAGAGGCCGCGCTTTTCCTGAATTCTCCGCTTTTCCCTCCGCGTTTCTCCATGAGCATGATATCGGAAATGGTCATCTCCCTGTCCACTGCCTTACACATATCGTAAATGGTCAGCGCTGCCACGGACACGGCAGTTAATGCTTCCATCTCCACCCCTGTCTGCCCCACGGTCTTGGCCTTTGCCACAATATCCATCCTGCTCTTCTTCTCATCGATAGACATATCAACTGTTACGGAGGTTATGGCCAGGGGATGACAAAGGGGGATAAGGTCTGCTGTTTTTTTTGCGGCCATGATTCCGGCAATTCTCGCTGCTGCCATCACGTCACCCTTTGGCATTGCCCCGTCCTGTACGAGTTTCATTGTTGCCGGCTTCATGGAGACACTCCCCCTTGCCACAGCTTCCCTTTCTGTTGCGGGTTTTGCCGAAACATCCACCATCTTTGCCTTTCCCCTTTTGTCGAGGTGAGTGAGCCCCATTTATCCTCCTATCCTCGACATGGGTTTTAGTGGTCCCGGGAGGGAGGTGAGGGACAACGTTGAACCATCGGGCAGCAGCTCTCTGCTCTCATCGAGCATGTGTCTTTCCGGTTTTATCTCTATGGCAAGCCTGAGCAGGCGCTCGATCTCTTTATCAGAAGGGGTCGAGGCGCCCCGAAGCGCGGGTTTTAAATCGATTTCTGTCTCAGAGAAGAGGCAGGGTCTTAACTTTCCATCAGAAGTGATGCGGAGGCGGTTGCAATCTTCGCAAAAGTGGTGTGTCAATGCACTGATAAAGCCTATGACACCCGGAGCGTCTGCGAACCTGAAATATCGGGCTGGTCCGGTTCTGCGCACCCGAACAGGGAAAAGGGGACCGGCTCGTTCCACAGTGGCTTTTATCTCATCAGTTGCAATGTATTTCTCGGGGCTCCACAGCTCCCTTCCTCCAATGGGCATAAATTCGATGAACCTCACATGATAGGGAGTATCCCGCGTGATCCTCGCAAACTCCCCGATCTCATCTCCGTTAAATCCCCTGACGGGCACCATATTAATTTTTACGGGCATCAGCCCGGCCTCTTCCGCTGCCTCTATCCCTTTCATTACCCGGCTGATGTCCCCTCCACGCGTGATCTCCCGGTACCTGTCAGACCTGAGGGAATCCAGGCTCACATTCACCCTATGCAGCCCTGCATCCGCTAGTTCACTTGCATAATGTTCCAGGAGCACTCCATTGGTGGTGAGGCTCAGGTCATCTATCCGGGGGATCTCTCTGATGGATGCAATAAGGCGGGTAATATGTTTCCGTGCGAGAGGTTCTCCCCCTGTAATCCTGACCTTTCTCACCCCGAGGCCAGCGGCAACTCTCACGATCCTTGCGATTTCCTCATAAGACAAGATATCCCTGTGTTCGATGTGCTTAACGCCCTCAGAAGGCATGCAATAGATACACCTGAGATTGCACCTGTCGGTAACAGAGATACGCAGGTAATCTATGGTGCGGTGGAATTTATCTGTGAGTTTGGGGTCTTTCATAAAGGTTAAGATCAGGGGAATAATCAACCTCAGCCCCGACCTTTCTTGCTATCTGTTCTTCTGTGGTTTCACCGGTTTCTTGTCAAGTTCGGCTTTTTTCTTTTTCGCAAGCGCTGCCTCCCTGGAATCAGGGTATTTTTCGATGAGCTTATCCAGAATGACCTTTGCGGTCTTCTTGTCCCCTATCTCCGCAAAAGAGAGGCCCTGCTTCAGGAGTGCGCCGGGAATCTTTTCATTATGCGGATAATTCTTGATGAGCGTCTCGTACGCCAGAATAGCGCTTTCAAAATCCTTCTCCGCGTAATAGGATTCTCCTATCCAGAACTGCGCGTTCCCTGCGAGGCCATCTTTAGGAAACCTCTTGATGAACGCGTTAAACTTTTCCCTCGCCTCTTTGAATTGTTTGTCTTTGAGGAGGGTATAGGCTGCATCGTATGCCTTTGCAGGTTCATCATCAGGGCTTTTCTGCGGCACCACCCTCTCGGGGGAATCTTCTCCCTCTGCCGATGGTTTCTGAGCTGTGGAGACGGCTGGCTCACTCAGCCTGGTGAGGCGTTCATTAAGGTCCTTTATGCGTTTTTCGAGACTGCTGATCTGGGAGCGCAGAAGTTCACGCTCAATGGAACTTTCCTTCAATGCCTTATCAATAAAGAACTTGTTTTCATCAAACCTCCCCCGGAGAACCTGAACCTCCTTTGACTGCTCCGCCACCTGGGAATAAAGGGATGCCTGACTTTCCCTGATTGCGTGAAAGGAATCCTCCTTCACAGTTCCCGATGTCTGTTCCTTCAGTGCGGTTACACTTTTCTTGAGTTCGTTGGAATCCCTTCTCAGTTGGCTGATATCCGCTTTCATTGCATCGAAATCCGATGTCGAGACGCAGCCGCCAACCATAAGGAGAAAGAGCACAAAACCCAGTCGCACCATGTTATTTCTTCCCCTTGAGAATCACGAAGTGTGCCCTTCTGTTCTTTGCCCAGCACTCTTCTGTGCGTTCACTGCAAAGCGGCTTTTCTTTGCCGTAGCTTATAACCTCTGCGCGGGATGAAGTTACGCCCAGGGAAAGGAGAAAGTCCTTCGCAGATTTTGCCCTTTTGTCTCCCAGGGCGAGGTTATATTCTGATGTCCCCCGGTCATCGCAATGGCCTTCAATGAGTATCTTATGGGCACGGTTCTTGGTGAGATAATCTGCCACTGACCTTAACACAAGTCTTCCGTTCTCGTTTATTTCATATTTGTCATAGTCGAAATATATGTCCTTAAACATCCCCGAAACCTCTTCCATCTTTGAAGGCACTTCACCGGATTCCACCTTGGCAATCTGCTGTTCGGTAACCTGTTCGGTGACAGGGACTTGTTTCGGTTTTTCCACTTCCTTTGGCTGGGAAGGCGGCGTCAATTCTCCGGGTTGCGGTACTGGCGCCACCGCCTGCTTCTCAGCGCACCCGAATATCGCAAATCCTATGATTGCCATACATGCCAAGAACCTTTTCATTGAGAAGACCTCCTCTGTTAATTTGATGACCATCGGGGACCGAAGGCCTTTATACCTTTAGGTGTTATCTTTTTTTGTGCCTCTCCGTTCGCTCTCATGATGTAGATGGCACGGTCGCCATCCATGTCAGATGAAAATACTATATACCTTCCGTCCGGAGAAAAGGAAGGGTCCTCACTGTTCCCCCTGTCGGTGAGTTGGGTCAATCCGGAACCGTCGGGGTTTATGGCAAAGATGTGATTTTTCCCTCCCTGTCTTCCTGAAAATACGATCTTGTCTCCCTTCGGCGACCAGGAAGGCGCGGTGTTGTAAGCCCCCTGAAAGGTGAGGCGTCTCACTGCATACCCGTCGCTGCCCATTAGGAAAATCTGAGGGGTTCCATCCCTGTCGGAAACAAAGCATATTTGACTGCCATCAGGGGAAACGGAAGGCGATACGTCGATTCCCCGCGAGGAGGAGAGTTTTGTGAGCTTTGACGTTGATATGCTATACATGTATAAATCGGGGCTCCCTCCAACAGATGAGGAGAAGATAACGTTGTCCGCATTGGGGAAAAAATCACCTGCAATATTGGTGCCCTTGGAAGAGAAAACCTTTGTTTCGGTCATCGTGGTAAAGTTTAGCAGGTAGATTCCCCATTGTCTATATCTTTCCGATGAATAGAGGAGTTTGTTGCCATCCTTTGACCAACGGGGAGTGAGCAGCACGTTTCCCTTTATCCCGAGGTCGTTTATCCTGTATCCGTCCCAGTCCATGAGAGAGAGCGAATCTTCTCCCCCTTTCCTTCCAACGAATGCGATTCGTGTCCTGAAGATACTATTTTCACCAGTGAAATATTTGTAAATATCATTCGCCACTACGTGTGCCAGGGGTCTCACAAGAGATCCCTCTGTCCGGTATTCTTTCCTGAAAAGCTCTTTCCCTTCTGCCACATCGTAAAGGGAAACAGATGCCAGCAGACCTTTTCCTCCCCCTCCCCCCACAGAGCCCTTCACGACGGCCTCAGCGCCGATCACGGTCCAGTTCTTTTGCTGAAAAGGCTGTGAGGAAGTCTCCAGAAAGGCATTTCTCTCAAGGCAGAGGAAGATTCCGGTAAAATCCAGGTCATCCCGGATAATATCAGAAATTTCCTTCCCGGATGATCCCGCGAATTCAGAAACCGCGATGGGCAATTTTTTGAACGCAGGAGAGGTGATATCAATGTATTCCTTGGCTTCAGCAACAGGGTACACTAAACAGTGAACAACGAACAAAACAAGAATGGAAAGAAACACACAGGCGATGAAGATGCGTGCATCCTCCCCCCTCTTTTTACGGAAGGGGCGCTGAGTGGTGAGGGTTCTTTTCATGGGTAGAACCTGACCCCTATCTCCATTTCATGGGGTGGGGCA
>DATKOU010000026.1:0-3085 GCA_035524455.1 Thermodesulfovibrionales bacterium | reverse complement strand
GCTTGTCATTGCGAGGGCGCTGGCGGTGGAACCTGAGGTCCTGCTCTTTGATGAGCCCACCTCGGCCCTTGACCCCATATCCACCGCAAAGATCGAGGAACTTATCATCGATCTGAAAAGCAGTGTGAGCATTATCATCGTTACCCACAATATGCAGCAGGCAGCAAGGATATCTGATTGGACAGGATTTATGATGCTCGGTGAGCTGATAGAATTCGGGAAGACCGACAAGATCTTCACTACCCCCTCTGAAAAGCTGACTGAGGAATATATCACAGGGAGGTTCGGCTGATGGCAATTTTTGATGAAGAGCTGCAAAGCCTTAAAGAGAAGGTATTAAGGATGGGCCTTTTGGTGGAGGCTGCCATAAGGGATTCAATACAATCTCTCATAGAGAGGGACAGCGAACTTGCGAAAGTGGTTATCAAGAGGGACCATCAGATCAATGCCCTTGATGTGGAGATAGACGAGGAGTGCATACGGCTTATCGCGATCCGGCAGCCTAAGGCAGGGGATCTGAGATTTATCACGACGACCATGAAGATTACGACAGATCTGGAAAGGATGGGCGACCTGGCAGAGGACATCTGCGAAAGGGCCATTGAGCTCAATGAAGAGCCGCCGCTCAAACCCTATATCGACATTCCGCGGATGGCGCAGATTTCTCAGGGGATGCTCATCGATGTCCTGGATGCTTTTGTGAAAAGAGATGCCACGACAGCATACGATATTATCAAGAGGGACGATGAAGTGGACCATCTCACGGTCCAAATATTCAACGAACTGCTCTTCATGATGATTCAGGACCCAAGGGGAGTTTCCAGGGCCGTGAAGATAACCTATATCGCAAAGTACCTCGAAAGGATTGCTGACCATGCCACCAATATCGCGGAAATGGTGGTCTATATGGTGGAAGGCAGAATGATACGGCATACAGAGAGCCAGTGACAATGCACATCTGCAGGGCAACAAAGCTCAAATGCCAAAGTTCTGTACGAAAAGAACCTTACTTTCGAGCGAAATGGTATGACACTCTGGCGCTCTTCTGTCTGATCATCTTTCCCAGTATCCTATTTGCTTTCAATGATGCCGACATTGCTTCTTTTCAGAAACAGATATCCCCTAAACCTATTGGTGAGAGGATCGCTTTTTGGTCAGAACAGTTCGTAGGCACTCCCTACGACCCTGATCCCCTGGGCACATATGTGACAAGGAGGGTGATAGTGGCTGATGATCGCGTGGATTGCATGTATCACGTCTTCAGAAGCCTTGAGCTTGCTATGAGCCAGACCCCCGAAGAGGCAATACGTATTGCGCTTGATAAGAGATTTATGGACAGGGGGATACTGGAAAGTGGCATAGTGCTCAATTATGATGACAGATTTCAGTACGGGGAGGACATGCTGAATAGCGGTAAATGGGGGAAGGAGATTACGAGTGAGATCGGGCCGGTGACATCGATAAGGGGATCGAGGGGCAGGGCAAAAGTCAAAATGGTCTCTAAGAAAAACATAATAAAATACTTTAAGAAAAGCTTTCAACTACCATTAACAGATGGAGATTTTGTGTTCTTTATTAAGTCACCCGAAAAGCGTGTTGCGAATGAAATCGTGGGCCATATCGGAATCATAAAATGGGAGGAGAACGACATGTACCTCATTCACGCGGCTGGGAGAAAGAATAACGGCGGCGAGGTCAGTAAGGTATTATTCCTTGATTATGTGAGTACAATGCCCTTTGCAGGGGTGAGGATAAGCAGGTTTCCCTAACGCTTGACCTTTCGGAGTATCTCCGGGAAGTGGCCTTTGAACTCAGGATGCATCCTTCCCAGAAACACCTTCAGTCCCTTTAACTCCAGCTTCAGGTCCTCCACATCCTTTAGGGCATCACTTAACTCATCTGCCAGGTCCGTGATCGTTGCCAACTCTTTTTCTATGAGAGCAATCTTTTCTTTTAAATGCTTCTCCTGGTTCATTCAGCCCCCTACGGATTGCAGACTACGGAATAGAATTATTTATTCCTTCTCTGGTGTTTTGTCTTCCTGAGCAATTTTTTGTGTTTATGCTTGCTCATCTTTTTCTTACGCCATTTTACGACGCTCCCCACACATCCACCTCCTTTTTTATAGTATTCAGCATCCAGCGATCAGCATTCAGCATAAACTAACGAGAAAACTGACGCGGCACCTTTCTGTGCCTTTCGCAGAGTTGAACCGCTGACAGCTAATGGCTTTCTTTACAGGCTGTATTCCGCGCGGCCTGGCTCATGAAGGCCTCAAGCTGTATCTCCATGGCAGGGGATTCTGTTCCGTCATAAGGCATGCTTATGCAGGGAATCCCGTAATCTCTGCTTATCCCGCGCATCAGGCTCGTCACCACAGTTCCGGGCATGCACCCGAAGGGCATGGCATTGATGATGCCCGAAACCCCTTTTTCAATGAGGTCAATGCTCTTCCCGATGCTCAGGACCGCCTCACCTTCAAATGAGTCATGGAGATAGGGTGAAGCCTTTCGTAATAATTCCTTTGTTCCAGGCTCATTCAGGGTTTTAAGGAAGCCCTTAAAATACCTGGCGAGTCTGTGCTCAATTCTTTTCTGGAAGAAGTCTTTCAAAAGAAGTTCAATGATAGCAGACCGCTCCTTTTTAATCAAGGCCTTTCTGAGACCCATGAGGTTCACATAGTAGATCCATTCCTCAACCGGGGCGAGCCATGCCTCCCCCCCGAGGCCTTCAACCTTCCTGATGAGATCCTCGTTGGAAAACCTGTGGCTTCTCACAAAGATCTCTCCCACAATACCGACAAGGGGTTTCTTATGGGTGTATCTCGGAAGATTTTCAAAGTCCTTCCTCATATTTTCGAGTACTCCCTCCACCTTTCCATCCGCGCCTCTTAAGGAAAGGGAGAGTTTTTTCAGATATTCTTCATATAACCTGTCTGCGCTTCCCTGCTCCCCCTCATAGGGTCTCGTCTCGTGGAGGCATTTGTGGAGGAGTTCATGTGCCACGATCCCTTCCCACGCAAAAGTGGAAAAGTCCCTTCCCACAATACCAAGTTCCCTGTAAAAAGAGGAATCCTGATTCGGTG
>DATKOU010000025.1:0-26289 GCA_035524455.1 Thermodesulfovibrionales bacterium | reverse complement strand
TTGTCGCCTGCGGAACTAATACATATTTCTTTTATGAAGACAAGGGTGTTCTTATCCTGATAGGAAATCCTTTCGTAGCTGACATTGTCAACCATACGTCTCTCGTGTTCCGAAAGGACAGCTTCCGTTATGATGCAGACTATTTGCTGGCCGACGAGCATTTCATGAGAAAGGTTCTCAGACGTTCCGGAAGTATCGCCTGCCTTCAGGAACCCCTTTGTGTACATCGGATAAGGGCTGACGCCAAGAATTTATCTTCTTATCGTTTTTCCTTAAGCGCAAAGAATACAAAAGACTTTTTCATGATCAACGGTCTGACCCGGCAATCTATCCTGTATTATTTCTATCTTTTGACATATGATCATTTACCGGAGTCTCTGGTGTGGTTCATACGAAGACATCTTACCCTGAGGAATAGAGAGTGGATAAACCAGAGCACTTTTGAAAGCCGGTTTCCAAACGTACCGTTATGACCCACGATATGTGCCGGGAGTTCACACAGGTTGAAGCAGCGCCTTTTATAAGAGGAGGAACTCTTGAATTTTGCGACAATGTGCCGCTCGGGCGTTTGCTTAGAATAGGCATAAGAGGAGGGAATTCATACATATTCACTTTCACAAGTATGGAGGATAACCTATCCGGGATGTCATTCGATCTTCTGGTCAGGTCGTATGGCGAGAGGGAACCTGCAGAGCTCACGCTTCACGTCTTTGAGGAATATAATCCTGTTGCGTTGCGGAAGGCAAGGCATACGCTGGAGTTCGGGTCACGTGTTAAATTGCAGAAGTTTAACGAACCTTTCCGGTTCGAACCGATACGGGACAGTCGCGGCAAGACTTACTCTCTTGTGCTCGGTATTGGAAAGGATGCGGAAAGAGCAGGTTTATTGTGTTCAACCCTGAAAGGAACCCTGACCGTCGCCGGATATCGGCAACACCACCATACCCAGCCCGTAATCATACCGTACTATTCTGTTTCTATGCGTTTACGAAAATATGTTAAGGATAATGAGGCCCCGCTTGTGAGCTGCCTCATCGTCACCTATAACAGCGAGGGCTATGTCCGGCACTGTTTGAATTCCATTGCTGCGCAGGATTACCCAAATATCGAGGTCGTCGTGATTGACAACCACTCTGATGATCACACTGTTAAGATAATTCGTGAAGAATTCAGCCACTTGAATCTGTTTGTGATGGAACAAAACCTTGAATTTTGCAAGGGGAACAATTTTGGGCTCTCGAAATGCAAAGGAGAATTCATATGCGTGCTGAATGCGGATGTGGTTTTGGAACAGGGAGCTGTGCGACGTTTTGTAGAACATATAGAGCTATCGCCTCACATTTCAATCGTCGGGTCTACGATTGAAACTAAGGGCTCCAGAACCCGGTACGCAGACACCTTCATAATAGACGGTTTGATCACAAACAATGAGAAGCTCCTTGCGGGTGAACGCTTCATCTCTGCTCCGTGCGGCGCAGGCTTCATGATCAGGAGGTCGGCGGTAGACGACCTTGACTATCTTTTCGACGAAGGCTTTATTTCCAACTGGGAAGACCACGATTTGGGGCTTAGGTGCTGGCTTCATGGTCATGTTGTCGTGCACATACCGGAGTTGGGGTTATACCATTACGGGGGAAGCGCATATGGATTGGCTGATCCCAGGCGTGAATCACAGGTATTTCGCAACACGCTACTCACGTACTTCAAGAACTTCGGCAAGCGTCTTTTCTTGAGGGCTTTTTTAAGAACCCTTATGTCCTGTACAAGACCTTACAGGATATTAGGCGTCATGAGGTTTTTGGGTTGTTTTTGGAAATATATGCCTGCAAGAGCAGCCTTGCAGAGGAAAAGGAAAATTGACGATTCGGTATTGCAAGTAGTGACATCGGGATTTTTGGCTGTAATTCCTGAAGATGAAAAGGAAAGAGGAGCTTAGACTGTGAATAAGACATGTGATATAGAAATACCATACCTGTTGACAGGACCCGCTCGCGGCAGGCTCACTGTCTCTGACCGTCGCCTTTATGGTTCGGACGACCACTTTATCAGACTCGATTTATACCCTTTAATAGCCCCCGGCCACATGAGGAGACATTATGGCTGGTGGGACATCCCGCTAAAGTATATAAAGCAGGAGAGCACCTCGTTTGTCTTAGATTTCAACAGACGGGTTATCAGCTTGGAGAATCAGAAAGTTCCGCTTGAGATCAAACAGGGGTGGCGCGGTCTTATTGAAGAAGATGGATATTGCATGCTGCATGTTTCTCTCTGGGACAATTCCAAAGAGCCGCCGCATATGATAGAAGTGAGGTCACAACCTTTAGTAATCGCTATAAAAAATCTGGACCTTCCGTTGAAACAAATTTGTCTCCCGGTGACCGATCGCTGCAATCTCAAATGTACCATGTGCGCCAGGCAAGCCACAGACGAAATAGTTGATATGGATATATCCGACGAGGCTCTTGAGCCTTTACTGGAAGCCGGCTCAAACTTTGTGTCGGCCTTGCTCCAGGGCCAAGGGGAGCCATTGCTTTACCCTAAGATTTTCAGCCTGATCCCCAGAATCAAAGACAGGATGGCAGCTGGTGGCGAAGTAGGTCTCACCACCAATGCCACTTTGCTCGATGAGCACACCGCAGCTCGTCTCCTGGATACCGGCATCGATTTCCTGTATTTTTCGATGGATGGGGCTTCCAGGAAGGTCTACGAAGCCATCAGGGTCGGAGCCCGGTTTGATAGGGTCACTGAGAATATTCGCCGTTGTACCAGGTTGCAAAAAACTTCCGGCCGGAATAATTTGCGCATTATGCTGAATTTTGTCATCCTGGAGCAAAATCTCCATGAAATCCCGGCATTCATATCTTTGGCGGCGCAACTCGGAGTCGAACACGTAACCTTCAGTTATTGCACCGATACCGCCACCGGAGGTTTGAAGGTCTTTGGGGCCGAAGTGCTCCAGGAGCTTTTTCATAAAGCGCGGGAGGAGGGGAAGAAGTTACACATGAATGTGGACACGCCCCCCCTCCGCAAAAACCCTAAGGAAATCTGTTTTTTTATGGAACGGGCGGTAGCGTTGTTGCCGGGGGAAGTCTTCCCGTGTCATGCCATGGCGCCTGGTTATAAGACCCTAACCAGGAACAGATCATTTGGTGATGTGCGCCGCACCCCCCTCTTGGAGATCTGGAAGCGTCCGGATTATCAAGAATTCCGGCGCCGAACCGTGAGGAGAGATTTCCCGGCGGAATGCGCTGATTGTGACTGCAAGGCCTACTTGGTGCCATGAGCCAGGAATCAAATTACATGGATAAGCGCTTTGATGTTCAAATCCCGTGGATAATAGAAGAAGATACGGAGCTGACGCTTCATATTTACGACAGGCGGCTTCTGGGTTCCAGAAGATACTTCATACGCTTCGATTTGTATCCCATCTACTCACCTTCCCATATGAATAGACATCATGGATTCTGGGATATCCCGCTCAATTATATAACCCGTGAGAAAACTTCTCTGACCTTCGAGAAGGACGAACTGATTGTGAAGGACAGCATGCGCCCTGTACGCCTGAAACCGGTGTGGAAAGGGGATTTGGAATTTATCGGATATAGCATGCTACATATCTCTTTATGGGATTTTTCAAAAGACCCTCCTGTACAATTAATGGTGAAGTCGTCTCAGCATGTAATCAGGCCGGGGAAAAGTGATCTTCCCCTTGAACAGGTATGCCTTCCCGTGACACAGCGCTGCAACCTCAGTTGTCACATGTGCATGAGACACAATCCTGAAGACTGGGATGCGTCTGACATAAAACCGGAAGTTCTACAACCCGTTCTTGACGCCAGCCCCTTCCTTTATTCAGTATCTGCTTTCGGTATAGGAGAACCTTTGCTTTATGAGAATTTATTCGAACTCATTGGAGAGTTAAAAAAGAGGATGCCTGAAAACGGCCAGGTAGGGTTTACTACAAACGGTACTTTGATGAATAAAAGGGCTGCCTCCCGCCTGATTGACTTGGGTGTGAATTGGCTTTCTTTTTCCATTGACGGCGCAACCAAGCTTACATACGAGAGCATCCGACCTGGCGCTAATTTCGATGAGGTGATTCAGAACATCGCCCACACGGTCCAGTACAGAAATGTTTCGGGACGGAAGAGGCTCTGGCTCGTCGCAAACTATGTTATTCAGAACGAAAACGTCCGTGAAATACCGGCCTTCGCACGGCTGGCCGGATCACTGGGTCTCGATACAGTCACGTTCAGCCATCTAAGGGACTTCAAAGCAGGCGAGTTCCGTATATTGGGCGAAAAACTTCTTGCTCCCCTGTTTGAACAGGCTGCTGAGATAGGAGACAGGTCTGGGCTGAAGATAACTTTCCCCCGTCTTCATCCGCTCGATGAGTCAAAATGCCTGTTCATGCAAGCAGCTTATTTGTGGGTCTCCGGTGAGGTAGTGCCGTGTTGCCGGATGCTCAAAGGAGCTTATCCAGGACCGATTAAGGCATTCGGTAACGTCAAGAGAGATTCGGTTTTAGACATCTGGAACAGCGCAGAGTACAGAGAATTCAGACACGGGGTTCTTACCCGAGATTTTCCCGACGAATGCAAAGGATGTAATTACGCGACCGGCTTGCTTGGCTGAAACAGTGATTATAAACAAAAAACAGACTCAAACAAGGGAACAACAAATGTTTAGTGTTGTAATGCCCGTGTGGAACCGTTCAAAGGTCGTGGGAAGGGCGATTGAGAGCGTTCTCGGACAAAGTTATAAGGATTTTGAGCTTATCGTCGTTGACGACGGCTCAGACGATGTCCTTGATAATGTGGTAAGTCCGTTCTTATCGGATAAGGTGAAATATTACCGGACCGAACACCAGGGAGTGTCGGCTGCCAGAAATCTGGGGGTACGGAAGGCCACAGGAGAGTTAATAGCCTATCTCGATTCAGACAATGTGTGGCACAGCGGCTTTCTGGCACGGATGGTAGCCGTTCTCTTAAGTGGGGAATACGACGCAGCCTATTGTTTGGCAAGACGGTTCGTAAGAGATCAAAAAGGGGAAATAGTAGAAGACGGGACCCTGGGCCGGGAGTTCTGTTTCAAGGAACTCCTGGAAAATAACTACATTGACCTTAACACCTTTGTCCACACAAGAAGGATATTTGACCTTAAAGGAGGCTTTGACGAGAAGCTACGCAGACTCGGTGATTGGGACCTGATCATACGGATTGCAGCCTGGGGTGAGATCAAATTCGTTCCCGAGATACTGGTGGACTACTATTACCAGATTGAGAACAATGCCATATCCCTTATCGAAGATCATGAATCTGCGAAGAAGGCAATCCTCGCCAGATATCCGAAGATTCCAGAACCGATAACCTATGAACATGACACCATAAAATATATATGGGAAAACATTTCTGATAGGAAATACAAAAATTATTGGCTGAGGCTTCAACCGGGGGCGATCAATTCTCTTGACTACAGGGCCTATGGCCAGCCGGTAGTTATGCAAATTGAACCGACGAACATGTGCAACCTCCAATGCCCGCTATGCCCTGTGGCCCAAAAAACGCTCCAAAGAGAATCCCGGCACATGCGGTTTGAGGAATTCAAGAAGATTGTTGATGATGTGCAGGACCACGCCCTTCTCTTGATCCTGTGGGATTGGGGCGAGCCCTTGACGAACCCCGATCTTCCCCTGATGATACGTTACGCAGCCGACAGGGACATACGCACAGTGACAAGCACAAACGCGCATCTTCTGAATGATGATAAGCGGGTCGAGGAAATACTCTCTTCCGGACTGTCCACCCTCATAGTCGCCATTGACTCTATACATGCAGACATTTATCAGAAGTACAGAAAGAAAGGTTCCATCGAAAAAGCTCTCTCCGGACTGCGTAAGACGATTGAAATCAAAAAGAGAATAGGTTCCTCGACAACCATAAATCTTCGTATGGTGGTGATGCGGCAAAACGAGCACGAAGTGGCCGGGATGGAAAGAGTGGCAAGAAGAATCGGGGCAGATGTTTTTACCGTAAAAACACTCAATCCTGCCTGTGGGGAAGTGGGACTGGATAGTGAGTTAGTACCGAAAGACCCCCGGTACCAGAGACTTGAATACCGGCCGGGTACTTGGGAAAGGGTGCCGATTGACCGGGATTGCGAGCGGCCGTGGATTATGGCGAACATTTACTCGGACGGAAGCGTGGTGCCTTGTTGCTATGACTTTGACGCAACCATGAAGGTGGGTAACGCCCTTGAGGAACCTTTCTCAACGATATGGAATGGACCGGCCTTTGTCGCAATACGGAAAAAAATCCTTACCGACAGAAATAACATTCTTCACTGCACACAATGTACGATCAATTACAAGCATACGCCAACAGGCATGTTTTATCGCTCCGTAGACTTTCGGGACTTGAAAAAGCGACGATTGGAACTGTTACGTGCAGCTCTTATCCGACTGCTGAGTCCCGTGAGAACAATGGCCGGGACTCTGATAGATCTCTTGAGCCACTTAATGGCAGGAGTAAGTCGCAAAGATTCAGCACCCCTGTCGACCCCTCCCGTGCAGGAACCCCGGTTGCCAATCCGGGTTTACCCGCTCCGAATCCCGCTCCCGCCTGGTGAAAAGCAAGGCTGGACACCTTATCCCATCTTTAACGGGTCCACCGCAGGCGTGCAGAGTTTGGCGAGTCACGTCTCAGTGTTAACCAAGGGCCATTGCCCGCATCCGCCGCACATACATATAGAGGAAGAAATACTGCTTCTTCTGGCCGGCGAGGTCGATCTGATATTCCCGGATGAGCAAGTTCCTGGGGGAGAGCAGCGAAAACGTTTGAAACCCAATCAATTCGTCTACTACCCGACCGGTTTTGCCCACACGCTCCAGACCATGAGCGAGTCTCCGGCGAACTACCTGATGTTAAAGTGGCACGGTGTTCCAACTAAAATCGATACGCCGCTGATTTTCGGTCAATATGACGTGTTTCAACCTGTGCAGTACTCTGAAGCCAGGAATGGCTTTTGTCCGCGTCAGGTGTTCGAAGGACCAACGGCTTACCTGCAAAAGCTTCATTGCCATGTCTCTACTCTTTCACCGGGGGCCGGCTACGATCCTCACGTCGATGCTTACGATGTCGCTATTATTATCCTGGAAGGTGAGGTCGAAACACTCGGTGAACGCGTGGGGCGATGCGGAGTGATCTTTTACCGGGCGGGTGACGCTCACGGTATACGCAATCCCGGTGAGGCGATAGCCAGGTATCTTGTCTTTGAATTTCACGGTAGTCAGGCGGAGCGATAGGATGTGCCCCTTCTCGCAAGAGGGCTTATCCGGGACAATTAAGATATCCGACGATGTGAAGAGGGTCCCTTTTGGATATCTGAAACAGCGCAGAGTACAGAGAATTCAGACACGGGGTTCTTACCCGAGATTTTCCCGACGAATGCAAGGGATGTAATTACGCGACCGGCTTGCTTGGCTGAAACATTAATGCCGATAAAAATAAAATTGCGCGAGCGTTTGAGAGGAGAAGGGTTGGGGTTGAATCCTGACCTGCGCTTCTTGCTCTTCGTGTTTCTTGCCTCCTTTGCAATCATTGCACTCAGACGGCCGGATGCGATCTTCAATCCGCAGTTTTGGGCCGAGGACGGCAAGGTATTCTATGCAGATGCATACAATAAGAGTTTGATCGCTTCGCTCCTTTCGCCATGGGGCGGGTATTTAGATACCTTCCCAAGACTGATTGCGGCTTTCTCCCAGATCTTCCCCCTCTCGCGTGCGCCCTTGCTGTTCAATCTCGCTGCACTGGTAGTTAAGGTACTGCCTGTCACTTTGATTCTATCCTCACGTTTTTACGGGTTAATACCAGACTTCAAGACCAGGTTATTTCTCGCATTTCTTTATCTTGCCCTTCCTAATTCGTGGGAGATTAATGCTGGCCCTTTACATGGAAAGACCTATCTTTCTCTTCTCACCTTCATGGTTCTGTCGGCTTCACCCGGCAGTCATCTGCTATCCCTTTTTTTTGACGCAGGGATTATCCTTCTGTCTGGCCTCAGCGGTCCTTTCTGTATCTTATTAGCCCCCATTTCCGCGATCTTCTGGCTTCATCGTCGAGACAAGAGATATCTTGTCTTTTTTATATTGATTGGAATCTGCGCAATCATACAAGGCACAATTTTTGTGACTGGTTCCGGGCGACCACAACGGCTGCTAGGAGCCACGCCAAAATTATTTGTTGAAATACTCGCGACACAGATCTTTCTGGGCTCTGTGATCGGTTACAAAGGTCTTCTTTTGGTTAGTCGAGGAGTTCTCGAATTGATATCGCACTTCTTAACACTGTACAACCTGATTGTGATAGTGTTTGGCATGTTGGGCCTTGTAGCATTGGTCAATGTTATGTTAAAAGCTCCTCTGGAATTGCGGCTTTTTGTCCTCTATGCCTCACTGCTCTTTGTCGCCGCCCTGCTATTTCCATTGGGAAAACCGAACGATCCTCAGTGGCCATTAATGTTAATACCCGGTGTCGGCGGACGACACTGGTTCATCCCGATGCTCGCCTTCCTAAGTGTTCTGGTCTGGTCACTCCGTAAATCAAGCTCGCGTATATCAAGAACTCTTGCTGTGCTGGCTTTTGTAATGATGGTGCCCGGCATTATTCTTGATTGGCAATATCCGGCCTTCAAGGATTTAAATTTCAGGGAACATGTGTATCGTTTTGAGTCGGCACCTATCGGTACCCAAGCAACAATTCCCATCAACCCGCCCGGCTGGACGATGGTTCTTACCAAGCATTTATGATAAGATGTATGCATGCGAATTATACTGATGCTGTTGACCTTTCTCTTTCTCACCGCAGAGGCCCCCTCACCATGGGGGATTGATGAACTTATGGGGAAAAAGGCCCCAGACTTTACGCTCAAGGATCTCAATGACAAGACGGTCTCCCTTTCATCACTGAAAGGGAATGTAGTATTAATAAACTTCTGGGCAACATGGTGTCCCCCCTGCCGTGCGGAGATGTCATCTTTCAATAATCTCTATAAGGAGTATAAGAACAACGGGCTTACCATTATTGCGGTATCCACAGACAGGAGCATATCATCAGTCAAGGATTTCTTGAGTAAGAAACCCGTGGAATTTCCTGTGCTCATGGATTCTGACAGCAAGGTATCAAGACGGTTCAAGGTATTTTCTCTCCCCACGTCGTTCCTGCTCGACAAGAATGGTGTTATCGTGCAGAAGTTTCTGGGTGAAGAAGAATGGGATTCACCTGAGATAAAGAACAAGATCAAAGATATGCTTGCAGTTCCCTAGAGGACTACCCTGGCACTGCATCTCAATTTTCCTGCCAAAAACCCCCGGTGAAGGGATGTCCCCGGAAGATTGGGCATCTCGTTCAGTAGGGGTTCCAAAGATGGCAGGAGACCTGTCTGCCTCTGAATCCCTTTGACGCAGACTCTTGAAGCAGGGGCACCTTTTTATCACAAGGCTCGAATCGTTGGGGGCACCTTGGGTGAAAAGGACATCCCGCAGGTATGTGTATGGGGCTCGGCACATCCCCCTTAAGCACGGTCCTTTTGGCCTTTCCTGGTTTTATCCTTGGGGCCGACGCGAGGAGTACTGCGGTGTAGGGATGAAGGGGCTGAGCGAAGAGTTCATCAGCCTTCGCGTACTCCACGATCTTTCCGAGGTACATCACTGCCACCTCATCGCTGAAATATTGGACTACCCGAAGATCATGACTGATAAAGAAGAATGAAATATCCTCCCTCTGTTTGAGTTCCTGGAGGATGTTCAATATCTGGGCCTGTATCGAGACATCCAGTGCGGAAAGGGGCTCATCCGCAACGATTATCTCGGGAGAGACCGCGAGGGCCCTCGCGATACAAATCCTCTGCCTTTGGCCTCCGCTGAATTCGTGGGGGTATCGGTTCATCACTTCATCTTGGAGCCCCACACCCTTCAACAGGTTCGCCACCTTCTCCTTGAATTCGGATTTTCTCGCAAGCTTATGTATCTTGAGTGGTTCTGCGAGGGTATCGAATACCGTCATTCTCGGATTGAGGGATGCAAAGGGGTCCTGGAAGATTATCTGGACCGATTTTCTGAATGCTTTTAGGGAGTCCCCCTTCAGCTCAAACAGGTTCTGGTCTTTGAAGAGAATTCTCCCTGAAGTGGGGGGGGTTAATCGGAGAAGGAGCCTTGCCACGGTGGATTTGCCGCAGCCGCTTTCACCTACGAGGGAAAATACCGTGCCTTTTTCTAACGCAAAGGAAACCCCGTCCACGGCCTTGAGCCACCCATGCCGTGCAAACGTGCCCTTCCCCACGGGAAAGTATTTTCTGAGATCTATTCCCTCGATGATTCCCATGTAATCTCTTCTGCCCTTATACAGCGCGCGTGCTGACCCGGGACGATCTCTCTCAGGCGGGGCTCTTCTCTTACGCAGTCAGGAATCATATAGGGGCACCTGTCAGAAAACTTACAGCCCCGGGGAAGTGCATCGGGCCTTGGCACAGATCCCCTGATGGGTTTCAGGGGCACTCCCTTGGTCTTGGGCAGGGACTCCAAAAGTCCCATGGTGTAGGGGTGTTTGGGGTTCTCCAGGACCCTGGAGACCCGGGACAACTCCATGATCCTTCCCGCGTACATGATTGCGGCCATGTCCGCGTTCTCCGCAATTACCCCTATGTCGTGCGTAATGAGCAATACCGCCATTTTTCGTTCCTCTCTCAGGTTCCTCAGGAGTTCCAGTATCTGTGCCTCTATGGTTACATCCAGGGCTGTTGTGGGTTCATCGGCAATGAGAAGGGAGGGATTGCACGCAATCCCCATGGCAATCATCACCCGTTGGCGCATACCGCCGGACATTTGGTGGGGGTACTCATTCACCCTAATCTCAGGGGAAGGAATCTTCACCGCTCTTAAGAGATCTACGGTCTTTTCCATTGCATTTTTCTTCGAAAACCCAAGGTGGGTGGTGATAACCTCCGATATCTGGTACCCGATGGTGAGTACAGGATTGAGGGAGGTCATGGGCTCCTGGAAAATCATGGAGATCTCCTTGCCCCGGAGCCTTCTGATGGATTCTCTATCCAAGGTGAGCAGGTTCCCACCTTTGAAGGAGAGCACGCCGTCTGCGCGTGCATTCTCGGGAAGTAGTCCCATAATGGCGAGGGCGGTGAGGCTCTTCCCGCAGCCGCTTTCACCCACAAGGCCAAAGACCTCTGCCTCTTGCACTGCAAAGTTCAGGGTATTGACGACTGTTAAAGGATGGGATGTGGTGGTAAAGGTAACGGAGAGATCCCTGACCTCAAGGAGGGGCACTGCGCTTACAGTTCCTCTTTTCTCAGAAGCTTGAGGTAGGTCTTTGCCTCTTTCAGTTTTGGGTTGTACTTCAGCGCATTCTCCCATTCCTCTATGGCAAGCCCTATCATGCCTTTCATATAGTAGGTAAGACCAAGCTGCACCCAAGCCTGGCCGTAGTCAGGATTGAGATCCTTTGCCTTTGTAAAATGGACAAGGGCCTCTTCAAAATTGCCTTTGCTCCTGATGGCGACACCAAGCTTAGTATGGAAATCAGCGGCCTTCGGATGAAGCCCCAGCGCCTTACGGTATTCCGCTATCGCCTCATCATACATACCAAAGTCAAGATAGATATTGCCGATCTTGTAATGTTCATTTGCGAGCTTTCCCGCAGCAAAGGGATCAAGGGATGAGGGAGTGGGATGGGCGATTTGCGCTGCCAGAGAAAAAACCTCCTGGGCCTTCTTGAATTCACCCATTTCATTGTACGTGATGGACAGGTTGAGAGAGGCCTCTGTATACAGAGGGTTTATCTCAAGGGCCCTCTCAAAGTACTCGGATGCCTCCCGGTATCTCCCCTTGAGGTGTGCCATGATGCCGAGCTTATTTAGTACGTCCGCATAGTTTGGATTGGCTCGTATTACATCTCTCAGGATGGGTTCTGCTTCGGAATATTTTCCTGCGTCAAAAAGCTCTGTCCCTTGCTGATACAACTCGTACAGTTCTTGCTTCATGCCTTTGTGAGTATAGGGCGTCAACAGTTTCTTTGTCAAGAGAATGGACTAATAGGTTGACCGCATCCTTCCCGTTTTCCTGTCAAAGAGGATTACATCGAGACGCCTGCCATTTTTATATATCTCTGCTTCTACGAACCTCCCCTTGTGGTTGATATGTGCAGCGGTTAACCCCTTGCTCGCAAAATACTTTTCTATGAACTGCTCTGCCTCAGCCGGCCCAATTTCTTTTGTACGCGTACCGTACACCGTACACCACCATTGCGTATAATCACCATACTGAGCGACACCCTCCTCCTGAGCAGCGTAAAGGAGAGATGCCGTCATCATCAAGAACAGAATCGCTGAAAATACCCGACACATGTAAACGCTCCTTGTCATATTTAACTAAGAAAGTTTGAAGGAAATATGAATATTGGACACATCGTCCACCCCGCTGATTCCAACCACCTTGTCTTTGGATGAAAGACCTTTGAGTATCCGAAATGCGCTTCTTCGTATGCCAAAGGCTTCCGACAGAATCTCTATCAATTGTTCATTCGCAGCGCCGTCCACAGGGGGAGCGGTGAGCTTCACCTTCAGACCCTCAGGGGTGATCTCGATCCTTTTTTTCGATGAGCGGGGTAACACCCTCACCATGAGAATAATACCATCCGACGTCCTTTTAAAAGGTATCTGCATATCTCACCTGCGTATGCCGGCCCACCACGGGAAAAGCTTACTCACCTTCAATGTGCGTGACCTTTAATCGGCAGCCATATGGTGAATGTTGTTCCCTCACCTGGAGAGCTCTTTACGTCAACCCTTCCCCCCATCACTTCAATGAGTTCCTTTACAAGGGCGAGCCCTATGCCTGCACCTTTGTCTCCTGCACCTGTCCCCCTGAAGAACCTCGTGAATATTTTGGAGATCTCATCCCCGGGTATTCCCTGCCCCGTGTCTCTCAACGCCACAAAAAAATCACTGTCTTTACTGCCGTACTCAACTCTGACGCCTCCTTCCTTGGTGAATTTCAAGGAATTGGAAAGGACATTTTTCATGATCATGTCGAGCTTGTCAACATCAGTGATCACCTCCAGATCCCCTTTTTCCGACAAGGAAAAGCTGAGACCCTTCTCATGGAATATGGGCGCCATCCCGGATACGATACCCTCCAGGAACTCCTTCAGGTTGATCCGGACGTAGTCACCCGGGGAAAAGAAACTCGCTTCGGCCTTTGCAAGGTCTTCGATCCCTTCCACAAGCTTCGTCAGCCTTTCCACCTCTGCCCTGATGTTTTCGAGTCCCCCGGGGATGTCCGTTACTACTTTGTCTATCATCCCTTCCATCTGCGCCTTCATCACGGTAAGTGGTGTTCTCAGTTCATGCGCGATATTGGAGGTGAGGTGCTTTCTTAGAGATTCCTCTTTCTGGAGTGCCTCAGCCATGTAATTAAAGCTCTCGGAAAGCCTTCCTAACTCATCCGGGGATACTGGTGTCACCCTGATGCTGAAATCCCCCTCTGCGATTTTTCCTGCCGCCAACTTCAGTCTCCGTATGGGTTTCGAAAGGTACAGGCTGAAAAAGACCGCCATGGCGATGGCACTCAGGCCCGCGACCACAAAGGAGAGCACGAGGAAATTTCTGCCCCTTTCTTTGAAGATGTGCTCCTTCACCTTTATGGTTCCTCCCTTCATCAATGGCCTTACGAAGAGCGTTCCCATTTCCCTTCCTTCATTGTACAGGGGGTATTGCTCGTATTCTCCCTCGGCAGAGTGGGTGTGCACAATGGATTCCATCCTCCGCATCATGGCAGGGGGCAGCGATGCCATGACCATATGGGAGTTCACGATCTCTCTGCCTGCGGAGTCTTGAACCCGCATGTCAAATCCGAGCATCATTCCCCAGTGTATTGCTTCGGATACCACGTTCATATCCCACCGGTCTCCTTCGTAACTCCCCTCTATGGATGCGAGAACCCAGGATAAATGGTCTTCCGCCGTGCCTTTCATGTATTCATCGAAGTCACTCATGATGAGCCGCTCAAAGATGAGGTTCGAGACAAGGGCGATGACAATCACCAGGAGAAATGCGAAAAAAAGTTTACTCCTCATCAGGGACCCCCGAGAATTTGTATCCCACTCCGTAGACCGTCCTGATAAACTGTGAATCTTTTGGGTCATCCTCTATCTTATGCCTCAGGTTTTTTATGTGGGCATCGATGGTACGGTCATACCCCTCAAAGTCGTATCCCTGCACCATATTGATGAGCTGGAGCCGGGAGAGCACCCTTCCCGGTTTTTCGGCAAGGGCCATCAATATTCTGAACTCGGTTGTGGTGAGAATCGTGGGCACACCCTTCTTGCTCACCTCGTAATTCTCTGTATCCAGGATGAGAGTGCCCCTGTTGAAACTCAACAACTTCTTTGCCATTTTTCTCGTCCTTCTCAGATGCGCCTTCACCCTTGCGATGAGCTCCCTCGGGCTGAAGGGTTTTACCACATAATCATCGGCCCCTATGCCGAGCCCCCGTATCCTGTCTTCTTCCCCGCTTTTTGCGGTGAGCATGATAATGGGCGCGTCGGATCGCTCCCGTACGATCTTGCAGAGCTCCTCTCCTTCAATATCAGGGAGCATGAGGTCGAGGATGATGAGATCAAAGGGTTCATGGATGAGCTGCAGGGCCTTTTCTCCCGTGTCGGCGACTTTTGTTCTGAACCCCTCCCTCTGGAGATACATGGCCACGATATCAGATATCTTTTGTTCGTCCTCAATGATGAGTACGGTTTCTGGTTTCCCAGTATCCATAGTATTTGTCTCCGACTAATAAGGTTATGGCTGCAAGCAATGCGCCACCAACAACATCCACTACATAATGATACCTGCAATACACAGTGGAAAAGATGAGGAGGATAATCACGGGAAGTGTCAGAGAGAAGAAGCCCCTCTCAAACCTGTAGGCGAGGCCTGACACCACGAGCACCACTGCAGTATGTCCGCTGGGAAAGGCGTCTCTCTTAACCCCCTCAAGTCCGTTGAGGATGCGCTGAATGGGCTCCGCAACGAACAGGCCCCTCAATTCAAAGCGCTGGAGATGATTCATGGTGTAGCGGGGACCGAGGGCAGGGAACAGCAGATAGCCCACATAGGAAAGGTAAAAGCAGAGGAGGATGAGGAACACGGTCTTGTTGAATTCCCTTTCTTTTCCCCTGAGTTTTAATACGAGACCGAAGGAGATGGGAAGCAGATAGTACGAAGAGTACGCAAGCTGGAGTATGTCGGTAAGGAGAGGGGTGTAGAGAGCCTCCAGCATCACGGTGGGATAGCCGCCGAGGAGCACATAGTCGATCCTGATAAGCCATGGGTCTATGTCCCTGGGATTGATAGTATGCACAAGGAGCTCAAGGCTGTCGAAGATCACAAGAACGCATGCCACCGGGAACACCACGCTGCGTATGATATCCGTAGCCTTATTCCTGTTCAGGAATGGCGCTGATCGTATCAGGAGTGTCTGAATGAGAAAAAGGGTTGCATATATGGCGATGAGGGTTTTCACATGGGGGATCCTCCTATGAAAATAGAGGGATACTACCGTGAGGCATATAAGGAAGAAAAGGGTAAGAGAGTCTGCCGGTTTTCCCTGGGAAATGATCCTCATCAGAGCTTGCCCAGAGCCCTTCTCACTGCCCGTTCCCTCTTGGACAGCTTATTAGGATTACCGGTCCTTGGTATCCCCTCCTCTTCGTCATCCTCTCCCTCCGGCCAATCCTCTTCCCGGTCATCCCGTGCCTTGGACCTGAGAAATGGGAGAAACTCCTCTGAGGGCAGCGGGGTGGACCCGAGTGACCATGCGTGTGCGGCGATCTCACGGTCCGAGCTCACCACAATCCATTCCCGCCTCTCTGTGGAGAGTATCCTTTTTATGACTGAATCAGCCTTTTCCCCCAATCGTGAATAGATGATTCTGACGCCGCCGCGCACCGATGAGCTTTCTGTGGCTCCTCCTGCCTTCCATCCGTCAAAAACCGCCACAATGTAGTGTCCTTTCCTCTTGCGGTATTCTATGAGCAGATCTACGAGTTTGTTCCTCTCGGTCTCGAGTTCCTTATGATACACCCCGATGAGGTTATATCCGTCTATGATCAGGGAAGGAATACGCGCCCCTCCCTCTACGTGAAGTCCCTGATGGTGAGGATGGAATGCACAGGATAACCGAGGTCCTCGATATTCTGTCTGCCGTTGGATTCACCCCTGTCCAGGAGAATGATGACCCCGATGATATTCAATCCCGCTTTTTTTGCGGCTTCTATGGCCTTTATGGTCGATCCCCCGGTGGTGACCACATCATCGATGATAATTACCTTATCACCCGGCATCACCTTTCCCTCGATCTGGCTCATGGTTCCGTGGCCCTTCGGCTCTTTTCTGATGACCAGCGCCTCCACAGGTTCGTTCCGGATATACGAGGTATAGGCTGTTGCAGTAGCGATGGGGTCAGCACCCATGGTGAGACCGCCGATTGCCTTGGGTTTCCACCCCAGTTCATTGATCTTGTCAAAGACCAGGTTGCCCACCAGGAACTGGCCCTCAGGTGAGTAGGTGGTCTTCTTGAGATTGAAATAGAAAGAACTCATATTTCCTGAAGAGAGCTTATAGATGGGTGTGTCGCTTCTCTGGAACGAATGCCTTTTTATGTATTCGATGAGCCGCGCCTTATTGTCCATTATGATAAAATATAGCAAATACGCAAGGGAAAATTCAAAAAATGAAGTTAGTACTCTTTGACATTGACGGCACGCTGATTGACTCAGGAGGGGCAGGCACGAGGTCCCTGAACTATGCCTTTGAGGACCTGTTCTCTGTCCATGACGCATTCAAAGGCATCAGCATGGCGGGCAAGACCGACATCCAGATTCTGAAGGAGGGCCTCGGAAGGCACGACCTGGATACGGAAAACGGCAATGTCGGTCTTCTCTGCGAACGTTATATTGTCCATCTCCGGACAGAGATCGGGAATCCGGGGAAACACCTCAAACCCGGTATCGCGGAATCCCTCGGCCTCCTTGCCGGGAGGAAGGACGTTTCCCTCGGACTGCTCACCGGAAACATAGAGCCAGGGGCGAGGATAAAACTGGACCCCTTCAGACTTAATGCCTATTTCCCCCTTGGGGCATTCGGCAATGACCATGAAGACAGGAACAAACTTTTGCCTATTGCCGTTGAGCGTTTCAGCGAGCTCTACCAGAGGGAGATCCCTTACAATGATTGTGTGGTTATTGGCGATACACCCAGGGATGTGGAGTGCGCGAAGATTTATGGCGCATATTCCGTTGCCGTGGCAACAGGGCCTTATTCCTACGCATCCCTCCTTGGGTCAGGCGCAGACATGGTGCTCAGGACCATGTCTGAGATGAATTACGGGGTACTCGGTTAGTCTTTATTCATGAGTTCTTTGTCCCGGCAGAGGCGCCCGTCTCTTGCAAGACAATAGCCCTTCCCGACCCTACCTGGGCCCGCACACCTAACACCGCTCTATCCCCATGTATTGCCAAAGTCCGCCCTTGCGGACATACACATAACCCCGAGTCTTGCCATTCGAGCGAACACTTCAGCCGGATTTATGAATTATCAAGGCTAATGTTCCGCTGAACCGGTGAGAAAAGACACCCTTATCCGGGAGACTCTTCGGCGCCTGCCATAGCCGTGCTCTTTTTCTTGAATGGCTGGAATTCACCTCTTGCAATGGCCTCCCTCATCTTCCTGAAGAAGGTCATATAAAAAAAGAGGTTGTGCATGGTATTCAACCGCATGGAGAGGATCTCTCTGGTGAGGAACATATGCCGGAGATATGCCCTTGAATAATTCCTGCAGGTGTAACATCCGCACTCAGGATCTAAGGGTTTTTCATCGGTCTTGTATTCCGTGCGTTTGATGCTCACCCTCCCGAGGCTGGTGAATAGTGTCCCGTTCCTTGCATTCCGGGTGGGCATCACGCAGTCAAACATGTCAAATCCCGAATCAACCGCGACCAGGACATCCGTGAGATCTCCGATGCCCATGAGATATCTGGGTTTGCCCTTGGGCAGAAGGGGCCCCACAAAGTGTATCATCTCGTGCATGATCTCCTTCGGTTCACCCACGCTCAGGCCTCCTACTGCGTATCCGTCAAATCCTATGTCCAGAAGTCCATTGATGCTCATGGTGCGCAAATCCTTATATACAGAACCCTGGACAATGCCGAACAGGGCCTGATTCTCCTTCTGGAGCTCTCTGCATCGCTTCGCCCATGCCAGGGTCAGCTGCAAAGAGCTGAGCGCGTATCCGAATTCCACGGGATAGGGAGTGCAGTCATCAAATACCATGGCGATATCAGAACCAAGGGCAGATTGGATATCCATAGCCTCATCAGGGCCGATGAAATGCATGGAACCGTCAACATGGGACCTGAAATGCACTCCGTGGGGTTCGATGCGCCGTAACGCAGAGAGGCTGTAGACCTGGAATCCGCCGCTGTCGGTGAGTATGGGCCTGCTCCAGTTCATGAACCTGTGAAGCCCCCCCACTGCCCTGATCACCTCGGTCCCTGGCCTGAGGGAGAGATGATAGGTGTTGCCGAGGATTATTTCTGCGCCCATATCCCTGAGCTCCTCTGGGCTCATCGCCTTGACCGTCGCGTTTGTTCCCACAGGCATGAATGCAGGGGTATGGATAGTGCCCCGGGACATCTGGACAAGCCCGGTGCGGGCCCCGCTGTCCCCGCTATGGATCTCGAAGTTCAGCATAACCAAAATAATACCACACACCTCCCACACTTATCCCTTATCTGGTTTGAAATTCCCGTTCCCTGCATGCTAAGATATTCGTGTTTTTTCTTGACTGGTGTGGGGCTTCTCCCACAAATCTCTTTGAGGGGAATCGTGTGTAGACGCAGGAGTTCCCTTTCGCAAAGGAGTGAAATGGCCAAGGTCGTCCCTTTCAGGGGAATTATCTATGATACTGCCAGGGTTTCCGGAGGAGATGTGGTCGCTCCGCCCTATGATATCATCACCCCGGAGCTTCGTGAGGCCCTCTACAGAAAAAGTCCGTACAACATTGTGAGGATCGACTCCGGCATGGAGAATGCCGGTGATAATGAAACAGAGAACAAGTACCAGAGGGCAGCCGGATATCTTGATGAATGGATGAAGGAGGGCATATTCCTGCAGTCTCCCCGTCCCTGCTTTTACGTGTATGAAATGGATTACCGGGCTGAGGGGACGAGGAAGAGGCTTCGGGGTTTTTTTGGCCTTGTGCAGCTGGAAGAGCTGGGGAAAGGGGTCTATCCCCATGAGGAGACGCACTCCAAACCAAAGGTGGACAGGCTGAGGCTCCTGAGCGCCTGCAAGGCAAACACCAGCCCCATCTTTTCCCTTTACCACAGCGATGAAAAGAAGGCATCGGAGATTTTAAAAAAGGTGGTTGCCAGGCCTTATATGGAAGCAGCAGGTCCTGATGGCGCGGTTCACAGGCTCTGGGTGATTGACGGAGAGAGCGACCTTACGGCAATACGCAATGACCTTGCGGACAAGGCCATCTATATTGCGGACGGACACCACAGGTACGAGACCGCACTGGAGTACCAGAGGATCATGAGGGAAAAGACAGGGGGAGCAAGCGGGAACGAACCGTTCAACTATGTGTTGATGTTTCTGACCAATATCGCTGATGGTGATATCACGATCCTTCCCGCGCACCGTATCATACGGTATCCGGGGAAGAAGATTACGGATCTCCTGTCAGGGCACTTCGAGATAAAGACAATCCCCCTTGAGGATGATATAATTGGGGTAATGAGGGGGAAGGACCAGACCCTTGGTCTGTATCAAAAGGGCGAGAAGCGCTACCACCTGTTGAAATACAAAGGTGACGGAATGAAGGAGACGCATCCTGCAGTGAAGGGTCTTGATGTGACCATACTGCACGAGCTGGTCCTGAAAGGCCTTTTGGGGGTTTCCTCGGTCAAGTATGAGATGGACCAGTCCCTGGCGCAGAGCATGGTGCGTGAGGGAGACTATGACGCGGTCTTTTACCTGAACCCCACGAAGGTTGAGGATGTGGAGAGGGTAGCCCTTTCTTCGATGAGGATGCCGCCCAAGTCCACCTACTTTTATCCAAAGGTCATGACCGGATTTATCATAAACAGTTTCAGGAATTCCCTATAAGGAGGACGAAATGCCAGTAAAGGTCGGGATTAATGGTTTCGGGAGGATCGGAAGGAATTTTTTCAGGGCGAGCAAGGGGGTCAAGGGTTTTGAGATCGTTGCGATCAATGACCTTACCGACGCACCAACCCTCGCGCATCTGCTCAAGTACGACTCCATACACGGCATATTTGGTGCCGAGGTCTCGGCAAAGGAGAATGCCCTTGTGGTTGACGGCAGAGAGGTAAAGGTCACCGCAGAGTGCGCTCCGGAACTTATTCCATGGAAATCCCTTGGTGTTGATACTGTGGTCGAATCAACAGGACATTTCACTGACAGGGAAAAGGCTGCCAAGCATATCGCGGCAGGGGCGCAGCGCGTGATCATCTCTGCCCCGGCAAAGGAGCCGGACATCACGGTCTGTCTCGGGGTGAACGAAGAGATGCTGGACCCGGCCAAGCATAAAATTATCTCGAATGCCTCATGCACTACCAACTGCCTTGCGCCTGTGGCAAAGGTCCTCCACAAGGAGTTCGGTATCATCCGGGGCCTCATGACCACGATCCATTCCTACACGAACGACCAGAGGATCCTCGACCTTCCCCACAAAGATCTGCGGAGGGCGAGGGCGGCTGCGGTCTCGATGATCCCTTCCACCACCGGCGCTGCAAAGGCGATCGGGCTCGTGCTGCCTGAGCTCAAAGGCAAGCTCGACGGCTTTGCCATGAGGGTCACTACACCCAATGTCTCGGTCGTGGACCTCACTGCAGAACTCCAGAAGGACACAACCGCAGATGAGATCAATGCTGCGATGAAGAAGTGGGCAGCGGGCCCTATGAAGGGGGTTCTCCAGTATGTGGACATCCCTCTGGTCTCGGTGGATTTCAACGGAAACAGCCACTCGTCGATCTTCGACGCCACGCTCACCAAGGTGATGGAAAAGCGCATGGTGAAGGTCATCGCCTGGTATGACAATGAATGGGGATACAGCTCCCGGATCCGGGACCTCATCCTTTTTCTTACAAAATAAAATGAGGGAAAGACCATGATCAGAAAGAACGGAAATCCTTCTCCTGCAACCGACATATTGAACAAGATCACCATTGAAGACCTGGACATAAAGGGCAAGAGGGTCTTCATACGTGCTGATTTCAACGTGCCCCTGGACGAGAACCTCAAGATCACCGACGACCGCAGGATCCGCTCCACGCTCCCGACCATCAATTATGCCATTGACGAAGGCGCGAAGGTGATCATCGGCTCGCACCTGGGCAGGCCAAAGGGCAAGGTGAGTCCGAGGGCAAGCCTCGCCCCTGTTGCGAAGAGGCTCCAGAGGCTTCTGGACAAGGACGTGGTCTTTGCTGACGACTGTATCGGTCCCCAGGTGGAGCATCTGGTATCAAAGATGAAGAACGGCGACGTCATGGTGCTCGAGAACCTGAGGTTCCACCCGGGAGAGGAAAGGAACGACGAGGATTTTTCGAAGGCACTTGCGAAACTTGCAGACTGTTATGTGAATGATGCCTTTGGAGCTGCCCACCGGGCCCATGCGTCTATTGTGGGGATTACCAATCTCATTCCCTCTGCAGCCGGCTTTTTACTCAAGAGGGAGATCGAGTACCTCAAAGGGGTCGTGACCAATCCGGTGAGGCCCTTTGTTGCCATATTGGGTGGCGCAAAGGTCTCGGGGAAAATAGGGGTGCTGGAGAATCTTGTGGATAAGGTGGACAAGGTGATCGTGGGCGGCGGAATGGCCTTTACCTTCATACGGGCCATGGGGTACGAGATAGGGAATTCCCTTGTGGAGGCTGACATGCTGGATTTTGCGAACACCATCAGGGAGAAGCTCATCAGGAATAATGTAAAATTCTACCTCCCTGTGGACTGTGTGATTGCCCAGAGCATGGAGCCGGGGATCGAGACGAAGCTCGTGACCACACAGGAGATCCCCAGGGGCTGGCTTGCCCTGGATATAGGGCCTGCCTCGGTCAAGCTCTTCGCAGAGGCGATCCAGGACGCAAAGACCGTGATATGGAACGGACCTATGGGGGTGTTTGAGCTTGATGCCTTTTCGCGCGGGACCTATTCCATTGCGCATTCGGTAGCTGACGCATACGCGCTCACCATTGTGGGTGGGGGGGACACCGACCTTGCGGTTCACAAGGCCGGCGTCTCTGACTCCATATCTTTTATCTCCACCGGTGGAGGCGCATCCCTTCAGCTCCTGGAAGGGAAAGAGCTCCCCGGCATCGCGGCGCTCACAGACAGGAAAAAAGAGTAGGAGCGCTCCTATACCGTCTGGAGTTCCGGAGGGGAGAACTTGTGCGGGAACTTGATGTTCTCGTGCGAGAGGATTCCCCTTTTCATCTCCACCACAGACGGATTCTTGCTCTCAAAGCGTTCAATAAGGGATGCAGCAGCCACTTCCGGCTTGATCACATCTCCGCACGTGAAGATATCAACGGCAGCATACGAATATTCGGGCCAGGTGTGAATGGACAGATGGGACTCCGCGATTACAACCATGCCGCTGATACCAAAGGGATTAAATTCATGGAAGGAAATATCTACGATGGTGGCTTTTGCTTCCTTTGCTGCGGAAACCAAAGCTTCTCTTACTTCATCGAGGCTCTTCAGGATTGTTGGGTTACAATCCCTCAATTCCACTAAAAGATGGGTACCTAAAGCATGCAATCCTCCACCCTCCTCCAATGAAACTTCTCAGGAGTGAAGCACTCCTTTATTAAACAAAAACAATATAGCAAATTGGTGGTGTTTGTCAAGAGAATTTTCCCGCGCGTTTTTGATATAATGCATTGCGCGTACAAAAAGAGGCGGTGTAGCTCAGTTGGTCAGAGCATGCGGCTCATATCCGCAGTGTCCGGGGTTCGATTCCCTGCACCGCCACCATTCTTTTCTTACACTTACATGAATGAATCATTTCTCTCAGTCAGCAAAACAATTCTCCACTGCGAGCGCAATCTTGCCGAATGGCACAGAGGTGTTTCACATTATGGCTTCTGGGCGGTCCTGGTCGATGACCAGGGCTGGCTTGAACTTTTTGAAGCCGCACGTGCACACGTAGAGCGATTTCTCCATCCAGGTTACCGTCGCGCACCGCACATCACGGTGGCTGCCTGCGGTCTGTTAAGTGAAGAACATTTCTCTCCCACACTTCAAAGACATCAGGCGACTGCACTGAATAAAGCCAACGTGCCGCCGTTTTTCCTAAGGGCTGCCATGCTGGATAGTTTCGCATCTGCACCCTACATTACTGTCGAAGACCAGGATGGGTCACTCGATACGCTTCGCTCAATTTTGGCCATGATCTCTCAGGAAGATAATCCGGCCGAGTATAAACCTCATATCGCGCTGGGCTTATATCAAGAGGCCTTTGAGACGCTGTTGGTGGCACATCATCTTCGGGAGTTTCGGTCTGTAGCAACCAGGCAGCTGCCAGTAACAGAGCTGGCGTTCTGTGCCTATGAGACCAGTGACCTTCAGGGTCCATTTGGTGTAGTGGAACGTGTCGCATTAGCCGGCCCTGATCGTACCAAAGGAGTCCTGGGGTCTGCCCCGTAGGGGTCATCGAGAAAATAGGCTGAGTCCCTGATATTCCCTAATATTTTCCATAACGCTTGACATTATTATCTCCACGCGTTATTATTAACGCATGATAAAGAGCTTTCGTGGTAAAGATACCGAGAAGCTCTTCCTCAGGCAGTTGTCATCAAAATTCCCCTCCGAGATACGACGAAGTGCGTTGAGGAAATTGCTGGTTTTGGATGGTGCCGAGCGCCTTGAGGACCTGCGAGTACCGCCCGGCAACCGCTTAGAGAAACTCACGGGTAATCGCCATGGACAGCACAGCATCCGCATTAATGATCAGTGGAGGATATGTTTTCGGTGGCATCAGGGGGATGCCTACGACGTTGAGGTAACCGACTACCATTAGGAGGAATTATGAGCGCCAGAAAAATGACCCCTGTTCATCCGGGGGAAATACTGCTTGAGGAATTTCTGAAGCCCTTGGGGATCAGTCAGTACAGGCTATCTAAAGATATTAGCGTAGCGCCGCGCCGTATTAATGAGATTGTCCATGGCAAACGGGCAATCACTGCTGACACGGCCCTGAGACTTGCCCGCTATTTCGGCCTTTCAGAACGGTTTTGGCTCAACCTTCAATCGCGCTACGACCTTGAGGTCGAGAAAGACAAGTTGGATACTAGATTGGAGAGAGAAGTCAGGGTGCTGGAGTTGAAAAGCGCCTGACACAATATTGAATAGATGATGAAGTGAGAAAGGGAACACTTCACGTTCTGCGATTCACCACACGGTCTCTAAGTGTCGAGGGGAAGGTTATTGGGGAAATGGGATGTATTCCTGATAGTCTCACGGCAGGTTCAGTTGTATTTGGTATTACTATATGCTATTATAGTTGCATATGGTAAACCGTAGTTTCTGGCTCAGGAAGATAGCAGAAGGATTGCAGACGCGTTCCGTCCTCTGGCTTTCCGGTGTGCGCAGGGCAGGCAAGACAATGCTTTGTCAAAGCCTCCCGGAAACCGAGTATTTTGACTGTGAGCTGCCGCGTGTGAGAAGGATGATGGAAGAGCCTCAGTCCTTTCTTGAGGACCTCAAAGGGCATACCGTAATCCTGGATGAAATCCATCGCCTGGTCAACCCCTCCGAGTTGCTGAAGATCGCCGCTGACCATTTTCCTGAAACGAAAATCGTAGCCACGGGCTCTTCGGCCTTGGGGGCCTCGGCAAAGTTCAAAGACACCCTTGCGGGCAGGAAATACGAGCTATGGCTTACCCCTATGATCACCGAGGACCTTAAAGACTTCACACAGACCGACCTGTCCCATCGCTTTATCCATGGAGGGCTTCCTCCGTTCTTCATGGCGAAGCGGTTTCCCGAGCGTGATTTCCAGGAATGGATGGATGCGTTCTGGGCAAAAGATATCCTGGAACTCTTCCGGCTGGAGAGACGCCACTCATTCATGAAGTTTGCTGAACTCCTGATGATCCAGAGCGGGGGGAGTTTTGAAGCGAGCAGCTTTGCTGGTCCCTGTGAGGTCAGCAGATCGACCATCTCGAATTACCTTGCTGTTCTGGAAGCGACCTATGTAGTGCACGTGATCCGGCCCTTCACCTCGCATCGTTCCACGGAGATAGTATCCGCCCCGAAGGTCTATGCCTTTGACACAGGTTTCATGTGCTACTATCGGGGATGGGACAAGCTCCGGCAGGATGATATGGGGACCTTATGGGAGCATTTTGTCCTGAACGAGATAATGGCGCGAACCCAGTCCCGAAGGATTCACTATTGGCGTGACAAGCAAAAACATGAGGTGGATTTCATTGTCGCGAAGAATAAGCCTGAACCGACGGTTATCGAATGCAAATGGACGGCAACGGATTTTGATCCGGCGAACATAAAGATCTTTCGAAGACACTACAAGAGGGGACTGAATTTCGTGGTGGTATCGGATATAAAGAGATCGCATTCTCGGAACTATGGCGATGTCACCGTCAGGTTTGTAAGTCTTGAGGACTTGATCAAAGAGCTGGCAGGGCAATCTTGATCTATCCCTTCAGTGTACCAGTCCATCGCCGGATACCGGACACGGCAGACGCCGGCAATTAGAAGGTTCGCTTAGATTTCTGTTTCCAGTCTGGAATGTCTATCTGCCTGAAAACCCACTCTTGAAATATATTGAGATTATTGAAGAATACTGGGAGAAAGATATATACTGTGAAGCATTTGAGAACCTGATTGTCAGGAAGGGTGGGGAGAAGAAAAGAGGTATTGATTATTCCGGTGCAAATTTGTGACTTCGCTTTAAGGAGAGGAATTGAAAGAAATAATTACTGTTGAGACAATCGAACGAAAGATATATTTAGTACGCGGCCATAAGGTAATGCTCGACAGTGATCTTGCTGAAATGTACGCCGTCGCTACGAAAGTACTGCTTCAGGCAGTTAAACGCAATCTGGACCGGTTCCCTGGTGATTTTATGTTTCAGCTTAATTATCAAGAGGTTGCAGTTTTGAGGTCACAAATTGTGACCTCAAAA
>DATKOU010000024.1:0-3609 GCA_035524455.1 Thermodesulfovibrionales bacterium | reverse complement strand
ATACAGGGTGACCTTTTGGGAAAGATCAAGGGGATAAGGGACCTCGAGATGGGGAAGCTCAGCATTTCCAGAGAGCTGCTGCTCCATCACTCCCCGAATGAAGCGCGGAGAGATGAGGTGTATGAGGGATCCGAGGAATCTTCAGAGGAACACGGCGTGGTAGCGATCGGGGCCTCGACCGGAGGACCCACCGCGCTCCAGATCGTGCTCACACGCCTTCCCTGGAACCTCCCGGCCGGAATTGTTGTGAGTCAGCATATGCCAAGGGGCTTCACGAAGCCGTTTACTGAGAGGCTTGCGAAACTCACCCGCATTAAGGTGAGAGAGGCTGCTGATGGTGATATTGTAGAACCGGGCAAGGCCCTCGTATGCCCGGGGGGCCATAATATGATCTTGAAGAAAAAACATCAGACGATTCGTGTGATTCTCAAGGAGGCAACGGGTCGCGACAAATATGTGCCTTCCGTGGATCTCATGATGTCATCCGCTGCAGAGCACTTCGGCCCTATGACGGTGGGGGTGGTACTCACAGGGATGGGAAACGACGGGAAGGCGGGGGTAGTGGAAATTAAGAAAAAAGGAGGGTATACTATAGCCGAGGCAGAATCCACTGCGGTGATCTTTGGTATGCCCAATGAAGCGATAAAGACAGGGGCGGTTGACCGGGTGCTGCCCCTTCACAAAATACCCGGCGAAATCATAATGACCGTTGCAGGGAAGAGGGACAGAAAATGGAAAAAGACCCAGTCATAACAAGAAGGGTGGACGAATTCCTTGAGATATTCAAAAAGGGTGAGGAGTTCACGAAAGACCTTCTCAGGGAGAACGAGAAGCTGCGCTTCAGGGTTGCACAACTGGAAGAAGCTACTCTGAGTTCCGCCGCGGAAGAGAAAATAAGACTCTATGAGGAACGTATAAAGAAACTGGACGAGGAGATCAATTCCGTCAAGGAGAGGTATCTGAAGGTAGAAGAGGAGAACAAGGACTTTGCGTCCAAATACGTGGAGGTGGAGGAAATAAACAATGCACTCGCGAATCTCTATGTGGCAAGCTATCAGCTCCATTCCACGCTGGACTTTGACGAGGTACTGAGGATCATCATCGAAATTGTGATCAACCTTATAGGTGCGGAGGCATTTGCAATACTCCTCATAGACGAAAAGACCAATGATATTGTGCCGGTCTCCGCAGACGGGATACCCCTGGAGTCGGTTCCCAAGACAAGGATCGGCGAGGGGATCATAGGGTCGGTCGCGAAAGAGGGGGAGAGTTATTTCGCCGCTGATATCACGAGCGGGGGAGATGTTGCACAGGGGCTTCCCATTGTGTGTATCGCACTGAAGATCAAAGAGCATGTGATCGGAGTGATTGCCATATACTCTCTCCTCACGCAAAAGGAGGGGTTTACCAACGTTGACTACGAACTCTTCAACCTCCTGGCAGGGCACGCGGCAACCGCCATATTCTCTGCAAAGCTCTATACCCAATCAGAACGGAAACTGACCACTATACAGAGTTTCCTTGAACTCCTGAAAGAGAAACCAAAGAGGTAGGAGGAAAAATGCCAAGCATTCTCGTGGTTGAAGATTCGCCCACAATGAGACAGCTCATCACCTTTGCCATGAAGAGAATAGCCAACGCCAAGGTCATAGAGGCCACGGACGGCGTTGACGCGCTCAAGAAACTCTCGTCGGAAAAAATAGATCTCATCCTCGCGGATATCAATATGCCGGTAATGGACGGGCTCAAGCTGGTAAGTCTTGTGAAGAACAATCAGTCCTACAAGGACATACCCGTAATCATTATCACCACAGAGGGTGCCAAAGAGGACAAGGAGAGGGCCCTGGCCATTGGCGCCAACGCGTACCTCGCAAAGCCGATCCAGACCCAGGAACTCATAAAACTGGTGAACTCCTTCATCGGTTCCTAACCGTACCCCGCTTTCAGTTGCCCGCACGCGGCGAGGATGTCCTGCCCCTTGCTCTTCCGAATCAGCGCGGTCATATGGGCATCCAGGAGAATTTTTTGAAACGTGAGAACCGTTTCGTCTGATGGACGTCCGAACTCACATCCCCGGTAAGGATTAAAAGGAATCAGATTCACCTTGCAGGGAATTCCCCTTAGGAGGGTGATTAACCTCTTCGCATCAGCAGCGGAATCATTGATGCCGCTCAGCATCACATATTCGAAGGTGATCCTCCTCCTGGGTTCCAAAGGGAATCTCCTGCAGGCATCCAGGAGGGATCTTATCGGGTATGTTTTATTGACGGGCATAAGCCTGTCCCTTACCTTGTCGGTAGTTGCATTGAGAGATATGGCGAGGTTTACACGTGGCGCTCTCATGCGCGCGGAGAAGACCGTCTGCCCTGCGGACTGCCCAGCACTACCCAACTCCAGTATCTTCGGAACGATACCCGCGGTGGAAAGGGTGATCCGTCTTTTCGAAATCTTCATGAGGTCAGTCATCCTCCATAATGAATCGACCACTTCATCAAAATTCGACAAAGGCTCGCCCATGCCCATGAATACGATGTTGGTAGGTTTCTCCGGTGCGATAAGTCGACTCACCGAGATACACTGGTCAACAATCTCGTATGCCTTCAGGTTCCTCTTAAACCCCAGTGTTCCTGTAAGGCAGAACAGGCACCCCATGGCACACCCGACCTGCGAGGAGATGCAGAGGGTCAACCTGTCTTTATCAGGGATGAGAACGCTCTCGATGCTCTCTCCGTCTTCAAGCGAGAAGAGGAATTTTTCGGTCCCGTCTTCGGACGTCTCCCGCTTCAGGGGGGTGAGGTTGCTTATGTAGGACTGCACTGACAGTCTTTTCCGGAGTGTTTGAGAAAACTCGGTGATGCCTTCAATGGATTGGGCATATTTTTCGTACATCCAGTGGAGGAGTTGGCGCGCCCTGAATGAGGGCAGACCCGCGTCATGGAAAAAGGACGCTGCTTGTTGAGGGGTAAGGGCTTTGAGGTTTGTCTTTGTATGCATGTGATCCTGGGCCTCACATTGTTCTTCGGGAATTGTTCATTATAGCACCTTTGTCGTGGTCTGTTCCTGCGGTCTGCCGGACGCTGACCCGCGAGAGAGATCTTCCCCACATCATATATGAAAATTAGCATCCCTATATCTCTTTTCTCCCTTGAATTATCCCCTCAGGAATATATAAAATAGGCCAATGTACAGAATAGTTCTTGCGGGATGTGTTATCCTTGCCCTTGTCACAGGCTGCAAGAAGGTTGAGAAGGCCTCTCAGCCTGAGAAACCCCAAGGAAACCCTCTCGTGATAGGGCTGATCCCTGAGCAGGACATCTTCAGCCAGGTGGAGAGGTACAGACCCCTCGCGGATTATGTTTCCAGGAAGGTCGGGCGAAAAATAGAGCTCAAAGTGCTCACCCGATACGGAAATATCGTGAACAATTTTGTCTCATCCGGCATGGATGGGGCATTCTTTGGAAGTTTTACCTATACCCTTGCACACGCAAAACTGGGTGTGGAGGCCCTTGCGAGACCGGTAGATCTTGACGGGGCATCGACATATTGCGGACTGCTCTTTGTGAGGAAAGACAGCGGTATCATCTCCATAAAAGAGATGAGGGGCAAGCG
>DATKOU010000023.1:0-3323 GCA_035524455.1 Thermodesulfovibrionales bacterium | reverse complement strand
GATGTTCTCTCTTTCATCCAGTAGCTAATCCGCCGGCTCACCAGCGCGAAGAACAGACCGGTCGAGAGCGCGCAACAGCATATTGATCAAAACATAGTCTATTTACTCTTTCTTTTCAGAGTACTCTATACCATGGCTTCTTAAACAATGTCGATAAATAATTTCATAGACAAACTCATCCTTACCCGCCATCTTTTCCGCTTCGGTCGAACATCTCGCTCTCACCGTGCTCGGTCGGTACTCATACCAGAAGAACAACCCCCCTGCAACCAACAAGGCAAGAATGAGAATTATAAGCGGCCTTTTTAAAAGCTCTAATGACCTTTTCTGTTTCATTACATTCACCTCGACAAGATTATGGTTATCTTCCTCTGTAGAGTGTTGCTCTACCTGCAAAGCATAACAAAATCGTCGCTAAAACAATAAAAGACGTTGAGTTACCCCAGGGCCTTGTATCGACTCCTTCCCGTACCTGACATCTCCAATCGTCTTGTCAGCGCAGAGTGTTTCACACAGATATAGGAGGTTTTATGCATGCATCAGGCCTTTCCGACCTTCTTCCTTAGGGTTTCGAGCAATGATTCAGGAGGTTTGTTCGCGAGGATCTCCCTGAACTGACTCCGATAGTTATTTATGAGGCTAACTCCTTCTATCACGACATCGTAGACCATCCAGACGCCATCCTTCAGGATCACTCTGTAGTTGATGGGGATCTCATCAGTCTTTTTGATGACCGTGCTCTGCACCTCAGCAGTTTTTTCGGTCAGGGGAATATCCTTGATAAAGAGTATCTTTTCGTCAGTGTAGGCCATGATTTTATCGACATACGCATCTTCAAGAAGGGAGTGGTAGAGATTGATGAACTCCTTCTGTTGGTCAGGAGAGAACCTGGACCAGTTCTGGGCTAAAGTCCTCTTTGAGAGCTCGGCGAAGTCAAACATCTTTTTCGCGATCGCGCGGATTTTGTCTTTTTTAAGCTTTTTGGCTGATTCGGGCTTGAGGGATGGATCACGCAGCACATCCAGCACCCTGTCCACATTAACCTTCACAGAGTCGAGCGGCGCGCCTGCAAACGCCGAGATCGGAATGATCATGCAGAGAAAGAGCACAATTACCATGGCGGACTTCTTCACTGCTTCCTCCTGAAGGGTTATTTCGCCCCTTCTTATCATCTTTTTTCAATGACCTCTTAATTGTTCTGCACAGCTAATACTCCTGCCTTGTCTCATAGTCCTTCCTTCATTTGGTTTAACGATGTTCTCTCTTTCATCCAGTAGCTAATCCGCCGGCTCGTCACCGCGAAGAACAGACCGGTCGAGAGCCCGCACATGAGAAGGCCCGTCAATGCCTCGATTGGTGCAAGCACGCGCCACTGCTTCGGCAACACCAGATCGCCGTACCCAACGGTCGTGTAGGTGACTCCGGAAAAATAGTGCGCAGACTCGACATCGGGAAAGCAGCCCAGCCAGAAATAGCACTGCCCCCAGACCGCAATCTCGGCCAGGTGGATCAGGAGCAGCCAGGACGTCAAGCCGATCACCAGCCAGGTGGCTTGCCAGAAGCCCGTCGTGGTGAGGGCGTGCGATCTCATCAAGGCCCTGAGCAGCAGGGAGAACCCGACGGCATGGATGGTCACGGTGACGACCACCAGAACACAAGCGATAAGGATTCTTAAGGGCATAGGCGGATAATCACGCGCCGCTGAGCATTTGCTTCACGAGAGGGGGCAGGGCGTCTTGCGCCTGCCCCCTTCCGGTGATGGCCAGCATGCCAACGGGCGAGAGGGGGATGAGATATTGGGCGCGTGTGGTTCTCATGGTTGTGTCCTCACTTTGTTTGATTGTTTCACTTCACGCGTTACTTCTTCCTGAAAGCCTGAATCCCCACTGATGCCGATTTCAACTTTCATGCGATGATCCAAATTCTCTTCTTTCACTTTCCCTCAAATTTTACCACAGTAATAAAATGGAGTGCCTCAAAAAATAATTTCTTATCTTAAGATGGGCGGAATGCTTCCGCCCATCCATTTCAGATCTTACCCGGGTTTCAGCACCAAATAATAACAATAGTCCCTGCAAGTGCCAGGTCTATTGGCATCTCTTCAACAAAATATTATCCCTTCTGAATAGGCTTTATTCCGTGGAGTTCGTCCAAACGCTGACGGAACTTCTTAGCCCAGTAGTCAAAAAAATCCTTCACATAAGCCCACTCTTTATAAGCCCCGAAGTACGCGCCGGCAGGGTTCTTAGGGTCATATTTCTTTCCAAACCGCTGGTCCACATAAGAAAAAACGACCTGGAGCGTCTCACTGTCAAGCCCTTCGGCCTCTACTCCGGCATGACCCAGATAGGGAGCGCTGCCTACGCCGCCCTTCGAAACAGCCCCTGATGCAAGATCAGCGACACTGCCGTAAGGAGCTAACAGCACGATCACGGTCATGGCTGTCTTGGTCGGGGCAATGTCAGTAATGGCGATCCTCACTCGTTCTACGTCGGGTCCGGGTTCATTCACTATCGGATAGGCATCTCCCACCTCCTTCACGATGGCGTCATGGAGATAATCAGTCAACGTCTTAAGGGCATCCGGATCAACAGCCTTGTATTCTTCATTGTCTTTCAGGGACACCATTATTTTGTCAAGAAGTATCTTGTGATACTTTTTCTTGTCTGCAGCCGGATTTATATATTCCTCTGCTCCCGAACCATCCGGATCCGGTGCAAGCTTTGAATAATCGCTCAGGAAGCCGGAATACTTGGGAGCCTTATTCGCTGTTGCGCACCCTGCAAAGAGCACTGCCATTCCCACGCTTACTACAAAGCTTTTCAGAATCTTTTTTTTCATCTCATCCTCCTTTTATTTTGTCCCAGCCTTATCATTATTTCATCACATGTTCTTTTTCGATCTCCATTTCCTGAAGCAGTGACTTTCCTCCCACGTCTACACCATTTCCGCGCACGGCTGGATGCGAGGAACCGGTTTCGAGCGCCAGACGGATTTTGTGTGAGTCGGCCTCCGGGCGCACAAGTTCGAGAACTTCACCGGCTCTCTCATTTTGGAAACATGAGCTTTACCTGGAAGCGCATCGACCATTCAGGACCCAAATTATCCGGATGGACGACGTTATAAAATGCCTGCAGTTGAATGTCTACTGGTTGATTTCCAAAAACCTTAGTGATTTGCCCTATGCCGCCACCCAGCGGAACCACCCAATCCCCTGTCCTCCAGTTAGCGGTTATAAGCGGTGAACTGCAAAGGTATGTACCGGTCTTCCCAAAGTTGTAATTCCCAAACGGTTGGACCAGGAAATTGTTATACTTTGTTTT
>DATKOU010000022.1:0-2255 GCA_035524455.1 Thermodesulfovibrionales bacterium | reverse complement strand
GGGTCCGATGGCCCAAACACGGGCGACCTTTTTGTCCTTGCGCTCGAACAGTTCTTTGAGAGGTTCAGTGACAAGCGCTTTTCTCCCATGAGAACCGTCATCAGTGCAGACGATGAGTTCGTCAGACACGGTTCTCATCTTGTCTTCCCAGAAGAGCAATTCCTTGTTTCGGGCGCCTATAATGGATATGACAGAATTGCCAGCCTCTTTTAGGGACCTCGCTATAGGATAAATAGGGGCAATCCCCACACCACCGCCCATACATACCACGGTCCCGTAGTTTTCAATCTCTGTAGGATGTCCCAGGGGACCAGCGAAGGATGCTATCGCGTCTCCGGGTTTGAGCCTTCCAAGCTGCATCGTGGATTTCCCCAGTTCCTGAAAGATAATCGTTATGGTCCCCGTTCCTTTGTTGTAGTCAGCAATAGTGAGAGGGATCCTTTCGCCATGTTCATCGATGATCAAAATCACAAATTGGCCCGCTCTCGCATTTCTGGCAACATGCGGAGCATACACATCCATGAGTTTAACAGTGTCACTCAGGATCTCTTTCTTGAGAATCTTATACATCATTCCCTCCCTTATGCGGATAATTGGAACGAATCTTTTTTTATTTTACCATAATCAAACATGGAGAGTCCATTTGCGACGGCACACTGAAAAACAGGTCAAAAACAAACCCAAGATGTATTTTTCCCACTGGTCCGAATATCGCTGTCATTGACTTAAATGTGCTTGAAGTTTAAACTTTATCCCTATGGAAAAGAGCATACGGGAACTTATAGAAAAGGCAATAAAGAACATGGGAGTGGAATCGTACCCGGTGGAGCTCGAAATCCCCCGGGAAGAACGGTTCGGAGATCTTGCCACACCTGCTGCCATGGGGTTATCCAAACTTCTCAAGAGGCCGCCGAGACAGATCGCAGAGGAAATTGTGCGCCATATCGGGGATACAGATGTGTGTGAACGGGTAGATATTGCAGGCCCTGGTTTTATAAATTTCTCCTTTTCGCGAACCTTTCTCTATTCCCAGCTTAAGTCCCTTCTTTCCTTTACGAAGGATTTTGTGAGGAAGGATATGGGCAAAGGGAGGAAGGTGCAGGTCGAGTTCGTGAGTGCGAACCCCACAGGCCCTCTTCATCTTGGACACGGAAGAGGCGCTGCAGTGGGTGCTGCCCTTTCCAACCTCCTGGAAGCTGCGGGATTTAGGGTGGAGCGGGAATATTACGTCAACGATGCGGGAAGGCAGGTGAAGGTACTGGGGCACTCAGTATTCGCAAAGTATCAGCAACTCCTTGGCATCGAGTATCCATTCCCTGAAGATGGATATAAAGGTGGCTATGTCGAGGAAATCGCGAAGAAAGTTGTCTCATTGGTGGGAAGCAAATATTCTGAAACGAGTTTTCAGGACGCGTCAGACTTTTTTGTGGATTTCTCTTACCGTCAGATGCTCAGGGAAATTGAAGAAGACCTTGGGGCTTTTGGTATTACCTTTGACACATGGCAGAGTGAAAGAGAACTTTATACCGGGAATGAGGTGGACAATGCCATTGACGATCTCAGGCGCAGGAGGCATCTCTACGAGGAGAATGGGGCGTTATGGTTCAGGGCCACTACCTTTGGTGATGACAAGGACCGCGTGATCATCAAGGGCGACGGAGAGTTTACCTATTTTGCCTCTGATATCGCGTACCACAGGAAGAAGATAGAGAAGGGTTTTGATGAGATTGTAGACATATGGGGAGCTGATCACCACGGGTATATTACGAGGTTGAAGGCGGTCATCGAGGCGCTGGGGTATCCGCCGGAACACCTCAGGGTGCTGCTTGTCCAGATGGTGACCCTCCTGAGGGCAGGAAACCCTGTCCAGATGTCCAAGAGGGCAGGGGAATTTGTGACGCTTCGGGAGGTAATGGAAGAGGTGGGCAGCGACACCACAAAGTTCATCTTTCTCACAAGAAGGCCTGACAGCCATCTGGAGTTTGACCTTGAAGTGGCAAAGGAGCAGTCCGCGGAGAACCCTGTATTCTACGTGCAGTATGCCAACGCGAGAATAAACAGTATTTTCGTGCATGCAAGGGAAAAGGGAATGGAGGGGAAGGACTTTACTGAAGCTGACCTGAGCCTCCTGTCTGCGCCTGAGGAGCTCAGGATAATCAAGAAGCTGCTCACCTACCTCATGACCTTTGAGGGCGCGGCAATTTCCCGTGAGCCCCACAGGATTACCTTTTTTCTCCAGGAGCTCACAGGCCTCT
>DATKOU010000021.1:0-8945 GCA_035524455.1 Thermodesulfovibrionales bacterium | reverse complement strand
GGTGTCTGGCACAGTGAAGACTGCAGCCGAAGCCCAATGAAAAAACGGCATTGGTGGGATCGTCGGCAGCTCATAAAAAGGGGAAGGCAAAAACTTCTCGATAAGATATCTTTTTCGCTTGACAGGTGCCCGCTATATGGGTGTTCGGTATAATAAAGACGCCGAACAAACCAATGGAGCTGTCTCCCTTCGGGGGCACCTCATCGGCATCGTTATGGCAACAATAAATAATGAAAAATGAAGCTGAAGGGGTCGTGCAGATATTCTTATCGATTATTAAAGATTAATTGCCTTGAAGGAGGAGGGCAATGAAACTAACAGTTCTTATATTACTATTGAGTTCCCTGTTTTTGTTTATTTCTCATATATCCGCAGAGGACGTACCGACTTTCACAGACGACGACTTGAAAAAATATGGGGGAAAGTCATCGCGGGGCATCTGGAACAGTGACCAATCTCAGATTCCTCGGCAAACAAGTCATGAGGGGCAGCGCGGTGATTTGGCTCAAGAGCAGGCGAACAAATCAAATAGAAAACTCAGCGATGCAGAGAAGAACGACATTATTTCACAGTGTACGCAAGTTTGGCATCGGTATAGGAATGCACTTTCCAGGGGAGACATAGAAGGAGCATTAAAGGAAGTTTCGAGCAGCTCAATAGAAGCTTTTAGAGAAACTCTCCTATATGGAAGAAAGCCTGGACATTTTGGGGAAATCAGAGCCGCGGATATTGAGGAAAACATTGCCCAGTTTAATATGACCGTTAAAGATAAGTTGCGCCCTGGCGATGACCTCGCCGAGGGTCATTCCGTCGGTGATTATATTGAATTTGAGCATTACGTAAATTTTATTAAGGAACCTACTGGAGCCTGGAAAATTGATTTTTACTGACAGAATTAATATCATTAGAGCCCTCTTGCCTAGAAAGGAAAAGGCGGACCATAACAAGCGGTTCGATCCGACTGTGGACAGCTTTGTGGCTTTAAGCTTTCGGCGATTGCTCTGCGGGTCAGCCGTATCGTTATAACGTAAAAGTCAAGAAAAAGGATATGGGTGATCGCAATGCATAGTGTGCCTCTCATGAAAGAAAATCAACCGAGTAATTTTCTGAAAATTGTCATTTGGCTAACGCTCGGTGCGCTGGTGATCGGCACTTTATTAAATATCTATTACGGCAATGTTTCTCATCCCAAAGCTTTCTTCGTAGTGCTCGTCGGCTTTGTCCTTTTCGCTATAGGCAAGCTTTCGGTAATTCTGAAGAAAAGGACGATCAGTTTCGGCACAAATTTAATGAGTGAAAACATGGCAAATCTCTATCGCCTCGGATATTGGCTGATGATTGTAGGCCTGCTTGCTACATTCGCGCCGTAACGTAGCCGGAGGAAATGATATAATAGAATAAATTCAATGGTTAGGAGGCAGCAATGATAAAGACCAAAGACCTCTTCGATGAAGCAATTTCGCTACCTTTAGAAATAAGAACAAAACTTATTGAGAAGCTTCTGAACAGCTTGAATCCATCGCAAAAAGAAACTGACAAATTATGGGCAAAGGAAGCAGAGAGGAGGGTAGAAGAAATAAAGAGCGGAAAAGTTAAGACAATTCCCGGAGAAAGAGTATTTAAGAAAATTCGTGACCGGTGCAGCTCTTGAAATATTCTTTTCATCCCTCTGCTGAAAAGGAACTGACCGATGCTGTTGATTATTACAACGCAGTTCAAAAAGGTCTCGGGCTGGAATTTGCAAAAGAAATCCATCATACCATTCAAAACATCATATCATTTCCAAATTCATGGGCGCCGCTTTCAGAACACACCAGAAGGTGTCTGAGCAACCGTTTTCCCTATGGGATTATTTACCAGATGGCGGCTGACGAAATATATATCATAGCGGTGATGCAACTGAGCAGAGAGCCTGAATATTGGAAGGAGAGAAAAAAGAAGTTATAACAAATCAATCATGCGGACTCCGTTTCTCTCCGCCGCATATTGCGGTCGTTAGCCCACAAAATAATATTAGGAATAATGATAAAATAAGACGTGGAATTCGAATGGGACCCAAGCAAGTCAGACGCCAACCTCAAGAAACACGGCATATCTTTCCATGAAGCGTCAACAGTCTTTGGAGATCCACTGGCAATAACCTTCAATGACCAAGACCATTCAATCGGTGAGCATAGATTCCTGACATTTGGCCTTTCGAGAGCCAATCAGTTAATGGTTGTCGTTCATACTGAGCGACGTGGAAAAACAAGAATAATGAGTGCGAGGCGCGCAACAAGACAGGAGAGGGAAATATATGAAAACGGTTAAACACGAAGAAATGAGAAAAGAATATAAACGAGAAGATTTAGGGAAAGGAATAAGAGGCAAATATTTCGAGGACTATAAGAAAGGAACCAATCTTGTTCTTCTCAGTCCTGATGTGGCAGCGGCTTTCCCCGATGATGCCTCGGTCAATGATGCCCTGCGAAGCTTGATGAAAATAGCACGGCAAACAACCGGTCTAACAAAGGCATCGAGAAGGACGCGGGAATAGTCGCTTTTCTTTTTCAGTTCTGGCCTACTTACCCCGCGCCTCTTAGCTCTGTCGTTATGTCTAAATAGTAAGGACACCAAAGCATTTTTGTGATAATCTAAGCGTAATGTTGATTTCAGCGCTCCTCAAGAACATTGCCACTCTCGGTTTCATAGGGTATCTACCCATAGCGCCAGGGACCTTTGGCACTTTTGCCGCCCTTCTCTTCTTTGCCTTCCTAAAACCATCCATTCCTATCCACGTTTTGCTGGTAATCCTTGTCACTGCACTGGGGTGTATTGCGTCATCCAGGGCAGAAAAGATATTGAACGAGAAGGACAGCAGCCACATCGTCATCGACGAATTTGCAGGTTACGCCCTTTCAGTTTTGCTTCTTCCTCACACACTATCCTCTCTCGTTGCGTCCTTTCTTTTATTCAGGTTTTTCGATATACTAAAGCCGCTTCCCATACGATGGATAGAGAGAACTGTCCCAGGTGGGTATGGCGTCATGGCTGATGACTTGCTCGCCGGAGTTTACACAAACCTAGTGATGCGTGCATGGATACTTCTGACAGGGAACTGATAGAAAAACTTCACCACCATTTCAAACAGTCAGGGTTAACGCTGAGCATTGCAGAGTCCTGCACAGGTGGCCTCATCAGCCATTTGCTGACAAACCTCCCCGGAGCATCTTCTTTCGTTGATTCTTCTGTGGTGTGCTATTCCACAGAGTCCAAAGTGAAGCTCCTGGGAATCAGGAGGTCATTGATCAAGAACCATGGGGCAGTGAGTGAAGAAACTGCTCAGGCAATGGCTGCTGCGGTGAGGAAGAAAAGCGGCACCGATTTTTCCCTGGCAACCACTGGTAATCTCGGTCCAGACCCGATGGAGGACAAGAAAGTGGGCCTTGTGTACATTGCAGTGGACCGGAAGAGGGAAACTGTTTCAAAAGGCATGCTCTTTGATGGGGAAAGGGAAGAAATAAAGCATGAGACAGCAAGGGCAGCACTCCGGTTTCTTAGCGAGGTGCTCGAAGTCTGGGCATGAGGAGCTTCATTGCCATAAACCTTGATGACTCCCTGAGAAGCGAGATTGACAGAGCGACAACCGCCCTGAAATCAGGGATTTGGGATGTAAAGTGGGTTTCCCCTGCAAACCTCCATATTACCCTTAAGTTCCTGGGCGAAATACCCGAGAATACCGTAACAGAGCTGAAGGAGACTCTTTCATCCGTTGTTTCTCATCACGAATCTTTTGCTTTAAGATTCAAGGGAGTGGGAATATTCCCTGACAAGAGAAGGCCAAGGGTAATATGGATCGACCTTCTTGAAGCAGAGAAGCTCATAAAACTTCAAAAAGAAGTTGAGAATAGTTTGTTAACTCTTGGTTTTAAAATGGAAGATAGACCGTTTTCACCCCACCTTACCATAGGGAGGATAAGGTCGTCTGCAGGCAAAGAATCCCTCCTGAGGGCAGTGGAGACACTAAAAGATAAAGATTTTGGTAATATAGGAGTCAATAACGTCTCGTTAATGAAAAGCGATTTAAAACCAGGAGGTGCTCAGTATACGACAATAGCTGAGTTCTCCCTAAATGAGGAGGAGCAATGACCAATAAAGACAAAACAAAGGCCCTGGAAATGGCCATTTCGCAGATTGAACGGAGCTTTGGCAAAGGTGCCATAATGAAGTTGGGCGCCGGAGAGGTCGCCGAAGGCATCCAGGCTATTCCCTCAGGCTCGATAGCCCTGGACATCGCCACGGGAATTGGCGGATACCCCCGGGGCAGAGTGGTCGAGGTATTTGGCCCTGAGTCTTCAGGAAAGACGACCCTTGCTCTCCATGCTATTGCAGAGGCCCAAAAGACAGGTGGCATTGCGGCATTCATTGATGCAGAGCATGCCCTTGACATTAATTACGCGAAGAAACTGGGCGTAAAGGTGGAAGACCTCCTGGTATCCCAACCTGATACTGGTGAACAGGCGCTGGAGGTGGCAGAGGCCCTGGTAAGGAGCGGAGCAGTGGATGTCATCGTAATCGATTCCGTTGCAGCCCTTGTCCCGAAGGCAGAGATAGAGGGAGAAATGGGGGATTCACTTCCCGGGCTCCAGGCAAGGCTCATGAGTCAGGCCATGAGGAAGCTCACTGCAGCCATCTCAAAATCCCTGACAACGATTATTTTTATCAACCAGATCAGGATGAAGATAGGTGTGATGTTCGGCAATCCCGAAACGACCACGGGGGGAAACGCATTGAAGTTCTACTCCTCCATGAGGCTCGATATAAGAAAAATCGATAACTTAAAGGAAAATCAGGAGACCGTAGGGGGTAGGGTACGGGTGAAGGTGGTGAAAAATAAGGTTGCCCCGCCTTTCAAACAGGCAGAGTTTGATATATACTTTAACGAAGGAATCTCGCGGGTGGGAGAGCTTGTGGATGTGGGTGTCGAAAACGGGATCATAGAGAAATCAGGCGCGTGGTACAGCTTTAGCGGAAACAGAATCGGCCAGGGAAGAGAGAATGTAAAAGAGTTTCTTAGGAATAACCCTGATATTTCTGGATCCATTCTCCAGAAAATTACAGAACACGTGAAAGCAAGGACATCATAATGGATATCAATGAACTCCTCAAGAAGGCTGTTTCTCAGACTGCATCGGACGTTCACATCAAGGTGGGCTCTCCTCCCATTGTCCGCGTCACCGGCGAACTGATGCCCATGAATGACGAGGAAAGGATCTCGCAGCAGGATGCGATGAAGATTGCATTTTCCGTAATGAGCCCCGGGCAACGTGAAGTTTTCAAGCAGAAAAACGAAATTGACCTTGCCTATAGCGTCCCCGGACTGGGCAGATTCAGATGTAACATCTTCATCCAGAGGGGAACCATCGGTCTCGTATTCAGGGTTATTTCCATGAGAATTCCGTCCGTAGAAGAGCTCAACCTTCCCGAGGTGATCAAGAAGATTGCGATGGAAGAGAGGGGCCTTGTCCTGGTCACGGGGACAACAGGGAGCGGGAAATCCACCACGCTCGCCACAATGATCGATTACATCAACATGAACAGGACCTGTAACATTGTCACCATTGAAGACCCCATAGAGTATCTCCACAGGGATAAGAAGAGCATAGTGAATCAGAGGGAGATCGGCAGCGACACGGAATCCTTTGGCAAGGCGTTGCGCTCAGCACTGCGACAGGACCCGGACGTGATCCTCGTAGGCGAAATGAGGGACTTTGAGACCATCCAGACCGGCCTCGTTGCCGCTGAGACAGGACATCTCGTCTTCAGTACCCTGCATACGATAGATGCAACAGAGACGGTGAACAGGGTTATTGCAGTGTTTCCCCCTTACCAGCATAAACAGGTGAGGATGCAGCTTTCCTCTGTAATCAAAGGGATTATCTCCATGAGACTCATGCCCAAAGCGGACGGCAAAGGGAGGGTGCCTGCAGTCGAGGTGATGATTGCCACTGCCACCATTAAAGATTGTATTCTTGACCAGGATAAAACAAAGCTTATCCCTGATGTCATCGCACAGAGCAAAATCCATTACGGAATGCAGACATTCGACCAGTCCCTTTTCGACCTCTTTAAATCAGGACTGATCACCTATGAAGAGGCTTTGCGGAGGGCATCCAGTCCTGATGATTTCGTTCTCAGGGTGAAGGGCGTCCGTTCCACCAGCGACCTCACAATGGATGAAACCATAGAGACAAGAAAGACCGACGTGCAGATCGACAGATTCGCAAAATGAGAGTGAGCATCCTTGCATCTGCCCCGCGACGCGAGCGACTGGCAGAGGATTCTCCTGATAAAGAGCGTCGGTTACCCAAGAGGACACCTCTGGAGAAGTCGGTTACCCGCCAAGGAGAACAGGCAGGGCTTGTGTATGCATATAAGCTTCTCGGGTACAGGGGGAGGAGCGAAAAGGAGATAATGAGGCGGCTCAGAATAAAGGGATTTGAGGAACCGGTTATTGAGAAGGTCATCATCCGCCTTAAGTCCTCCGGATTGCTGGACGACAGGAAGCTTGCCTTTTCCCTCACACGATACGCTGAGGAATCCAGAACGTTAAGTGTCGCAGGTACGAGAAAGCTTCTCATGGAGCGGGGGATTCCCAGGGATCTCATCCATGATGCACTCGCGGATATGGACGAAACAGAAACTGCCAGGAGACTTGTGGAGAAGAGACTCACCGCCTGGGAGAGGCGTGGGTTGGGCAGTCAACCTTTTCACCTAACTCCTGAGATCACAAGGAAACTGTACGGCATCCTTTATCGGAACGGATATCCGTCTGAAATAATAAAAAGGACCCTAAAACAATTTATCTGCAAGGAGGATATGGAATGAAGAATGTTTCTCTTTATCTGGGAGCACTCGTGGTGCTCATGGCATGGTCTTTTGGAGGTTGTGCGTCAACAGCAAGGTATTCCCAGGACGAAATCAAGGACTATCCGCCCGCGATCCAGGACAATATCCAGAAGGGGGAGGTAGCCATAGGAATGACCCCCCAGCAGGTGCGTTATGCATGGGGTGCCCCTTCCACTATCAATGTGCTTCCCCCCACGGAGAACGGAAAAAAGAAAGAGGAATGGCTTTATTCCTCGGGAGTGTTCATGAAGAAGAGGCTCCTGTTTATCGACGATAAGCTCGTAGACATCTTTCCTGCACCCCAGCAGGTGAATGAAATCAAGAAGGATGAATAGAAATAGACAGGGGGTACCCGGGACAAAAGGTCAATAATGAAAAGCAGAGAAATAAGAACCCTTTTCCTTGAGTATTTCCGCGGAAAAGGGCATGAGGTGGTCAAGAGTTCTCCCCTTATCCCTAAGGGTGACCCTACCTTGCTCTTTACCAATGCAGGTATGGTCCAATTCAAATCCGTTTTCCTTGGAGAGGAGCAGAGAACGTATTCAAGGGCTACATCCTGCCAGAAATGCGTGAGGGCAGGAGGCAAGCACAGCGATATCGAAAATGTGGGACATACCGCACGCCACCATACCTTTTTCGAGATGCTCGGAAACTTCTCCTTTGGAGACTACTTCAAGAAAGACGCCATCTCCTTTGCGTGGGAACTTCTCACAAAACAGTTCTCCCTTCCTGAGGAAAAACTGTGGGTATCGGTATTCGAGAATGACGACGAGGCGGCAAGACTTTGGGCAGACCTCACCGGGGTTCCGGAAGCGAGGATCGTGAGACTGGGAGCAAAAGACAACTTCTGGCAGATGGGCGATACAGGCCCGTGCGGGCCATGCTCCGAGATCATCATCGACCAGGGACCGGAAGTGGGCTGCAAGAGGAAAGAATGCGCCGTGGGATGTGACTGCGACAGGTTCCTCGAGATATGGAACCTTGTATTCATGCAGTTTAACCGTGACGGAAAGGGTACGCTCACACCCCTCCCAAAACCGAGCATTGATACAGGAATGGGTCTTGAAAGGCTTTCTGCAATACTCCAGGGCAAATTGAATAATTTTGACACTGACATCTTCTCCACAATCATATCCGCCATAACCCGCTCCACCGGCACCACCTACGGCAAGACCCCTGAGAGCGATATCTCCATACGCGTCATAGCAGACCATATGAGGTCCATCGCCTTCCTTCTCGCTGAAGGCTTAATGCCTTCCAACGAAGGGAGAGGCTATGTCCTCAGGAGGATTCTGAGACGAGCATCCCGCCACGCCCGTCTCCTCGGCGTTGATAAACCACTTCTCCACACGCTCCTCGCTTCTGTGTCAGAGGCAATGGGCGACATCTATCCTGAACTCTTGGAGGAAGAAGGGCGTTCCTCCAAACTCCTTATGTTGGAGGAGGAACGTTTTACAAGAACCCTTGAACAGGGCATGAGGATAATGGATGACCTTATTTCCGGTGCGAAAGAATCTCATGAGAAGGTGATTCCCGGGAAAGATCTCTTCAGGCTTTACGACACCTATGGGTTTCCCCTGGATCTCGCCAGGGATATTGCGACAGATAACAGCCTGCTCATTGATGAACAGGGGTTTCATGAGGAAATGCAGGTCCAGAGGGAAAGGGCGAGGGCCTCATGGGTGGGAGAGGAGGAGGCAGTTGCGTCCATATACAGGGAGATGCTCTCTGAAATCGGGAAGACCGAATTTGTTGGGTACATAACTCTGGAGTCTGAATCGGTCATAAAAGCTATCCTCAAAGATGGAAAGATAATAAAGGAAGCAGGGGAAGGGTCGGAAGTAGAGGTCTTTCTGGACAAAACCCCCTTCTATGGTGAATCCGGCGGCCAGGTTGGTGATACGGGGGAGATCATGGGAGAACGCTTCCTGGCGTCAGTCATTGATACGAAGAATCCTCTGGAAGGACTGCATTCCCATTCCATAGAAATCAGGAAGGGAACCCTCCGTGTCTGGGACAAGGTCCGGTGCAGGGTCGATGTTGAAAAAAGAGGGGCA
>DATKOU010000020.1:0-9773 GCA_035524455.1 Thermodesulfovibrionales bacterium | reverse complement strand
AGATAGCGCCGAAACGTCCGCTCACACACCCCAAGCAGCCCTGCCGCCTCCTGCTGCGTCAGCCGACCACGCTTCCATCCCCCATAGGCTTCCTCAAACCGCATCTTCCGCACCTCCTGCAGTACCTCCGAACGCTTCATGGATAGCTACCTCCTTGCCATCCATTATCACCCGGACAGTTTATGTGCTACAGATGCGGACAGTTTACGTGCTCGCTACAAGAGCAAAAAAAGATGTTGAATTCCTGTTTCTTTCAGTGTATGATTTTACAAAGAGCATAAAAGGGTTTGCAAGTTTCTAAAAGGAATAGGAACTTGCAAGACACGACTGCAAGAAATTGTTTAGGGAAAGGAGGTGAATATATGAGAAAGACGGTGATAATGTTTTTGGTAGTCAGCCTCTTATCAATCTTTGCTTTTGGGTGTGTAACAAAGGATTATGTGAAACAGCAGATAGATCCATTGGTCGACAGGATCAGCAAGCTTGAATCGAGGGTCTCTGCCGTGGAATCCAAGCTGAGCGCTTTGGATCAGAAGGTGGGGTCAATGGCTGCTGATATTGACCAGGCCAAGAAAGAGGCAGCAAGTGCCAAGGCATTGGCTCAGGATGCTATGAAAAAGGCAACAGAGTGTTGTGATAAGGCTGAGGCTGCCGCAAAGAGGGCTGAGGCTGCTGCTGCAAGGGCTGAGGCTGCTGCCGCAAGGTGTGAGGCTGCCGCTTCAAAAGAAGTGAAGGCCTTTGAATTAAAGCAAATGAAATAGAACAGGAAGTCTCAAATGATCAGGGGTCTAAGAAAATTTAGACCCCTTTTTTTTCTCTACTGGTTAATCTCCACCGGAAACCCCTGTTTCTCCTGCACCGCTTGGTAGATTTTCTCTGTATTCACGTCCTTCAGCAGGCCCTTCTTCCTGAGGAGCTTCACCGCCTCGTTAAAATAATCCACCTTTTGGCGGTAGTCGTCCTTGTGCACCTCCAGATACACTTTTTTGTCTCTCACTCCGACCTTTATCGGCTGTCGCACAATGGTCACTTTCATGCCAACGGGAATCACACTAAAGAGTTGCGGAATATCTTCAGGATAGAGCCTGATACATCCGTGAGTGACCTTTCTGCCCACAGCAAAAGGCCTGTTCGTCCCATGTATGAGCACAGTGCCCAATGAGAGTCGCAGGGCATGGGAGCCGAGGGGGTTGTCAGGACCCGGGGGGATCACTTTCGGAAGTTCAGGCCTCTCCTTCCGGATAGAGGGAGGGGGATACCAAGGGGGATCCACTATCTTCTGGATTATCTTAAAGACCCCCACAGGCGTATCATTGCCCTCGCTGCCGATTCCGATGGGGTACGTGGTCACAACAGGAGAACGATTCATTTTATGAAAATAGTAGAGTCTCATTTCCGAGATGTTGATCACTATACCGTCATAGGAAATCAGCTCAGGCAAAATCCATGAGGTGGGTACAGTGACCAGTGCCTCCTCTCCGGGAACAAAGGGGTCAAGGGTGGGGTTTGCGGACTCAATCTGGTTATATCCAACGTCAAAGTCCCTCGCGATCTCAATGAGTGACTCATCGCCCTCGACCTCATAGGTCTGGACTTCTCCGATCACCATATTGCCCTTCCCGTATGAATACGATGAGGCAGCGTCCAGCCGGGGCGCCAAAACAAAAATCAAACATACCGCCAGAAAAAAGTCCCTGATCCTCACAGATATGAATAATACCATAATATCGCTCCTGCAATAATTAAGAAATCTTCATTTTCCCGTCTGGCATGGCCTGAATTTTTCCCTCGAAATATTTTACAATATAATCACGATAAAAAAATACGGAGGGAATAATGAAAAGACCGGTGCTCTGCCTATTTTCCTTGGTGTTTCTTTTTACTGTTTCCGGCTGCGGTTACAATACCATGCAGGCAAACGAAGAGGCGGTAAAGGCAGCATGGGGTGATGTGGAAGCGTCGTATCAGAGGAGAAACGACCTTATTCCGAATCTTGTGGAGGTCGTAAAAGGGTATGCAAAACATGAAAGGGAAACCCTCACTGCAGTCACCGAGGCAAGGGCAAAGGTGGGCACCGTACAGGTATCGAAGAATATCATCGATGACCCCAGGGCATTCGCCCAGTTCCAGGAGGCGCAGGGTGCCATGAGCAGTGCCCTTTCAAGGCTGATGGTAGTCGTGGAGAAATATCCTGATCTCAAGGCAAACCAGAGTTTCCAGGACCTCCAGCACCAGCTTGAGGGTACGGAGAATAGGATCAACGTGGCACGCACACGCTACAACAAGGCGGTGGAGGTATTCAATACATCCCTGCGCATATTCCCGAACAGCCTCACCAACAGTCTTTTACTCCATCTGAAACTGAAGGAACCGTTCAAGGCTGAAGCAGGGGCTGAAAAGGCACCAAAGGTCCAGTTCCAGTAAGTGGAATCCCTAAGGGTCATACGTTTGCAGAGGACTGTGCGAAGAGGCTTACGCGCCTCCCTCGCACTTTTCATCCTTCTGCTCCTCTGTTCTTCTTCTGCACACGCCCTTGATGTTCCGAAACTCAGGGGCTATGTGAATGACTATGCCAATATCATATCCCCCCCAGCAAGGACCGAGCTGGAAAAAGAATTACGCTCTTTCGAAGAAACGGACTCAACCCAGATCGTCATTCTCACCATTCCCTCCCTTGAGGGCGAGGTGATGGAGGAATTCAGCATCAGAGTTGCCGATGCATGGAAGATCGGCCAGAAGGGGAAGGACAACGGCATCATTTTCATCGTCGCAAAGCAGGAACGGAAGATGAGGATTGAGGTGGGGCGGGGATTGGAAGGCAGAATGACGGACCTAATGGCAGGGAGAATCGTGGACCTCGTGGTGAAGCCAAGGTTCAAGAGAGGGGATTTTGACGGGGGCTTTCTTGCAGGCGTCTCCTCATTAATCGATGCAACGCGTGGGGAATTCAAGGTAGACGTGACCCAACGCCCCGCAAGGCGGGAGAGATCTTCACAGCTCTTCACCTTTCTCATCTTTGGCGGAATTGCCCTCCTCATCCTCGGAAGCATATCGAGGATTCTGGGAGGTGCCGCAGGCGCCATTGCCCTGCCCTCCATAGCTCATTTCACAGGGTTCTCCCTCGGGCTTGGTGCAGCGGCTGTGCTTGCCCTGCTGGGCTTTGGTGCAGGATTGCTTCTTCCGCTCCTTTTTTCTGCCGGAGGACGTTACAGAGGCGGCGGGGTCTGGCCCGGAGGTGGCTTTTTTGGAACAGGGGGCAGCTCGGGCGGGGGAGGCTTCAGCGGAGGTGGCAGCGATTTCGGCGGGGGCGGCGGTGGTGGCTTTGGAGGCGGAGGAGCATCAGGAGACTGGTAATGGCGCGTAACGCACATACGTTTTTTACTCACAAGGAAAAGGAGAGGATACAGGCGACCACAAAGGGGGTTGAATCCCGCACTATCGGAGAGGTGGCGGTGATGGTGGTGGACAGCAGCGACCACTATTTCGAGGCTGAGGTGACAGGAGGCATACTCCTCGGAAGCCTCCTCTCCCTCTGGATAACAGCCTCATATTTTCATTCTTCGGTGTGGTGGTATGTGCCCCTGAGTTTCGGGCTCTTTTTTCCGTCACGCCTCCTTTTCAGAAGAGTACCTGCGTTGAAGGCTGCATTCATAGGCCTGCACAGAAAAGAACACGCCGTAAGGCTCAGGGCGGTCAGGGCATTCCATGAGAGAGGTCTTCACAAAACAAAAAAAAATACAGGTGTCCTTTTTTTCATCTCACTGCTGGAAAGGAAGGTGAGGATCCTCGCTGACAGCGCCATTCATGAGAAGATAGGACAGGAAACGCTGGATAAATTCGCACGCCATGTTTCCCAGGGGATAAAGGAAGGTCGTGGCTGTGATGCCCTCTGCGAGGCAATCCAGGAGACAGGGGACCTCCTCGCCAGATATTTTCCCCTTACGAAAGACGACACGGATGAACTCCGCAATGATCTGATAACCGAGTGAGAGGCCCGTTCAAAGGGTGTCGACGAATTCCTTCAGTTTTTTCTTGTCCTCATCAGAAATCTCGATAAATTCTATGCCGATGGCATAGTGCTTCGGGGCCCTATCGTTCACCTCAAGGCATGAGACGACCCTCCCCAGGACCTTGATGCTCCTGACACCCTCAAGGGCTATCTCCATGGGATATCTTGCGTCAACGTCAAACCGCATATCAGTCTCTATGAGCATGCCGCTGATGCTCATGTTTTTCACGTCATAGTTATGGGGGCCATCCAGGATCGCCTTGTCAGGTACCTTTATGGTGAACCTAATATTAAGCCTCTCATCCTGGGAGAGCTTGTGGTTTTCGATAAACTCAAGGAGTCTCGACATTTTGTCGGATATGACATCAGTGAACCTCATTCCCGCCTTGTATACCGGAACCTTTTCCGCATGCGGGCCGTCGGCGAGCTCGCTGAGAAGAGACCAGACCACAACGCCGTTCACCGAAACGGTCCTGTCCTTGTACTCGAGCTTTAATGCGTACTGCCTTCCGATCTCGAGCCTCCTATTGGCCTTCAGGGCAACGCCGCTTATGCTGATATTGAGGATATCCACATGGGTGGTAAACAGGAGGGTGCCCTCTACGCCCTCCACCACATATCGCGGGTACTGTCTCTTGTCCTTCATGAGACATCTTATCACAGATCATTTTTCCATTGCAAAAAGCCCACCCCACAAGAAGGGATCTCGGGCCTGATCTTATTCCTTATACGAAACGGAGAGATTCCTTTCTCACCTGAAGAGCGGCAGTCCCCGCATGCATATGTCTGGACAATGGGTTTGCAGATTGCGACATGAACCAAGTATTTTTACCATGGGTATCGCATTCTCATTATTTCTCGGCTATAATATCCTATATGAAGGGACCTGTGATAAGACGCATGCTGAGAACATTTCCGATGTTTTTCCTTCCAATATGTTTTTTGTTCCCCTGCCAAGCCACCGCTGATGATGTTGTCCGGTCCCGTGCGGCTATCGTGATCGATGCCTCCACAGGCAGGGTCCTTTACGGAGTTAACCCCACCCTCAGACTGCCGCCCGCAAGCACGACGAAGCTCATGACGGCCTTGGTTACGCTGGATCATCGATCACCCTCAGAGACAACCGTCATCAGCGAAAATGTCTCAGCGGTATCTCCTGTGAAGGCCATCTTCAAGGAAGGCGAACGGGTTACCGTCGAGACCCTGCTCACGGCCGCACTAATCAAATCCGCAAACGATGCAGCCTTTGCACTGGCCGAGACAGTGGGCGGGACTGAATCTCATTTTGTGGAGATGATGAATGAGAAGGCTGCGGCCCTGGGGCTGGCAGATACACGTTTCATCAACGCTACCGGTCTGCCTGGAGATGGACAATATATTACTGCCTCCGACCTTGCAAATCTCTTGAGACAGGCCCTTGGCAATCCAATGATCCGTGATATTGTGAATGCAAAGGTGGGAAGCATCCACACGGAGAGCAAGGGGGATATGGTTCTCAGCAACACAAATAAGTTGTTATGGATTGACGATTCAGTGTTTGGTGGCAAGACAGGCTATACGAGGGAAGCACGCAACTGCCTTGTATTTGCCAGTCGTCGTGGGGATGAGGTTGTCATCGTCTCTTTGCTGGGAGCGGATACAAGATTACACCTGTGGGGTGAGGCTGAAAAGCTGAGCGCTAAAGGCTTTTCCATCCTCGCCGGAGAAGAGAAGTCGCATGTTTATTCCACACGGTCTGCTTATGGGCCGTATGTTGAGCGAGTCGCGCATAAGAAACGCGTGAATCACACAGGAGGGAATGCTCATAAGCCACGCAAAAAGCACTGGAGTAAAACGCGGGGAAGTTCTCCGAAGACTATAGAGGAGAGTTCCCTGTAGGCGCTAATTTTCGCAGCGACTCATATCTGCCTTAGACGGTGCCGTTCTGCTGCGCAATTATCAAACTAGGTTTCCATTAAAAAAATGCCGTTTAATCCGGCTTTATCCATGGAGGAGAACATGGATAAATTGTCCACACATCACGCATTACTATCGTACGGGAGAAGCTGCACGTGAAGCTTTTTCATCCTACCTTCATCTCTGTGCAGCAGCACAGAGTGTTATAGGGTGCATAGATATTAAGGATAAACTGGTGACGGAAATCACTGCATAATTGACTGAACCGCGGCAATCAGGCCCGGTCAAGAACATCTGAAAACGTCCACTATAGCCATCTGGAAAATATTAAGTAACAGACAGAACTATTTTCATATTTTCTTCATTAATATAGGGTACACTATATTGTGAAATCGCGCTTTGCTTACATGGTTCTGTTAGGGTTAGCAATATCCGCTGTTACCCTGGTAGTTCTTAAAGGAGGTAAGAACATGTCTATGCTGAATAACGATACAGAGGCCAGTATTGGTCTGCCACTTTTAGACACCCATCTTCCAGGCAGATTCGAAACAGCTACGTTTGCCCTTGGCTGATTCTGGGGTCCTGACTCCCAGTTTGGGAGCTTGCCAGGGGTCATCCGAACCCGAGTGGGATACGCCGGCGGTACTACGAAGAATCCGGGTTATCACGATCTGGGTGATCACTCCGAGTCGGTTCAAATCGATTTTGATTCTACCCGCACCTCATACAGGGAGTTGCTGGATGTCTTCTGGAAGGGTCATGATCCGACAAGAGATTCATGGTCCCGCCAGTACAGGGCGGCCATATTCTACCACAACGAAGAACAAAGGAAGTTTGCAATAGCATCGAGAGATCACCTTGCTTCGGAAACAAAGGGAAGAATTGTCACCGTTATAGAACCGTATTCGGGATTCTATAGTGCGGAGGATTATCACCAGAAACACAGTCTGAGCTTATATCCCGAAGTAATGAAGGAGTTCAGGGCAATCTATCCTGACATGAAGAGTTTCATCGATTCAACGGCGGTCGCACGTGTTAATGGATACCTTGGTGGATATGGCTCATGCGATTCCATCGAAGAAGAGATTGAGGGCTTCGGACTTTCACAAAGAGCGAAAGGAACATTGACTTCTGTTGTCTGCAACCGCAAAGCATCAATGACATGCCCGGTGCGGTAACAAACATTATTACTGCTGATCGGGAAGATAGCGTATGGATCCATCTGCTTAAGAGGAGGTATCAGATGAAATATTCAATCCTTTTTCTGACAATGCTAACGGCAGGATTTATTACAATCACTACAACCATGGCTGCGACCGATCTTGCGAAAGCGACCTTCGCAGGCGGCTGCTTTTGGTGCATGGAGCATCCCTTTGACGAGATTCCCGGCGTGATTTCGGTTACTTCCGGCTACACCGGTGGGCAGAAGAAGAATCCCACTTATAAAGAGGTTTCGGCAGGTGGGACCGGACATGCCGAGTCAGTTCAGATAGTCTATGATCCGGCAAAAGTGACCTATGAAAAGCTCTTGAACGTTTTTTGGCATAATATCGACCCGACCGCTAAGGACAGGCAGTTCTGCGATTCTGGACATCAGTATCGAAGCGCCATCTTTTATCATAATGAGGAACAGCACCGGCTGGCTCTGGAGTCTAAGGCACAACTGGAAAAGAATAAGCCCTTTAAAGAACCTATCGTAACCGAGATTGTGCAGGCCACCGAGTTCTACCCTGCAGAGGATTACCACCAGCATTATTACAAGAAGAACCCCATCCGTTACAAGTTCTACCGAACTAACTGCGGTCGCGACCATCGGCTCAAGGAACTTTGGGGCGATGCGGCCGGTCATTGACACAGTATCATTGAGGAGATATTTAATCATGGACTATAACAGAAAAAGGAGGTAATCATGCTGGAATTTGTAAAAAAAATAATGGTCTTCGGCGGAGTGTTAATGATGTTCTCCATTTCGGTTGTTAATGCCGAGAAAAGCGAACAAGCGACTTCTAAGGGATCTTCAGCTATTGCTTCAACAGAAAAATGGAGGACATTTGTGAAACCATCACAGGAAGAGCTCAAAAAGAAACTGACGCCGATACAGTACAAAGTGACTCAGAAGAACGACACAGAGCCGGCCTTCAAGAACGAATACTGGAACAACGAGCGAGACGGAATCTATGTGGACATTGTGTCCGGAGAGCCACTCTTCAGTTCCCGCGACAAGTACGAATCCGGTACCGGCTGGCCAAGCTTTACCAAGCCCCTTGAGCCAGGAAACATTGTTGAAAAGACTGACAGAAGTCTCTTCTTCATAAAGAGGACCGAAGTCCGGAGTAAATATGGGGACTCCCATCTGGGGCATGTCTTTAATGACGGGCCGAAGCCCACAGGGCTCAGGTACTGCATGAATTCTGCAGCCCTTCGGTTCATTCCGAAGGAGGACCTTGCGAAAGAGGGGTACGAGGAATATCTGAGACTTTTCATGAAATAGTCTCCACGGGCAGTAGACAAATAAGAAGACCGCCATCGGCAATCATTCCCTATCACAGTTTTAACATTATTGGTCTTCCTTGACGAATTGTTTGAGGACATGCTATTTTCACTTCGCGGCCTTTTGGGGAGCATTTCGAGATTTTGTCTATGGAGAAGGAGGTAAAGAAAGTGGCACAAGGTACGGTAAAATGGTTTAACGAGAGTAAGGGTTTTGGCTTCGTTACCGCCGAAGACGGCACTGATGTTTTCGTGCACCATACGTCCATCCAAGGAAGTGGTTTTAAGACTCTTGCTGAAGGTGACAAGGTCAGCTTTGATATTGAAAAAGGCCCGAAAGGTCCCAAAGCGATAAATGTCGTTAAACTGTAATTACCTATGGAAGGCCCTTTCTTAGTGGAGGGGGCCTTTTTATTTGGGGGCAAGATGAATCGCAGGGCGAAGATGACGGCGGCAAAGGCTGAAAAGATGCAGCAGAGACTTGATGCAGGTCTTGTGTCTGAGCTTTTCCCTAAGGTTACAGAAATCGTTATTAGTATGCAGTACAGTCAAACTGGGGTATTGGAGCCTTTGTCACGGACAGTAAACTTCTTCCCCGGTAGTTCTGCTACATTCAAGGTGAACTGTTTATGTTCGGAATGTGTTGAAAGCGGGTTCGATTTCACCAAAATTATAACTGAGATGGTCAAAACCCACAAAACAGGATCAAAAGGAAAAATAGATTGTGAGAGTTGCTCTGCTCCCGAATGCTCAGATGTTGCATACTCCGTAACGATAAAATATGCACATATTATGAAATGATTGTGTCCCTGTGTATCGCTGACGCTTCGACTCGTTCCGATGACTCACTTAAAGAAGGCCGCTTATTGAGCAGCCATGGGAATCGACATGCACCTCGATGACAATGAGCCAAAGGACTTACTTCCTGTCTCCAGTGAACTTCGCAGTTGACGTCTTGCCGGCCCTGCTTACTTTCACCGCTACGTTCCAGGAACCAATACATGGTGTGTTACTATAAGAAAAGGAGCGAAGACGATGAAAACTACATTCCGCACCATATCCAATGACGATGTCGTGGCGGGGGGTCAGCGTGCCCCTGAGCCGAATGCGGTAGACGACGATGAACTGCTCGATTCGTATTCAAGGGCAGTAATCAGCGCTGCTGATAAAGTAAGCCCCTCCGTTGTCCACATAGGTGTCCAGCAGGGGAGTCAGGGCACCGGCTCAGGCTTCATATTTACACCGGATGGGTTTATCCTCACAAACAGCCATGTGGTGCACAATGCTAAGAGGATTGAGGTGACTCTTCCTGATGGAAGGCATTATCAGGCCTATACTGTGGGTGATGACCCGGATACCGACCTTGCGGTTATAAGAA
>DATKOU010000019.1:0-11121 GCA_035524455.1 Thermodesulfovibrionales bacterium | reverse complement strand
GAGGTGGTGAATGGTCTTGTCACGGTTTTTTGTCAGGGATCAACAGGAACCATAACCACTATAGAATTTGAACCTGGGGTCATCCAGGACCTCAAAAAAACATTGGAAAAGATTGTGCCTTCCAATATTCCCTATGAGCATGACAAGGCATGGGGAGACGGAAACGGTTTCTCTCATGTCAGGGCTGCATTGATGAAGCCTTCCCTCTCAATCCCTGTGGTAGACGGCAAGATGTCGTTGGGGATGTGGCAACAGATCGTTTTTAGCGACTTTGATAACAGACCAAGAGAAAGAAAAGTTGTGGTGCAGGTCATTGGGCATGATGGAAAAGAAGGAAACCAGGGATAACTTATAGGCAATATTATAGAAGGGACCACCAGGAATGAGCAAACCAGGCAGAAATGACCCCTGCCCTTGTGGATCAGGGAAGAAGTATAAGAAGTGTTGCCTTGCCGAGGCCTTTGTACGGGTCGGCAAGGAAGAGTCCATCAGGGAACGTCTTGTTGATAATCCATTTGAGCTCCACAATATAGATACTTCCCAAGACCTGACAGAGGCAAACAAGGCACATGAAGATCGGCCCCCCAAGACCCCTGAGAGTGATATCCCGATGGAAATGCAGGAGATTCAGATGGAAAGGCGAACAACGACTGAACCCACATCCACTGCCAAGAAAATCATGGAACTATTTAGGTATTTCAGGGTAAAGAAGGGTGAATACCTATCGGTAAAATTGATACGGAGCAAACAACACCTGTGGAAGGGTATTGAGGAAGAAGAATTCAATGAGGCTGTGAGTTACTTAATACATCTGGGTTACATAGAGAGGACAGAAAACCCGGCGGGCTGGAAACTTCTTGAGGCGGGTGATGATGACCTGAGACAACTTCCTCTGCATTTCTGAAAATGCGGATTAACATTTCAAAGAGAGAGGGGAAAAGGATGGAATCCACTAAGAGCTTGCTTTAGCGGGTAACATGACAAATCGATAATAGAAAAAGTGGCGTTTGGTTATAATATCAATATTGGGAGTCTACAATGTGGAGGGAGGTGAAACTATGTTTAGAGGACTTTTCCAACCGATGCATCTGCTAATAATACTTGGGATAGCACTGGTGATAGTTGGTCCAGGAAAACTACCAGAAATCGGTAAAGCGCTGGGCAAAAGCATACAGGGTTTTAAGAAGGCTATCGCTGGGGATGATAAAGATTCAACTGTAGAAGAGCCACAAAAGAAGGGGTAATATATTACAGTCCTTATAGCTAATTACCCCTCTATCGGGCTTTTTATCCTGCTCACTCTCGGAGGCATCGGTTTGAGAGAGTCTTGCTGATAGGTTTCTTGATTATTTTACTGATGAAAGCCTAAGACCTATTGAATGTCCTGCCTTATCCTTTCAAATTCCTCCTTGGAAATCTCTCCCCTGGCATACCGTTTCTTCAAGATATCAATTGCTGTGTCCTCTGATTTTGTTTCATGCCTCTTCCCCGCTGCTATAATCCATTTGACAAAATAGACAATCCCGATAATAACAACAACCCAAAAGGCAATTATCATAAATATTGGTATCAAGAAAAAAGTGCCAGCTCCAAAACCCCAGGGTCCCCAGTTCCATTGAAAACTCCTTTCCCATGCTGTAGCGTTACCAAGGGATGATACAAACGGAACTATCATTAACAAGGCAATAAAAAGTTTTTTCATTTCATACTTTCCCTTCTGGCAAATCTAGCCCCCATCTCAAAGGCTTTTTCGCAATCCTTTGGAAATATTTCCCTGCGCCTCTGTGCTTTCTTCTCAGGATCAAAACGGACTGAAACCATCTTTGAATAATCATCAAACTGATAAGTATCAAAGCTGCACATATACTCAGAAGCCCCGAATATCATCCTTAGTACCACTTCATGAAGACTGAAGAGCTGAACGTAGCCACGTTCTTTCATCTGCTCCTCTGTGGTATTCATTGTATACACAAACCCGGTCTTAATCCTTCTGGGAAAAAGCGATTGTGGAGGATCGGTGTATGTCAGGTGAGGAAACAAGAGGCGCTCCATAAATGATCTCATCTCTCCAGAAACACTTCCAAAATAGATCGGTGAGCCCAAGATGACCGCATCGGCCTTCTTAATTTTTCTAAAGACTGGTGTCAGGTCATCCTCGACTGCACACCTGCCATAACTCTTGCCATCTTTGGTCTTACAGGCAAAACAGCTTATGCATCCTTTAAAGGTTAGATCATAGAGATGAATGAGTTCTGTTTCTGCTCCCTGTGAGGCAGCTCCCTCAAGGGCCTTCTTAAGCAATGTCGCCGTGTTCCATTTTTTCCTTGGACTTCCATTCAATGCAATAACCTTCATCGTTATAGCTCCTTTCAACTGGATTGACGACAGCCTCCTTGATCCGTCGTGACAAGAATATTTTACCATGTAGCCTGTTGTAAAATACTTGACAATAAAAAAAGGTGAGGATCATATGAAGAGGCTTTACTCCCGTAGGAGACAGACCGGATGTTCCCCATAAGAGACACGATACCGAACAGAACATTTCCTTCCACGACGTGGAGCATCATCATACTGTGCGGGATTGTCTTTTTCTTCGAAACTACATTACCACAGGAAGTCCTTGAGGAATTCACATATTATTTTGGGGTTGTTCCTATTGAATATACCAAACGCCACCGTCATGGCCTTTCCCTGATTGATTACCTTTCATTCCTGACCACGATGTTCCTGCATGGCGGATGGCTCCATTTCCTGGGGAATATGTGGTTTCTCAAGATATTTGGCAGTAAGCTTGAAGACCGCATGGGACATGGCCGATTTCTTGTGTTCTATTTGATTTCAGGAATCCTGGCAAGCATGTCCTACATCTACTTCAGCCCCCAGTCATCTATGCCTGTAATCGGTGCCTCTGGGGCGATTGCGGGTGTTATGGGGGCATACTATGTAATGTTCCCCCATGCGAGAATCCTGACACTGATCCCCATCATCATATTCCCCTGGTTTGTAGAACTGCCGGCAGTATTTTTTTTGGGGTGGTGGTTCTTACTGCAGGTATTTTCGGGTACTGTAGCCCAAGTGCTTCCTGCATCTGACGGTGGAGTAGCATGGTGGGGGCACATTGGGGGTTTTATTGTTGGGATTATCCTGATGCCATTTTTCAGGCGGAGATACCGCTGAAAGAGAATCGGGTATAGGGAATCATAAAAAAACAAGAAGTGCAATACCTTGGGTTCTGGGTATGCATTAGATTGTTTTTAAGTGGGTGCTTCAGCAGATGTTTTAGGCTTCCTCCTCGCTGCTGGAGGCTTGCTCACCACATCTGACTCCCGCTCCCTAACCCATTTACTTGGTTCTAAGCCTTAACCCATCCCAAGGCATTGACTTCTTCTGATTCCAGGCTAGCACCATTTGATATGGTTGTCAAGTTTTTTGTACGAGTTTATCGCGTCGTTCACAAACTTATCCTCGTTCCGGCACTGCCCTGCATTGCCGCTATTAAATCTTCAGGTTTTGCGATAACGGCATCCCTTCCTCCCTGTTGGAAAAACTGGATGGCTGCTGCTATCTTCGGCCCCATGCTGCCGGACGGGAACTGTCCCTCGCTCAGGTATCTCTCCGCATCTTTCGCTGTAAGCCTCTCAAGTCTCTGCTTTCTTTCCGTCTCCCAGTGAAGATACACGCCATCCACATCAGTAAGGATCACAAATCTCTCGACGCCTAATTCAGAGGCGAGACGACTTGCGGTCAGGTCCTTGTCTATGACCGCATCAATGCCTTTCAGTAACCCCTCTTCTTCCACCACCGGGATGCCTCCGCCTCCCGCAGCAATGGGGATAATGCCATGTTCGAAGGCGGTCCTTATCCCCTGCATCTCCACGATCTCCCGGGGCTTCGGTGACGGTACAACCCTCCTCCAACCCCGCCCCGGGATCTCCCGCATCTTCCATCCCTCGTGAATATATTTCGCTGCATCACTCTCCCGGTAGTAAGGGCCTATGGGTTTAACGGGTTCTTTGAATGCGGGGTCGTCTCTTGCTACAACGACGTGGGTGATGATAACTGAGACGGTTTTATCAACACCGAGTTTCCTCAGTTCATTGCCAAGGCTTTCCGCCATCATGGCGCCGATCCCCCCCTGGCTGTCAGCAACGCAGATATGGAGGGGCATGGGAGGGATGTACTCCCTGGCACATTCGTTCCTGAGAAGGATATTCCCCACAATGGGTCCGTTTCCGTGGGTAATGACGACCCGTGTTCCCTGTGAGATGAGGGCTGCAATCGGCCCCATACAGGCATCGGCATGGCGCAGCTGCTCTTCGATATAGCCCCTCTCACCAGGAAGGATGAGGGCATTGCCGCCCAGGGCTATGAGCACGCTGCCTTCAGCGCACATGGGCCTTCAGAAATGATCCTGCCAGAGTGCTGAGATCAACATCGAAATCATAAAAGACCCGCACTGTCGGTTTGTCGATGGGTATGATCCTTCTGAGGTCCACAGGCGTGGCAATAATTACCACGTCAGCAGGGACCCGGGAGATGGTCTCTTCCAGATCTTTCCTCTGCGTATGGGAGTATCCCATGGCAGGAAGCACCGGACCTATGTGAGAAAACTTCTGATACGTCTCCTGAAGGGAACCCGCTGCATAGCGCCTCGGGTCAATGAACTCCGACACGATACCACTGGACGCGGCCATCCCGGCCCCATAAGGCATCCCTCCATGGGTAATAGTTGGTCCATCCTCTATCACCAGGGCTCTCTTCCCTTTTATTGCTTCGTAATCACTGATAGTAAAAACAGAGCTGGTCTCAAGAACTGCGGCATCGGGAGTCTCCCTCCGAATAACGGCCTTTATTCCTTGCCTGTCACTCTCCTTTGCCTCGTTTATCTTGGTTATGATGAGAAGATTTCCCCTCCTTAAGTTCACTTCGCCTGGGTAAAAGAGCAGCTCATGCCCAGGCCTTAAGGCATCAATGAGAACGATCTCGAAATCAGGACGTATGAAGGGAAAGTCATTGTTCCCGCCGTCCCAGATGATGACCTGAGAGACCTTTTCCGCATCATGGAGGACCTTCTGGTAGTCGATGCCGGCATAGACCGTGATGCCTTTCTCCACGAGGGGCTCGAACTCTTCCCTCTCTTCGATGGTGCACGAACCCCGGTCAATATCCTCCATGGTAGCAAACCTCTTCACAGGGACAAAATCACAGTACGCCATGGGATGGCGTATCACAGACACCCCGATTCCGGTTTCTTTGAATGCATGGGCCAGCTTCCTCGTGATGATTGACTTACCGCACCCGGTCCTCACCGCACAGACTGAGATGACCGGAACTGATGACCCAAGCATGGTGTGTTCAGGTCCGGGCAGGAGGAAATCCGCGCCGCAGGCAAGGCAGAGCGAGGCCCTGTGCATGACATATTCATGGGAAACATCGCTGTAGGAAAATACTGCCGTGTTCACCCTATGTGATGAGATTAATGATTCCAGTTGCGGCTCGGGATGTATGGGTATCCCTTCGGGATAGCGCGGACCAGCAAGTTCCGGTGGGTAGACCCTTTTTTCTATGTAGGGTATCTGGGCAGCGGTAAAGGCCACAACTTCACTCTGAAGATTGTCCCTGTAGAGCATGTTGAAGTTATGGAAGTCCCTGCCTCCTGCTCCCATGATAATGACCTTCTCTTTTTTCGATCCTTCAGTCATATTCGCGGCAATCCCTCTGTCTTAAAAATGAAAGCAGGCATGGCAGACGAAAAAGCCTGGGACGATAGATTATCCGCAGACAGCCGCGATTGCCCTTCCCAAAATATCGAGCCCTCTCTCTATCTGCTCCTCTGTTACGATCAATGGCGGCGCAAGGCGTATCACGTTCTTGTCCACGCCGCACTCCACGAGTATCAATCCCTTATCGAGGCAGTAATCCATGATCTTCTTCAACTCTTCGGTGAAGGGCTCCCTGCCTTGCTTCACAAACTCTATTCCCAGCATGAGACCGAGCCCCCTCACATCTCCTATGCAGGGGTATTTCTCCTGCATTGTCTTGAGCCTTTCAAGGGTGTGTCTCCCCACTCTCGCGGCATTCTCCAGAAGCCCCTCCTCTTCAATAACGCTGAGCGTTGCAATGGCAGCAGCACAGCCGATGGGGTTCCCGCCAAAGGTGGTCCCATGGGCGCCGGGCGACCATTTCGCCATGATCTCTTTACTGGCCGCCACAGCGCTCAAAGGCATGCCCGACGCTATCCCCTTCGCAATGGTCATAATATCAGGGACAACACCAAAATGTTCTGAGGCAAACCATTTCCCGGTCCTTCCCATGCCTGCCTGGACCTCATCGAGGATAAGCAGGATGCCCCACGTGTCACATAGGGCCCTCAGATTCTTTAGGAATTCTGCAGGGGGGACCACATATCCCCCTTCACCGAGAACAGGCTCCATGATAATGCAGGCGATCTCGTCTGGATGGATGAGGTGTTTAAATAACCTCTTGAGGTATGCAAAGCAATCCATTCTGCAGGTATCGGGCTTCTGGTCAAAGAAGCAGCGGTAGCAGTAGGGATAGGGTGAGTGGTAAATGGAAGGGACAAAGGGCTGGTAGTGCCTTCTGTAGCGTATGCTCGATGTGGTGAGGCTCATGGCGCCAAAGGTCCTTCCATGGAAACAGCTGGTGAATGCGACGATGCCCTGTTTTTCGGAATGAAATCTGGCAAGCTTGAGGGCGCCCTCCACTGCCTCAGCACCCGAGTTGCTGAAAAAGAACATATCGATGCCCGGGGGTGTCACCTTCTTGAGCATCTCCGGAAGTACTGTAAGTGGTTCATAGTAGAAGATGCAGCCCGAATGGACAAGGGATTCAGCCTGGGTCTTGATGGCGTCAACCACCCGGGGATGGTTGTGGCCTATGTTGGTGGTCGCCAGCCCTGAGGTGAAATCCATATACCGCCTGCCGTCTCTGTCCTCTACATAGATTCCATAGGCTTTTCTCACCACAATATCCGTGTGGATCCTGAGGGCAGGGGTGAGGACCGCCTTTGCTCTTTCTATAAGTTCGTCAGCCATGTATATCCTCTCTTATCGGTCGATTTGTGCCTTCTGGAGCTTTCCGCTGTAGTCGCGGTAAACAACCTTCCATTTGGTGAACATGTCCAGAGCGCCTCCCCTCCCCCCGGCTTCCCTGTAGCCGATACCACTCTTCTTTGTCCCGCCAAAGGGAAGCTGGATCTCAGCACCGATGGTCGATGCATTTATGTATACAATGCCTGTATCAAGTTCCCTTTCTGCAATGGCTGACTTGTTCACATCCTGGGTATAGAGGGAAGAGACGAGCCCATACTTCGTGTCGTTGACGATGGCTATGGCGTCTTCCAGGTCCCTGGCCTTCAGGACAGAAACCACAGGCCCGAAGATCTCTTCACGGGCGATCCTCATCCCGGACGTCACATCCGAGAATACAGTCGGTTCTATGAAGTAGCCCCTCGCGCACGCACCTTTCAGGTAAGCCTTGCCCCCGGTGAGGAGCTTCGCGCCCTCTTTACTCCCGATTTCCACGTAGCTGAGGACCTTCTCCATCTGGACCCTGTTGATCACAGGGCCCACATCAGTCCCCTTATGAAGACCGTTGCCGAGCTTCAGCTTCTTTGCAGCCCTTGTGAACATGTCCAGGAAGCTTTCATACACATCCTTATGAACAACGACACGGCTTGCGGCAGTACACCGCTGTCCTGTAGTGCCGAAGCCTCCCCATACAGCCCCTTCAACCGCCAGATCCAGATTCGCATCATCCATCACGATAATGGCGTTCTTGCCTCCCATTTCACACGACACCTTCTTTCCCAGTTCGATACACCTGGCTGCCAGCTTTTCGCCCACAGCAGTCGAACCGGTAAAAGAAACCCCGTCTATCCCCGGATGGGTGGCAAGATACTCACCCATCTCTTCCCCCCTTCCATGGACAAGGTTCAGGACGCCCTTGGGCAGACCTGCCTCCTCCAGTATCTCCACGAGCTTCGATGCTGCGAGGGAAGTAGGACTGCTTGGTTTGAAGACCACGGTATTCCCGGACACAAGGGCAGGCATGATCTTCCATGCCGGGATTGCTATGGGAAAATTCCAGGGAGTGATGAGGCCGCAGACCCCGAGAGGAACACGCATGGATTTAGAGTCCTTGTCCGGCAGCTCTGAAGGGATCGTCTCTCCTGAAAGTCTCCTCCCCTCTCCTGCCATGTAATACGCCATGTCAATGGCCTCCTGGACATCACCAAGGGTCTCTGCAAGGACCTTTCCCATTTCCCTCGTCTCCAGCTCCCCAAGCTGCTGCTTTCTTTTCAGCAGCAACTCCCCTGCCCTGAAGAGTATTTCACCTCTTTTGGGAGCAGGAAACAACCTCCACGACCTGTATGCTGACTGTGCCGCTGCCACTGCCCAGTCCACATCGGTCTTCGCTGATTTGACCACCACCCCGACCAGTTCATCGGTATCTGCAGGGTTTCTGGCTTCAAAGGTCTGGCCGGTAGAAGCATCAACCCACCTGCCGCCAATATAATTTTTTGTCAGGCCCGACATAACCACACCTCCCCTCATATCCCCTCACCTGTATTCATAGAAACCCTCCCCACTTTTCCTCCCCAGCTTTCCGGCTGCTACCATCTTTCTGAGCAATGGACAGGGTCTGTATTTCTCTCCTAACTCAGCCTGAAGAATTTCAAGGATCTCGAGGCATATATCGAGGCCCATGAGGTCCGCCAGTTCCAGGGGTCCCATGGGATGGTTTGCGCCGAATTTCATTATGGCATCGATGCCCTCTCTGGGAGCGACCCCTTCCTCCAGGCAGTAGATTGCATCATTTATCATCGTGGCAATCACGCGGCTAATGACAAAGCCGGGGAAATCATTCACCACAACAGACACCTTTCCCATCCTCCCGGCAACTGCCCTCACGATATCTATTGTTTCTTCGGACGTGCGGAGACCCCTGATTATCTCTATGAGTTTCATGCTATATGCCGGGTTCATAAAATGCATGCCCACGAACCGGCCCGGTCTTCCGGTCGCCTGGGCAAGCCTTGTGATGGAGAGGGAAGAGGTGTTCGTTGCGAAGATCGTTCCTTCGGGGCAGAGGGTATCAAGCTCTCTATAGATCTCTTTCTTGATCTCCTCCCTTTCTGCCACTGCCTCAATTATCAGGTCCGCATTCTTACACCCACCGAGCCTTGTGGTAACTTTTATATTGGAGAGGACCTTCTCTTTCTCCCTGACTTCCAGTTTCCCTTCGCTCACCCTCTTTTCAAGCCTCTCCTTTATCTTCGTGAATCCGGTCCTTACATATTCGTCTTTCACATCCTCCATAACCACTTCATAGCCGCTCTGTGCCGTCATCTGTGCTATACCGCTCCCCATGGTTCCCGCGCCTATTACCGCAATTTTTCTTATCTCCATGCTCTCCTCATTACCTTCGTCATCTTTCTTCGGTCTCACTTCTTTTTGTGGTATAGTGTTAATAAAATTATATCTCAATTTCAGACGGTGTAAACCCCGTGAGAAAACCTTCTCTTTTTTCACGGGAAAAGCGAACACAGGGCATTAGTCTTTTGTTCGCTAAGCACGGAAAATTATTCTCACGGGGTAAAGGTTTTGCTATGGACTTTTTGTTCACTGAAGAAGAGGAACTTTTCAGGAAATCCGTGAGGGATTTCTGCGGGAGAAGAATTGAACCCCGGGCGGATGAGATTGACGAGAAAGGTGAGATCCCCCATGAAATCCTGAAAGACATGGGGGACACGGGCCTTTTCGGGCTCACCATGTCTAAGGAGTACGGGGGCTCCGGTCAAGGTTTCATCAAAGCAGCGATCGCAGCCGAGGAGATAGCCAGGGCCGATGTGAGCATGGCTGTTGCAGTGTATTATCTGGTGGAAACTGGTTGGGGTTTCCTCCTGGACCGATACGGGAGCAGGAATGCAAAGGAAGATATCCTTCCTGATGTGGTAAAGGGAAAGACCTTTCTCGGAATAGCCTCCACAGAGGCGGCAGGAGGCTCTGATATATCCTCCCTCTCCACCCGCATGGAAAAGAGAGAGGATGTGCTGGTGGTGAACGGTGCAAAGGCATACATAAGCGGCGTGAGGGAGGCTGCCCTGTACGGAGGGGGTTATGTAACCATAGTGAAGACAGACCCCCAACTCGGCCATAAGGGTTTGTCCCTCTGTTATCTTCCGATAAAGGACAAAGAGGGGATAACTATCAGCACCAGCAGACAGATGGGGAGGGAAGGAATATCCAATGGCTTTATCAGGATAGAGAACGTTGAGATACCCGGTCACTATCTCATTGGAGAATGGAACAAGGGTTTTTACTATGCTATGGAGGGATTTAACTGCGCAAGGACTCTCGTATCCGCTGCATGCATCGGTGCAGCCGAGAAGGCATTAGGGTTAGGCATAGAGTATATAAAAAGGAGAAAACTTTTCAGCTCTCCTCTCGCAAAGTTCGAAGGGATACAGTTCCAGCTGGCAGAGGATTATACGAGACTCGAATCAGCAAGCCTTCTTGTGTACAAGGCCGCCTGGATGCTTGACCGGATGTATTCCGAAAACAGGTTCAGCCATCAGGAGATAAACAAGGCTGTTGCGACCGCGAAGCTCACTGCCCCCACCGTTGCCTTTGACATTATCAAGAATGTGATGACATGGCACGGGGCGTATGGGTATACAAAGGAGGCGGGACTGGAGCGGGGGTTGAGGGGTGTGGCCTCGTATATTGTGGGTGCCGAAGGCGCCCAGAACATCATGAGGCTCATAATCAGCAGGGAGATTTTAGGAAAGGAGTTTATGCCTTAATGAATTCCTGGTACGCACCCGCACCTTGCTCACCTGCATCCAGGACCCATGCAAGACTGATGTAACCACATTAGGGAGAAAAGAACACACCGAAGGCAGGGTCGGTGAAATAACTACCCTTCGGTGATTTCCTCAACCCAATGCCGTGCTACCTATAGCATCCGCATCCCTTCATTTCCAATCGATTCATATCCAACCTCTGTTTGGCTGGTCTCGACTTCAACAAGAAATGGGTAATTTTGTGCCATTTTTTCCACCAGTGCATGTCTTTCCTTCAATGCCAAAGTCAGGTA
>DATKOU010000018.1:0-7855 GCA_035524455.1 Thermodesulfovibrionales bacterium | reverse complement strand
GCTCAACTGAGACGGAAAAACATAACCGCCACTGTCGTCACCGAAAAGACTGAAACCAAGAAAGGATTGCTTAGCGGCTTAAGTCTTGGCGGCGGAGTCAGTGATAAAGACATCGTCGTATTTACAAGACAGTTCTCCACCATGATCGATGCAGGGCTTCCCCTCGTACAGGGCCTCGAGATCCTCTCTACACAGGTGGAAAATAAAAGCCTCGCAAAGAACCTTACGGTTATCAAGGCGGATGTGGAGGGCGGTTCCACCTATGCTGATGCCCTTAGAAAACACCCGAAAATATTCTCAGAGCTCTATGTCAACATGGTAGCAGCAGGGGAAGCAGGAGGTATCCTCGATACAATATTGAACAGGCTTGCTGCGTATATTGAAAAGGCAATGAAGCTGAAGAAGAAGGTCAAGGGCGCTATGATCTATCCTGCAGTGGTCACGAGCGTTGCAGTACTGGTCATCGCCGTCATTATGATCTTTGTAATACCCACATTTTCTCAGATGTTTGCAAGCCTCGGAGGCACACTCCCCCTCCCTACACGTATTGTTGTAGGCATGAGTCACTTCATCGCAGGCATAGGCGGGCTTATTGTCGCAGGCCTGATCGTGGCGATAATCGTATCAATCGTCCAGATAAGAAAAACGGAAAAGGGGAAAAAGGTCATTGATTCGATCGCGCTAAAACTCCCTATCTTCGGCATACTCCTGAGGAAGGTTGCGGTGGCAAAATTCACCAGGACACTGGGAACACTGATAAGCAGCGGAGTCCCTATCCTGGATGGCCTCGAGATCACCGCAAAAACCGCCGGGAACAAAGTGATAGAGTACGCTATTATGGATGTAAGACAGGCAGTGTCAGAGGGAAAGACTCTGGAGGAGCCCCTTACAAAGGCAAAGGTCTTTCCTCCCATGGTCACCCATATGATTGCAGTGGGCGAATCCACAGGCGCACTGGATGCAATGCTGGGCAAGATTGCGGACTTCTACGATGATGAGGTGGATAACGCGGTGGCGAACCTCACCGCAATGATGGAGCCCCTGCTTATGGTATTTCTCGGAGGTGCGATCGGCTTTATAGTAGTCGCCATGTATTTGCCCATATTCAAAATGATTACGCTCATAAAATAATCACGGTATGCCTGATAACGCCCTCTTCAAGAGACTCAAGGCCCTGATAGTTTTCAGGGCTTTTTTTGTCACTTTTCTTCTCGGAACATTCCTTTTCTTTGGAATAGGCTTTTATAAGTTTCCGTATACCCATACCATTCTTTACTTCATCATCATCCCCCTCTATATCCTTTCGGTCGTCTACGGATTGTTCCTCCCCCGGATAAGAAACCTGGTTATCTTCGCACACTTACAGTTGTTCGCAGACGCAATCTCATCCGTGTCGCTCATATTCTTAACAGGGGGTATTGAAAGCTGGTTTTCCTTCATAATGCTCCTGATCGTCATCGGCTCAGTAATCACAGTGAATAGAAAAGCGGGATATATCACTGCAACGATTTGCAGCATTCTTTACGGCCTCATGATAGATCTTCAGTTTTACCATCTCATTCCCGTCCCGTATGATCCCTCCGTGATGGAGAAAGACTTTCTCTACAATATCTTTTCCCATATTAGCGGGTTATATCTCACCGCGTACCTGACGGGATATCTTTCCTCCCGGTTAGAAAAGACGTCGAAGAAGCTGGAAGAAAAGGATTCTAATCTCAAGGACCTTACCTTCTTTCACAAGGAACTGATAGAGAGCCTTCCCAGCGGACTTCTCACCACAGACCTTTCAGGGAGTATCTTAATCTTCAACCGCGCAGCGGAACACATCACCGGCGTTCTCCGAACTGCTGCTATCGGGAATAATATCACCACCGTCTTCCCTTTTGTCATACCCCCTATCGAAACACTGAGGGGAGAGGGCATGATTACCGTTCACGGCACTCGCAGGACTATCGGGCTCACCCTCTCGCAGTCTACAGACAGCAGCGGACATGAAACGGGATATATCTGCATTTTCCAAGACATTACAGACCTGAAGAGACTTGAGGCTGAATTAAAGCACAAAGAGACGCTAGCCGCCATAGGAGAACTCTCTGCAAATATGGCTCATGAAATTAGAAATCCTCTCGCCTCCCTCAAGGGATCCATCGAGATTCTCAAAGAGGGAACACTGACAAGGGCTCACGGAGAGAAATTAATGGATATTGCCCTGAGCGAGATGGATCGTTTAAATACCATCATCACCGATTTTCTCACTTACTCGAGGCCGAAACCACCTGAATTCCTGAGCTTTGATCTCCACGTCATGCTTGACGAGATCATACAGCTCACAAGGAATGCGATCATGAGCCCGGATAATATATCGATTACAAAAGATTTCGGGGGCCACTATGAGATAGTCGCAGATCCCCAGAAACTGCGCCAGGTTTTTCTGAATCTCACCATGAATGCCGTAGAATCAATGCCTGACGGAGGTTCCCTCATCATAAAGACAAGGAGGGTTCATGATACAGTGGCCGTCTCCTTTAGAGATTCCGGAATTGGAATCCCTCCCGAAAATCTGAAGGAGATATTCTATCCGTTCTTTACCACAAAGGATAGGGGAACTGGTCTCGGTCTTTCCATCGCGTACAGGATCATCGAAGAACATCGAGGCAGAATCACGGTCAATAGTATTCCGGGGACAGGAACAACATTTGAGGTAACAATCCCCGTGAGCCAGCCTTCATCTGGAAGCACTCCTGAAATGCAGAATTCTCGTGCCAAAGGGGAGCACGCCGGTCTGGCCAGGCCATTCTGAAATAAAGACACCCAAATGGATATAACCTATGGAAGAACATAAGGGCAAGATACTCGTGATTGAGGATGAAAAGAACATGAGGGAAATCCTAAAGATACTCCTGGAAGGAGAAGGCTACAAGGTGTCCACTGCAACGGATGGTATAGAAGGTATCGGATGGATAAATAGAGAGATCTTTGATCTTATTATTACCGACATAAAGATGCCGGGGCTTGATGGCTTTCAGGTTCTCAAGAAGGCTCAAGAGTTGTCACCTGAAACCCTAGTGATCATGATCACCGCCTTTGGCACCACAGAATCCGCTATTGAGTCCATGAAGCTGGGCGCATACGATTATCTCCATAAACCCTTCAAGATCGACGAGATACGGTTAGTGGTGAAGAACGCCCTTGAGAAACGGAAATTGCGTGGAGAGGTCTCGATCCTTCGCGACAAAATACGAACTACCTATGAACTTGGCAATATTTTCTACAAGAGCCCAAAGATGCAGGAATTACTCAGACTCCTCCCGAAAATCGCCAACAGCAATTCGAATGTTCTTATCACAGGAGAAAGTGGAACAGGAAAGGAGTTCGCTACCACCGCGATCCACAATCTTAGTCCCAGAAGGGACCGAAATCTCGTTGCGATAAACTGCGCGTCATTTCCCGAGGGGCTTCTGGAAAGTGAGCTCTTCGGGCATATGAGGGGTTCATTTACCGGCGCGGTATACAATAAGCAGGGACTTTTCGAGATTGCCAACGGCGGTACCCTTTTTCTTGACGAAATAGTGGAGATGCCCGTCAACCTCCAGGCAAAACTCCTCAGGGTTCTCCAGAACGGAACATTCAGGAGGGTTGGGGGAACAACCGACGTAACGGTAGACGTGAGGATTGTAGCGGCAACTAACAGGAATCCTGTGGAAGAGGTCTCCGCGGGGAGATTTCGCGAGGATCTCTATTACCGTCTGAATGTCGTGCCGCTCCATATTCCCCCTTTAAGGGAAAGGACGGAGGATATTCCTCTCCTCGTTGACCATTTTATCAAGAAGTTCTCCTCAACACCACGCCGTTTATCCCCTGAGGCCATGAAACTCCTCATGCATCATCCATGGAAGGGGAATGTGCGGGAACTCGAAAATATCATAGAAAGAGTCCTCCTCCTGACCGACAAGGAAGAAATTACCCCCCCGGACATCCCTCTGGAGATCAGTGATACCGGTTGGGAGAGTAACGTGCTTCCCAAAATGGAAAAACCAGGGATCGATCTTGATGCCATAGTGGAAGGGATAGAAAAAAGATATCTCCTCGAAGCCCTTCAGTTCACCAACGGGGCAAAGACAGAGGCGGCAAAGATGCTGAATCTCTCTTTCAGGTCATTCAGACACAGGCTTCAGAAATACGGGATAAAGTAACCCGGGAAAGTCCTGAATTACAACACGATCCGCTTGGGATGGGTGTATATATTGAACCTGTTCCCCCTCACAAAGCCTACGATGGTTACCCCACGTTTCTCGGCAATCTCCACTGCAAGGTTTGTGGGAGCAGTACGGGTGGCAAGGATGGGGATGCCCCATCGGGAACATTTTGAGGAAATCTCGGAAGAAATTCGCCCGCTTGCAAGTAATATTTTCCCTGAAAAGGGGATGTGTTCGAGCAGGGCATAGCCAATCACCTTGTCTACCGCATTGTGCCTTCCGATGTCCTCTGCAAAACAGATAATGATCCTTCCATCCGAAAGGGCAGCGCTGTGCACACATCCTGTGGTCTTGTAAAGCTCTGACCTGGCCTGAAAGTCGTTAAAGATATATTTCAGATCAGCCCTATGTAAGACGAATGTGTCGGTGATCATGTCTTCTTCCGCTTTCCTGTCAAAAGTGACACCGCCCACACATCCCGAGGTAATAGTTTTTCCTTCTGTCACTACCTCCCCTTCTGCCGGGATATCCACGGATATTTCATCTCCGTAGACGATACTCATCCTCTCCACACACCAGTTCCCCCTTATAATCCCCTCTGTCATTATGAGGCCCACTACGAGTTCCTTCACCATATGTGGAGTGCAATAGAGACCCATCACCTCCTTTCCGTTGACAGATATTCTCACCCTTTTCTCAAGGGCAATAAGGTCCTCCATATACTCCGTAGAGCCATCCGTATGTCTGCAAATGCTCCTCTTTGCAACTTTATCCATAGTGCATTTTATCTGTTCATCAGCCTTTCCGTCAAACTTACATGAGGATTTCATAACGTAAAAAGCCAATTTTCAGTTGAATCTGCCCATCATTATTTATATAATAGATAAGCGTACTCCGCGAATTGATTATGAAAAAACTCTTTACACTCATCTTTATCCTTGTAATATTCCCTCTTGCCTACGCAGATGAACTTGACGGCAAGAGACCGCTTCAGGTATCCGTGGCCTCTGTGGATTCCCTTACGAACCTCAAAAGGGGCAAGGAACTCTTCGATAAGGCAGAATATACAGAGGCGCTGGAACGCTTCAAGAGTGCCTATGAGGAAATCCCTGTCATAAGGGATTTTACGCTCCTCATGATGGCAAAGGCATATAACAGGACCGCAAGGTTCGGGGAATCCGGGGACGCTCTCCGCGAGCTCTTGGGCACCTATCCCGATTCACTGTTTATGCAGAGGGCAAGGGTTTTACAGATCAATTCGCTTATGCACGTCGCAGAAATAACCCCGAGGGAAAAGAGATTCTCGGAGAAGAGCGCTGCCGCACTAAAGCACATGGAATCCTATGTGACCGATTATCCTGAGGATGTGGAAATGACATTTTTTCTTGCTCAGCTGATGAAAAAACTTGGAAAGGTCCAAAACGCGAAAAAGCTCTTCATCGGGATATATACAGGTGTCAGCCCATATTCAGAGTCTGCGTTTCAGGAACTACAACCCGCAGATATCACCCTGGATGATATTCTTGTGAAGGCATCAAACCTCATCAAGGCATTCGAGCATAAGAAAGCGGAAAGCCTCATCCGGAAAGCACTTCAAAAGGCGGACGCCAGTCAAGAAGACGAACTTTACAGAAAGCTGGGCCTTGCCCTCTTCAAGCAGAAAAAATACAGGGAAGCTGCTGATGCATTCCTGAAGGGAGGAGACCTTTACGACGGCGCTCGTTCCCTTTACAGGGCAGAAAACTTCACCGCGTTCAATGAAATCCTCTCTCAACTTATTTCCATGGAAGACACACGCGCGGGTGCCCTTTTGCTCGCGTACGCCTCAACAAGAAGAAGAGAGGGCAAAAAGGACGAGACCCTGAATATTTATGCGGGGCTTAGGAAAAACTTCCCGCAGTACGGAGAGGAAGCGCTGTGGGGGGTTGCCTGGACTTACTACCGCGCTGGGAATTATACGGAGGCATCCAAGATTTTAACGGAGCTCAATGACCGGTATCCTAATCCCCGATACCGTTACTGGAAACAGGAAAGCAACCGAGGAAACTCATCCGACACGGCTTTTTCTGAAAAGCAGAAACAAGATCCAATTTCCCAAAAAGATTTTTACAGCCTGCTCACACTCATGAGAGACCCTGACCAGTTCAGCGGCCGTTCCATCAGACGTATCGCATATACACCGACTCCTGATCAGACTGTGCCCATGAGCAGACAGGCTTCCATCGAATTCGAGGAGCTTACCCCTGAGATCCGCTCGTCGTTGGAGCGGTTCCGGATACTCGTGGAGCTTGAGATGAGAGAGGATGCGATCTCAGAGCTTGTCCGCATATCAAATCGCGTCTCAAGGCCTGATGCGCTTGTCTATTTATGCCATATCTTACAAAATGCGGGAGATTACAAACGGGCCATATCCCTCGTATCAAGATTCACAGAACATGCGCCACAAGGGAATGGCCAAATGAACATTTATGATATCCTGTATCCCATTGCATATTGGCCAACAGTCCGTGAAATATCTCAACACAATATGCTCGATCCTCTGCTTCTCTTGTCTGTGATGAGGGAAGAGAGCCGCTTCGATCCCCGTGCCCGTTCCGTTGCCGGGGCTCTTGGCCTTATGCAGATAATGCCCCATACAGCACGCAACCTCGATAGACGCCTCAATCTGGACATCTCTGACGATGCCGCAATCTACGATGTAAGGACCAATATAACCATTGGCGGATACTACCTTAATTCCCTGCTAAAGGAATTCGGGTCTTTGCCTGTTGCCCTTGCCGCCTATAACGCAGGGCATGACACGGTGAGGGAATGGATAAAGAAAGGAAACTACAGATCCTTTGACGAATTTATTGAAGATATACCCTATGACGAGACCAGAAACTATGTTAAACGTGTGCTTTTGACCTATGCAACCTATATGAACCTATGGGATAAACAATAGGGAAACCGGGGAGACCATGGGAAAAACACTCTTTGATGACGATACATTTTCCAAAAGTTTGAATAGCAAGAAGGAGGAGAAACCATTGAACAGGCTTAAAAATCTTGATGAAAAGATCGCAGACGCAGTAAACAGGGTGAAGGCCCTGAAAGAGGAAAAGGTAGTTTTAGAGCGGCGGATCAGGGATCTGGAGGCACAACTCACGGAGAAAAACCGGGAAGTGGAGAGACTCTCTTCTGAAAAGACGGCAATAAAAAACCAGGTGGAAGATCTCTTGAACGAACTTGAAACGCTGGAGATTGGGTAAGAAATGGGATCTGTAGAAGTGTATATACTCGGCCAGAAATATACCATTAAGGGTGATGCACCTGAGGAATACATACAACAACTTGCCAACTATGTCCAGGACAAGATAAAAGAGGTGTATAATAATTCACCCAGCATCACTCCGGTCAAGGCATCAATTCTTGCAGCCATAACCATCGCGGATGAACTCCACAGGCTCAGAAACGAACAGGAAAATCTCACAAAGAGCATAGAAGAAAAGACGGTCGAGCTGACGCGATTGTTTGACTGAGAAACTCTTCAAATCGGCGAGGGAACATCAAGAGAATCTTTTCTTTTACGAAATTCCACTAATCCCTGAGCATATTCTTGGCTTTTTATTGTATAATCGAAAATGGCATATCTCATTGCACTTGCAGGAAAAGGCGGA
>DATKOU010000017.1:0-3812 GCA_035524455.1 Thermodesulfovibrionales bacterium | reverse complement strand
CAATGTAACCTCGCTGAAAAAATTGGATACGCTCTCCGGTGTTGATGTTCTGATTAATGCCACTCCCCTCGGTCTGAAGGATACTGACCCTTCCCCCCTCAACATTTCGCTCATTCCCAGGACAATCACTGTCTGCGATCTTATCTACAGGGATACCGCTCTCCTTAGGGCTGCCTCAGAAAGGGGCTGCAGAACCCTCAACGGTCTAGGGATGCTCCTCCACCAGGGTGTTCTCGCCTTTGAGATATGGACAGGAGTAAGACCCCCTGTGGAGATAATGCGTAACGCCCTTAAGGCCGCCCTTCAATAGCATTTTTTGCCTCCTCTCCCGTGCATGGCAAGAACTGGTACCCCTATCTGTCCAAGTCAACTTTCGTTGCGTAGGGTTAGGGAGAGGCCTGGACATATGAAGAACCCTGCGGCAAGACCGCAGGGTTCTTAACGTAAGGAATTGTTCTTTATCATATTCGCTCCTTAAGCCAGCAGTCCGCCTGAGGCGGACAGGGAATGCGCTCGCTGTTCGTTTTAAAAGCATCTTTACCGGTGCTTAGGCGTCTACATATTTTTTTAGGTTAAATCAGAATTGTGGTATATTTTTTGCTTTACTAAGGTATTTCAATGTGATAAGATTTAATTGATGCAGGAATTTTATGAACTGATTCCACCTTTTTTCAGAGGCCGGAGGATGCTCGGCGGCATCCTGTTCATCTTCACGTGTTTGGTATTCTACTCAGTCTTCAGTGGAGAACATGACATCAAGAAAGACCTTTCCATTCAGCGCGGAAATTCCTATATTGAAGGCCTGAAAATCGTGAACAAGAAGGACGGTGCGGATACATCGGTTGTAACTGCTCGCAGGGCTGACTTTACCAGGGACGAGACCGTGGCACAGATGGAGACCGTGGCCATTGACCTCAAGAAGGAGGGGGTAGTAGTCAGTGCCGACAACGGTACCTATCACATGCAGACCCGGGACCTCCGTTTAGGGAACAATATCAAGATACAGATAAAGGGCTCCGTGCTCACTACGGATGAGCTTTCATGGAATCCCTCGCGCGGAATGCTATTTTCCAAGGATGTGGTCCGAATGGAGGGGAACAAGTTCAGAATAGAGGGAGAAGGGCTGACCGCCACCCAAGACAACAAGGTCAAGCTGATGAGAAATGTCAAAGCCACCTTTTTTTGAAACCTTGAAGGTCACGTGTTTCATCGGCCTTCTTTCATGTCTCGTTCTCTTCTCCCTTTGTTTCCGGTCCTCAGGGGAGGAGAAGCTCATAGAGAAAAAAGGCCCCATAACCATAACCTCTTCCACAATGACTGCGGATAACAAAGCTCATACTGCCCTTTTCGAGGGCTCTGTGATGGCAAAAACCGAGACCACGATCATATATGCCGACAAGATGCTCGTCTACTACACCGATGCGGGAAAGGTGACAAGAATTGAGGCCAGCGGCCATGTAAAGCTCCTAAAGGGCGAGCGCGTGATTACCTCTGATGAGGCCACTTTTCTTGCGGATGAAGAAAAGGTAATTTTCACCGGTCAACCTAAGGCTGTGGAGGGAACTACCATGGTGACCGGCACAAAAATGATTTATCTGATGAAGGAAGACCGTTCACTGGTGGAACAAAGCAGGGTATTTATGGAAAAAGGGACTCCTAAAACCCAATAGGACTGCAGGACTGATAGGGAATGGTACATAATCTTCGGGCAAATGGCCTTTCAAAAATCTACCGTGGAAAAAAGGCGGTTGACGACCTCAGCCTTTATCTTACCACAGGGGAAATCGTGGGGCTTCTCGGCCCCAATGGCGCAGGTAAAACCACAACCTTCTATATGCTCGTGGGAATGATCAGACCGGACAGGGGAAGCATCACTCTCGACGATGAGGACATTGGTCAACTCCCCATGTACAAGAGGGCACTCAAGGGTATCAGCTATCTGCCGCAGGAAGCATCCATTTTCAGGAAGCTCTCGGTGCGGGATAATCTCAGAGCAATCCTTGAGATCAAGGGGTACTCTCGTGAGGAGATGGGGGACAAGGTGGAAAGCCTCCTGGATGAATTCGGCCTCTCGGGCTTTGCAGACAGGCACTCCTACAGACTTTCAGGGGGCGAGAGGCGAAGGACAGAGATTGCAAGGGCCATCGCCACAAATCCCACCTTTATCCTTTTTGATGAACCCTTTGCGGGGATCGACCCCCTCGCCATCATTGAATTGAAAAAGATGCTGCAGTACCTCAAGGAAAAGGGGTTGGGAATTCTGCTCACTGATCACAATGTGAGGGACACCCTCTCCATTACCGATAGGGCCTATATCATAACCAATGGAGGCATACTGGACGAAGGGATTCCGGATGCGCTCATTGCCAACCCAAGGGTAAAGGAAACGTATCTGGGGGAGGAATTCAGACTCTGATGGCACTGGAAAGCAGATTAGAACTCAAACTTACACAAAAGCTTATTCTCACTCCCCAGCTCCAACTCGCCATAAAACTTCTCCAGATGCCCCAGCTTGAATTGTCCCAGGCACTTACCCAGGAACTCACCGAAAATCCTTTTCTCGAAGAGATAATTGAGGAGAGGGAAGAGCTGAGCAGGGAGGAGATGGAGAGCATGGAAAGGGCTGAGGAGCCTGACGATACGGAAGCCCCTCTTGAGAAGCTCATCGCAGGTCTTGGCAGCTACGGCGTGGACGACTATTTTGATGAGCGGAGCAGCGACGGGCGGGACCTGGGATACTTTACGCCCGGTACTGTGGAGCATCCGTCCTTTGAACAGTTTGTAAAGGAAGAAGCAGACCTTTCCGACCATCTCCTCTGGCAGCTCAGGCTCTCAGATGCCGACGAAGAGACAAAACAGATCGCAGAGGTCATTATCGGTAATATCGATGAAAACGGATATCTTAGGGCCACCGAAGAAGAGATAGTCCAGGGTGCCAAGGCCAGCGCAGAGAAGGTGCAATCTGCCCTCAGCCTTGTCCAGGGATTTGATCCGCCCGGGATTGCGGCGAGGAATCTCCAGGAGTGTCTTCTCATCCAGCTGTATTCATTGGGCCTCAGGGGGAGCCTTGCAGAGAAGATTATCCTCCACAATATGAGTGATATAGAAAAAAAACGCTACCCACAGATTGCAAGACAGTATCAGGTCTCTCTTGACGATGTAATGGCCGCTGTCAAGGTTATCGAGGCCATGGAACCAAAGCCTGCGAGGAACTTTAGCACCCTCGCCCCGACCTATATCGTTCCCGATGTAACAGTGATCAAGACCGAAGACGGATATCAGATTATTCTCAATGACGAAGGTCTGCCGCGACTCAGGCTCAACAGCTTCTACCGAAAGCTTTTCCATTCAAAGAACGCCCTCTCTAAGGAAGAAAAGCTCTTCATTGAGGAGAAGCTTCGGGCGGCGGTCTGGCTTCTTAAGAGTCTGGACCAGAGGAACAGGACCATCTACCGCGTCACCGAGAGCATACTGAACTTCCAGGGTGATTTCTTTAATAAGGGAGTTTCCTACCTGAAGCCCCTCAATCTCAGGGATGTTGCCCTGAGCCTCGGGATGCATGAAAGCACCATAAGCAGGGTCACCTCGAACAAATACCTCTCGTGCGGTCACGGTCTTTTCAGTTTCAGGTTTTTCTTCAGCAGCGCACTTCAGAGCGCTGAGGGTGCCATCTCTTCCACCTCAGTAAAAGACCTCATCAGAAAGATTATCCTTGAAGAGGACACCAAGAAACCATTGAGCGACCAGAGGATCGTCGAACTTCTCAAGTCAAAAGATATCACTATTGCAAGGAGGACAGTTGCCAAATACCG
>DATKOU010000016.1:0-5221 GCA_035524455.1 Thermodesulfovibrionales bacterium | reverse complement strand
GTGGAATACCACTGGCCCGGCAATGTGAGGCAAGTAGAGTCTGTCATTGAGCGGGCTGTGCTCATGTGCGAGTCGGACACAATACGGCTGCAGGACATACAAAGCGAGTTGCGCTTATCCCGTCACCAAAGTCTTTTCGATATTGACGTGCCTGAAGAGGGCATTGTCTTTGAGGAACTGGAAAAGGAACTCCTCAAGAAAGCTATGGAGAAGGCGAACAACGTGGCTGCCAGGGCAGCGCGGCTCCTCGGCATGAGTTACAAGACCTTCTGGTACCGTTGGGAAAAATTCGGACTGGACGGTCCTTCCTCAAAAAGGGAGAATATTCCTTAAAAAGGGAAATCTTTTTGAAAACTTCTCCCCTTTAAAATGGCCCATTACATAACTTACTAATTTATAATATTATTTTACCCCCTGTCTATTCTCCTTGAACTGGCACGCATCTTGTATTAATCCTATCAGGTTTTGATTAGCTCATAATGAAAGGAGGTGATTTTATGAAAAAGGCAATAGCGATTATCGTATCAGTTCTCTTTGTCCTTTCAGTCGCCGGTCTCTCCTTCGCAGCTGAGAAGGCAGCTCCTGCTCCTGCAGAGAAGGCTGAGAAGAAGGCCCCTGCAAAGGTAAAGCAGGTTACCGGAGAGGTCGCAGCAGTTGACGCAAAGGCAAACACCCTCACCGTAAAGGGTAAGAAGGGTGATGTCATGGTCAACACAGACGACAAGACCAGCGTAAAGATCGGCAAAGAGAAGAAGTCCCTTGCGGACGTGAAGATGGGCGATAAAGTGACTGTGAAGTACGCCGAGATGGACGGCAAGAACGTTGCGAAGAGCATCATGGTGAGCGCAGCTCCTGCAAAAGAGAAGAAAGAGATGAAGAAGGAGGCAGCTCCTGCCGCCGCCCCTGCAGCCCCTGCTGCTGCTCCTGCAAAGAAAAAGACCGGAGGCTATTAATCACTGGTTAGCCAGTTGAAGAGAAAAAGGGCACTGAATACAGTGCCCTTTTTTTTAACCTTATTTTTTGTAGTGACCTTTTCGTTTATAATACAATCCATAAAATCATCGGGAGGAAGATTTGAAATCCAGGACTTTTGTGGAACTCGCTGAAAGGGTAAGGAACCTGCCGCCCTATCTCTTTGCAGCAATAGACAGAATGAAGCAGGAGGCGCTTGCAAAGGGAATTGATTTAATTGATCTCAGTATCGGTGATCCTGACATTCCCACACCAGAACACATTGTGGATACCATGAAGCGGGCAGTAGAAAAGCCGGGCAACCACCGCTACCCGTCCTATGAGGGCATGCTCACCTACAGGGAGGCAGTTGCAGATTGGTACAGGAAGAGATTCAGGGTGGCCCTCGACCCAGGGAACGAGGTACTGTCCCTCATCGGCTCAAAAGAGGGCATAGGGCATATCCCCCTGGCCTTCGTAAATCCCGGAGAGGTGGTGCTGGTCCCCTCGCCCGGATACCCTGTGTATCCGGTGGGAACACTCTTTGCCGGGGGCGAAAGCCATTTCATGCCGCTTTTGGAGAAGAACAAATTCCTGCCAGATTTCTCACTCATACCCGGAAATGTGCTCAAGAGGGCAAAGTTACTCTTCATAAATTACCCGAACAACCCCACTTCAGCCGTTGCGCCAAAGCGGTTTTATAAGGACGTGGTGGAATTCGCGCGGAAACACCGTATTATCGTCTGCCATGATGCAGCCTACTCGGAGATTTATTACGACCGCAAAAAGCCCGTGAGCTTTCTGGAAATTGATGGTGCAAAGGAAGTGGGCATTGAATTCCACTCCCTTTCCAAGACCTACAATATGACGGGATGGAGAATCGGATTTGCGGCGGGCAACAGTGAGGTCGTTGCCGGCCTGGGAAAGATAAAGACCAATCTGGATTCAGGGGTGTTCCAGGCAATTCAGGAGGCTGCGATCACCGCCCTCAGGACAGATGATGCAGATATCTCAAAGATAAGGGATATCTACCAGGAAAGAAGAGATGCCCTTTACCATGGACTGAAGAGTCTAGGTCTCCACGCCATAAAACCCCAGGCGACTTTCTATCTCTGGACAAAGGTTCCTTCAGGGTTTGACTCTTCAGGATTTGTGGCCCATCTCCTCGAAGAGGCGTCTGTCCTTGCTACTCCCGGAAACGGATTCGGCGGGCCGGGAGAGGGTTATGTGAGATTCTCCCTCACCGTCCCTGCCAGCAGGATCAGAGAGGCGGTCGAGAGAATAGGGAAGACCCTTTAATAACAGAAACCAGGTCGAGGTTGAGATTAAGAAGATCAGGGCGAGAACCTTTCAACCTTAGCCTTAATACTTTTTTTGATTATTTCTCTCCGATGATTCTGCGTTTCACGAGAACCATTTGGATTCATATGCCAATCGTTCATATCGGAATCGGCTCCAACCTCGGTGACAGGGAAGAACACTGTCTGAAGGCGGTCCGGCTTTTCTCCGAAAAGGGGATTCATGTCAGGAGGCGCTCGTCAATGTATGAGACAGAGCCGTGGGGGATAAAAGACCAGCCGAGATTTGTCAATATGGTCATCGAGGGAGAGACCGGGTTGACGCCCGCGAGGCTTCTTGAGGTTCTGAAAATGACCGAGGATGAGGTCGGAAGGGTGGAGACCTACCGCTGGGGTCCCCGGATGATTGACCTGGATATACTGCTTTATGATGACCTTGTCATGAACACTCCTGAACTCACGATCCCCCATCCCCGTATGCACGAGAGGGATTTCGTCTTACGACCACTGGCAGAAATAGCCCCGGATAAGATCCATCCGGTCTTAAAAAAGACGGTACGAGAATTGCTTTCCGATCTCTCCACACAGTAAATGATGGGCAATTCCGCCATTGTGTGTTAGCAAGGACTGCAGCTCTGTTGAACTGCAGGAGGTTCCAGAACACGCGGGAATAACTGCCGAATTTATGAATTACCAGGGCTAGTTCTTCCTCACGAACTCGCCGAAGCCCTTCAATATCCTCAGACCGGTCTCCTGGCTTTTTTCCGGGTGGAACTGGGTGGCAAATATGTTGTCCTTCCAGACCATCGAGGTGAACTCTTCGCCGTATTCCGTGGTGGTCGCGACAATGCCCCTGTCCTGGGGTGCAACATAGAAAGAGTGCACAAAATAAAAATAGCTCTCATCAGCCACGTTGTCAAAGATGGGGGGTCTCCTTAAAATTTTCACGCTGTTCCAGCCCATGTGCGGGACCTTCAGCCCCATTTCAGGGAACTTCTTCACCCTCCCCCTGAAGACATCAAGACCCCTGCAGATGCCGAATTCCTCGGACTCGCTGAAGAGCACCTGGAGACCGAGGCAGATGCCGAGAAAAGGCTTCCCTTTCTGCACAGCCCTGATGATGGCATCAGTGAGGTTTGCGTCAGTGAGGTTTTTCACGCAGTCCCTGAAGGCGCCCACGCCGGGAAGCACGATCCCTGAGGAGTCGTCAACGGATTTCGGGTCAGACACGATCCTCGCATCCACCCCCACCTTCAGGAACCCCTTTTCGACGCTCCTGAGGTTCCCCATGCCGTAATCAACAATGACGATCACGCAGTCCTCCTCTGAAAAATCGGTACCACAATACCAATTCTGATCACCAACGTATTATATCATAAGAGCGGAGGGTGGCCTGAGAGGCAGTTCGCTGGGAATCTTCAGTGCTTTATCCTAATCCTCAAAGACATCCTGGTCCGATATCTTTTCGAGATAGCTCCTCAGTTTCTCGATCCCCACATTACCGCGTGTGCTGAACTCAATTGCGATACCGGCAGGCTTCTTCACCGAGGCATCTGACTCATTGATCGTGCAGACTATCATCCCATGCAACTGAACCTGGGCTCCCTCTTCCAAATGCAGTGTGAGTGCCACTTCCGAACCCTCGGGAAAGGGCTCCTTTGTCTTGATATAGATTCCTCCCAGTGAAATGTCTTCAGAGTAAAGCTCCCGGGATTTCCCGTTGCAGATTACGTGCACCTTCCTGTATAAGGGGAACCTTCTGTATTTCCTTCGTTTTCCCTGTGGAGAAGCGCTCTCTCCAATCCTTGCCTTAAGGTCTGCAAATAAGCCTTCTGCAGTGTCAGCGTTAATGAACAACGCGGTCCTTTTGCTGATCCTCTCCGCAGCACTTATGAAACTCTCCTTATTGTCCGCAGATTCATCTATGATCGACAACGACTTATCAAGGAAAAGAGAACTCACTGTGTCGCTCATATGGGCGCGGATAATGTTTTTCAGATCGTCCCTGATAGCCATTTTTCCTCTATAATCCTACATCCCTCATTATCTTATCGAAAAGATTGATGACCTTCAGGATAAAGATTGCCCCGGCAAGGAAAATGATGGCGATAATGAATTCCCTTGATGTCTCCGGCAAGCCGGGCAGTATCGGCATGGTGAGATACCCCACCCCCAGAAGACCGATAAGGTAGTAGAGAAGCCTCCAGGATTCCTTTACAATCCCCCCGGGTATCTCCTTGTTAAGACTGATCACCTTCAGGAGCGCATAAAAGATGGTCCCTATGGCCGAAAGCGACAGGAGCAAGATGAGCTGCCTCACAACGCCTCCTTTCTTCGTTACAAAACGAATACGCAAATAGAGTCTTTTAATGACTGTATGCAATTTTTTTGCCATACTTATCAACGCGATAGTCACGGTCTTCTCCAGCCTGTCTTGCATGAAGGCCGTGAAAGGCAGCTCGAATAGTCTAGCCCAACAACTCAGAAATATAACCTATTAAAACAGGATGTTATTGGTCGTTTATTTCATGGGCGCACATCAGGAAGGGCTATTTTGAATCTCTTTTTTCAAGGTTGGTCATGTGGGGTATGAAACGCCTTTCTGCGTAGTTCCGGCAGTCTGTATGATTTCCGGACAGTCCAACATACTTAGGTGCAGTCAATTGGGAACACAAAAAAAGGGAGCGGGCCTTCCGCCCCGTATCCTTATGTGCCTTTATACCTCGCTGTCCCTATTTATACTTTTCTTGCCCCTTTACCCTTCAAAGGGTCCCTTAATGTCAAGCCACAGATCTTCTTTACGAGAACATTATCTATTTCGTTGTGTCTTGGAACTGTTTCTGAGGCACCATTCTTGATATTCTGAACAATGGTATGAGAACTCCCTTCCCTCTTTATGTAACACCCGTATCTCCGAAGGTGTTTCATAAACTCTTCTCTTTTCATATAAGTATTTCTTCTTCAATTGCTTC
>DATKOU010000015.1:0-5417 GCA_035524455.1 Thermodesulfovibrionales bacterium | reverse complement strand
CTTCCGCAAGTTTCTCATCGCTCTCGCTCCACAGGGTATCACCTGCGAAGCTGAAGAACTCCGTTACCAGAATAGTCTTCCCCGCGGGAGCCATCTTTTCACTCCAGTTTGTGGGCTCGTGGATCCTTCCAAAAGGTATCTTCTGTTCCGGGATATATATCCAGGTCTGGTCAGTAACCCTCGCCCTGTTTATCATTATCGCAACCACCACAAGGTCTCTGAATCTGAGTCTTGAAGCAGCCTCCAGAATATACTCAGGAGGCGACGGACGGAGCATGGCTACCAGTTTTGTAATGGGAATGCTCGAAATAAACTCCTCTCCCTGTATAAGATCCAAATGATTCTTGGTTTTCACCGCAATGCTCTTAACGCTGAAGCCGGCGTGATGAATATGCTGCACGTCCGCTTCGGTGTGGACATTATTATTCCTCTCAATCTCCTCCCTGAGTCTCTCGGAAATGCGTCCTATTCCCAACCGGGGATAGAGAAACCTGTCCACAAGGGTTGGGAGATCTTTTCCATTGAGGCTGAACAGCGCGTTTTTGATCGCCTTGGCCATGGAAAGCCCGCTGATACGCGTTTCCACCCATTCGGCGCTTATCCTGCTGCATTCAATGCCCCATACCTTCTCGCTGTATTCCTTAAAGTAGATGTCAAACATTTTTCGTCCAAAATTCTGTACCACCCAGTCCTCAAGAGAGATGCTTCTCTCTTCCCTCATTATTCCCTTAAACTTTTCGAGCCCGTAGTCACCAAGGATTTTCATTGTTGTGGGGAGGCCAAAACCAAAGAGGGCATTGAGGGGCTTCAGGGGATAGTCGAAATATCGATTGCGCATATATATCTTGCTCTTCCTTGATACTGAGACCAGTTCCCCTTCCATGAGGGTCTTCACAAAGTCATCAATTTTTTTGTCTTTTGTAAAAAACCTGTGTCCTCCCAGATCAAACCGAAACCCATCCTGGACCATAGTTTTTGAGAGACCACCGACTATGGAATCACGCTCAAATACCTCCACCCTGTTTCCGGCCTTTGACAGGAGGTAACCTGCGGAGAGCCCTGTGAGACCTCCTCCCAGTACCACTACTTTCGTTCCTTGCTCATCCATTCTTACCGCCATCCTAAACAGAATAAATCCATGTTTATTTATTATAACCTATTGCTCTGCCCGAAGGCTCCGAAGATGCCTCAAAAAAAATGCCCTACGGATACCCGCAGGGCAATCAATGACTGGTGTATCTTCTTGATTTATTTAACAACCAATACGGGAATATCCGAGCTGTTGGCTACTTCCCTGCTCACGCTTCCCATAAGGAGATGGCCCACCCTTTTGCCCCTCGATCCGATAACAATCATTTCCACATCTTCTTCTTTTGCAGTTTTAAGGATTTCCTCAGCAGGATTCCCTATTTTCTTGACGGTCTTCACATTGGTCACACCATTGTCCCCAAGCGTGTCCTTGTAAAAATTAAGGATCTCATCAGCCCTTTTGTCCAGCGCCTCCTTATACTCAGTCCCTTGCAGCACCTCCTTTAATGTGCCAAGTTCAGAGTCCGGAAGCATTTCGGTCATAAAGGATCTCCCCTCGAACCTTTCCACATAGAGAAGCACAATCTTCTCCGGAAGCATGCATTTACAGAACTCGGTACAAAATTTGAATGCCTCTTTACTGCCCTTCGTATCGTCCACTGCAATGAGTAATCTTTTCATTTTCCCACCCGTTTCTTCTCGGTTAGCATGCCCCGTTCATTTACCATCCGCGCCAGAAGGAGGCGCCACAGTGCCTCCGCCTGAAGCTGCCGAGCCATAACCTGCTGCCCCCTGTCCTTGTGCAGCCTGGGGAGACTTCTCCTTCTGTTGGCTGAAAACCAGCAGGAATCCGAGGGCTGCCGCAACGATCAGTATCAAAATCACCATAGGTGCCTTCATCCTACCCTCCTCGTTGTGTAAGGGCTGATATTCCTATCCCTTTTGAATTCTGAAAATTATCTTGCCGCCTTCGTGCTTCTTCTCGAGGACCTCGTGTCCACCCTGATCCAGCATCTGGATAATGGTCTCTGCTGACGAGGGATTGTCAAATACCATCTCGAGCACATCGCCTTCGCCAATCTTCTCCAGCGACTTCTTGCAGTAGATTTGAGGGTGCGGACATACGTACCCGCACACATCAAGCAAATAGGTTTTTTCTCCAGTTTTTTCAAATTTCATTGCCATGATTAATTACCTCCTTATTCTTTTATCTCTTCAACGCGTTCTGGCCTGCTAAAAATCCGCCATTTCCTTGGCCATCTTCCTCTCTGACCACCAATTAAAGAACTTCACTCCAAAAAAGGCCCCTACCGCCATACCAATCCCAAATAACCACCCGCTGGGGTCACCGCCCGCAACCCTTATGAAAAACGCACCTATATTGCAGCCAAGGGCAGGCCTGGAGCCTATTCCCATGAGCGTTCCTCCAAGGAGCCCCCATACGATGAGCTCTCCTTTCGGCAACTTTAACTTGAATTCTTTGTTCATCAGAGACATGACCATGGCGCCAAGGATAATACCTATGGACATCCAAAGCGCAGGATTGCGCCAGAGTTCGGGGATACCGTTATTGACGCCGAAGAAGATATTGTCACGCATATTGATACCCAATTTTTCCATTACCCATGCGCCAAACTGAGCCTCTTGACTAGTGATATACCAGTAGCCGGGATCGAAGACTGTCCCATTAAGAGAAACGTCAGCGGTATGACCCATCCTGGTGAGCAGCTCGCCAAAGTTGCTCACCCCAAACTTAATCTGCATGCCCTTCATGACAAAAATATGGAGCCCGCAAACAATGCCGATCAATACACCCATAAGTGTGGTCCTCTTAGAGGCAGTAATCATGCTCCATATGCCAGCAAGATTGTCTGTCAGGCCAGTTTTTCCTCCTTTCTGTTTTGCCCTTTTCTTGATAAAGCCTTTCCTGATATAGACGGCGTAGATGAGGACAAGCAGCAGAAGAGCGGGAATTATCGCGCTGATCAGCGCATCGCCAAGAAAATACTTTGAAACGCCGGGGAGCGTCTCTGATATCACCTTTGTATGAGAAAGCTGAATCTTGGGCTGATCCCATACATAGCCCGCCAGGTACTTGTCAAATGACGCATTCAGGCTTACAGGGAGATCTTTGGCCTTTGCAGAGATTTCCCATGATTGTGGGATGATACTGTTAAACCAGGGAACCACTGAGAATATCGCCTGACCGAAGCAGATACCCATAATGGAAAGAAAGGAGGTGCCATTTCCTTCACCGATTTTGTAAAGAGAACCTGACGCACACCCTCCGGCAAGGACCATTCCCACACCGAATATGGTTCCCGATATCAACGTATGGATCCCAAAGGGAGCAGGATGAAACGTGCTCATATCCGTTGCAGAAAGCAAGGCCTGAATAATGCTGAAGAACATGAGTGCCACCATGATTCCCACCGCCATTCTCGGAACCCCCGCTGCAAAAAGGTCTCGCGAAGCCGATGCCATGCAGAATCTTCCGTACTGAAGCATCATCCCGTAGGCAAAACCGAACCAGATGTATACCACGAGATACATATAGTATACATTCGCCTTGTAGTAGGCGAGACTGATAAGGATGACAATGCCTGTGACGATAAACGCCCAGATTTGTCCTTTTGTATTATTTTCTTGATCAGCCACCTGTACCCCCTCCTCTTCGTTTGTTCATGAATGGACGGACACGCTTTGACTTCAGCCCTGTATGACAGTGAATTGTAATGTTCCTGCCCCTTTCCCCATCTGAATTATATTTTATTACAATATAATGAGACTACACAAATAAGCTCCACATAAAACTAATACAGAAGCACAAAAATCGTCAAATAAGAAAAATTAATTCATCCATAATATGTGTAGTATGCTAATTGCGATATAAGTTTATTTATTGACTGGGCAATATCAGATCTAGTGACGCTTTTCCCCGGATTCAGAGACCCTTTGACGATACACACTCACAAAGGTCTTATGCTCAAATACTCCCTCGTCCGCATTGAATTTTATTACCTCACGGTAATTCTTAAGTTTTTGCACCAAAGCAGAGGGCAGATCTCCACCCCCCTCCCCGGACAGTATAACCGTGGCCATCTCACCATCACAGGGTTTGTCTTTTACCGCATAATACGACGGGTTCTTGTATTCCCATGTGAATCGAAGAGGAGACGAAATTATGTCTCTCCCTGGGGCTGCACCAAACTCCCCATGGTAGATAATCCTTTTTCGCGTATACAGGTCAAGAAGAGCAACCTCAACTGCTGGGTTTACCACAGGTTCCTTGGGCAACAGAGTGAAAACCTCTATCTCCTTTTCATCCAGGGTGTCTAAAAAGCCTCCTGCATCCCTCAGGTTTGCTGCACTCATCTTTTGTGTGAAAGGAAGATAGGCACACAACGCCACCACAACAGATGACATGACGATGCATGAAGCAATAAATCGCCTCGCATCCTTGTCCCCGATTTGCTGTAGTCCGTAAGAGGCCATGAGCGTGAGCATAGGGAAAAGGGGAATGGTGTAGCGGATTCTTTGGACCTGAAAGACCATCAAAAGGAGTGGCAACCAAATGATAATTAAGTACTTGGGATCTCTTCCCCGAATCGCCACCCAGACCGAAACGATCGCTGACAGGGTGATAAAAGGGTGAACCTGAAAAAAGAAGGTCGAAATAAAACTTTCCTCCCATCTGCCAAGCCCCGGCCTTTGATAACTTATCAGCAGCTTTATCTGCTCCGAAAATACTTCGAATCTGCAAAAAATAACGACCCCTGCCAGGAGCGCTGCCGCTAAAAACGTCACCACACCCCTCGAGATTGTGTGACGAACGCTGCCCTGCCCCTGCACCTTTATAAACACGAATACGATAACAACCAGTATGGACAACATCGGCCATGTTGAGTACTTTGAGAGAAAGGCGAGGAAGAGGCTTACTGAAGAGACGAGGATTGTTGCCGTGCCCTTGCTCCCCAGTGCTCTTATAAAAGCAAATACCGCCAAGGTGAAGAAGAACATGGTGGGTACATCCACAAGCATAAGGGGCACTTGAACGAAAAGATACGGAATACCCAAGAGAAGTATCCCTCCGTAAAGACCTGTCTCCTCATCCCAAAGTTCTTTTCCGATGAGTGAGGTAAGCACAATAGTTGCCGAAAACAAGAGTGTCGTAACTACCTGGATGAAGAGCCTGCTCTCTCCAAAGAACTTAAAAATCAGGCCGTAGAGAAACGGGACGAGGGGAAGATCGGTCCATGAAAGAATAGCCTTCCCCCATTCCCTGACGAAGAACTCTATTCCGTATAGCTCAAGATATTTCGCCTGGGTAAAATATCTTGAAGCATCGACGATGACCTCAGGCACCCTCCAAAAGAGTGCTGCAAGAA
>DATKOU010000014.1:0-9683 GCA_035524455.1 Thermodesulfovibrionales bacterium | reverse complement strand
GATGGGATTCGATGTGACCGCCACAAGAGGAACAGCAGAGCATTTAAGAAGAAAGGGGATCGAGGTCGGTGTGGTGAACAAGGTGACAGAGGGAAGACCCCACATTGTTGACCTGATCAAGAACAAGGAGATCAGCTTTGTGATCAACACGGTAACAGGCGCCCAGGCGCAGAAGGATTCGTTCTCCATACGGGAGAGCGCACTCCAGTACCGGGTCCCCTTCACCACTACCCTTTCCGGCGCCAATGCGGTGGTGAATGCCATCGAAAAGCTCCTGAAGGGAAAGATCCACATAAAATCGTTGCATGAATACCATAGAAGTGAGAAATCTCTCCCTTAGCTTACTGGTATCCCTGCAGGGTATTACCTCCTGAACGCATGCCCCTTATCTTGGTCATAGAAGACTCGTTATATACGCGAAGGGAAATCCGGGATATTCTGGAGGGGGAGGGTTACACAATAATTGAGGCTGAAGATGGCGTTAAGGGAATCCAGATGGCGACTACCGAAGCACCCGACTGTATTCTGCTTGATCTCATCATGCCGGACATAGACGGGATAAAAATCCTCAAGCTCCTCCATGAGCAAAGACCGCAAATCCCTGTAATCGTGGTCTCTGCGCACGGTCAGGAAGCGGTGCGCACCCAGTGCCTGGAACTGGGTGCGTCTGCCTGCATTAATAAACCGCCCAGCGCGGATGAATTGAGGTATACGGTCCAAAAGGTGTTAGTCTCCCGCAGGAAGCGGTCCTGACGAACACGGCATTTTCCCCTTTATCCGGAGTCCTCCTTAATCTGATGGAATTTTCGTAATGACAGTTGATAATATAGGCAGGAAGCAGCGCGAGCCGCGTACCCGGGTTGTGTAACCATTGTGCCGCGTTTCTGAGCATTGCAGAGAAAAACAGAACATGACAGTTCGAAGAAAAAGAATTCTCAGAATCATTTCTGTGACCTTCCTCCTTTTCGTAATAGTCTTTTCGGCGCTCTCCTATTTCCGGTATCTCGACCTGAAAAAGGCGTTGCTCTTAAAGATATCCTATAAAGCAACTTCGCTCTTCGGCCAAGGGGTTGCGATTGGGGACATCTCATTCAGCCCTCCAGGGGGAATTACCCTCCACGAAATTGCGATCAGGAACCCTGAGGGATTTCCGGAAGGAAAACTCCTCAGCATCAAGAGGCTCCATTTTGATATAAGATTGATGGAACTCTTCAGGGGCCTGCTCTCTTTTCGTAACATTGAAATCTATTCCCCTGAGCTCACTCTGGTTTTAGATAAGAATAAGAAACTGAATATGGCAGAAGAACTCAGACAGTTTCTCTTGAGCAAGGGCACTGCCAGTTACCGGATCGATTCGTTCACCGTGCATTCAGGAAATGTGGACATTCCTCTTGGTTTCTTCCCCGGGGTAAGGGATATCAATCTCTCCATAAAAAACCTCTCATCTCTCCAGGACACCAAAACGCTCATTAATGGGACGATGGCATTCGCGGGCAACCCTGTGCAGTTTGAAGGCTCGATATATCTGAACAATCCTTCCATGAATTTCGCGGTATCGTTTACATCGGAAGAGTTTGGTTTTTCTGAGTTTCAAGAGATGTTAAAGGGATATCCTGTTGACGCCGGGAAGGTCACATTCAATTTCCGAGTGAATGCAGAAGGGGATACACTGCACGGGTGCAGGATTCTTTCCAGTGTGCGTCTCAAAAAGGGAGGGTTGAGTGACATGCGCATGGAAGGAGATGTCTTCTTCGATCTTAAGGACCATTCTGTTGCCATTCGTGAACTTTCATGGTATGACGGTGATGTCCGCTCAGTGCGTCTGAGCGGACAGGTCACTGACATATCAGGCAGTCCCTCGTATAAGGCGGATATACAGATCCCCGGGATAGACCTTTCTCATTACCACTTCATAAAAGACGTAAAAATGAGCGGGATAATCACCTCTGATCATTTAGAGGTAAAGGGGAAAGGAGGAGAGAGCATGCCTGAGATATCAGGCTCTGTGAGGCTTACCAAGGGGACGATCAAATCTGCCCGGCTTGAGATCCAGGAGTCAAATGCGGATCTCGTATTTTCAGCAGACAAGGAGATGTCGCTTAGTGCGGAGGTATCCGCGAAGGTTCTCCGGATAAAGAATATGATTGCAAAACCGGCTGACGCGGTGCTTTCGGTCAAGGCAAAGGGAAACCCGGAAAGTATGGCAATATACTCGTCTCTTCACCTTTCCCCGCTGAGCGTAAGGATGGGAGAGAACAGGAGCTTCTCTTCAGAGGGTCTTGCTTTTACCTTTGACGGCACCGCAGAGAAAGGCAGATCATTTCAGGGGAAGGTTCTCGTGGAAATGAAAAATCTCACCTCTGCTGATTACAGAGTTCCAGACCTCAACGGGAGCCTCACTATGGAGTACAGGGATGATTTGATCACTACGCGGGATGTGAAAGTCTCTGCAGGAGAAACAAGGGCTTCGGCAGGCTCAGTCGTGATACATATGAAGGGACAGAAGGCGGGATACTGGTTAGAAGGTAAGGATATCTACGCTGCCTATCCTCATGAGGAAGCAGAAATAAAAAGGACCGATTTCAGGTTGAATGTGCGTACTGCTGCCCAAAAGCTATCAGGAGAAATTGCCTTTTCATTCGGAGGAATGATCTTTCGGGGGGTTCCTTCAGAAGGGATTTCAGGGACAGCGCAGTTTAACGAAAAAGAGTTTTCCATTCATATTCCTGATGCAAAGGTAGCAGGCGGCAAGGCATCTCTTCGCGCAAAGGGAAAGGTATCGGAAGGTCCTTTTCCTATCCAGGGAGAGATGACTGCCGAGCATGTTGACCTGGGCATCCTCTCACGGGCTGTGTCCGGAGTCCCGGCCATTCCCTTTTCAGTATCGGGAATTCTTACCCGTGCCTCCTTCAATGGGAGTGCAGAACTCCCCCTCTCATTAAATGGAAGGGCATCGGTAGAGGCAGAGCATCTCTCACTTCTGAAGAAGGAAGACGGCAAGACACTTGTGAAGGACGTTGGGGTGAGGACGGATCTCACGTGCAAAGGGAAGGATTGTGAGTTTACCACTGACATGGCTGCGGGGCACGTGGAAACAAGGAGTTCCGGGATGATCAGGGGGCTTGCGGAAAAAGACAGGGAGATCATGATAAAGGCAACGCTTCCGGAAACGAAAATAACGGATATAAGAAATTCGATGTGGGATGTGTTCCCTGATGGACTTCTCTATGCAAGACTGGACGGAACACTTTCTTCTGAGGCATTGGTCAATTACAGGGAGAGCGGAATAAATATGTCCGGGGATTTACGGCTTAAAGAGGTCATGCTCGAAGGGGAGAACAGTGAGTATTCCGTAGGACCAATCAACGGAACGGTTCCCATCCGGTACCAAAACACCGCACATGATGCTGTTGAAATCCCCTCTTTTGAACGTTCTGAGTTTGCGAATCTCGAAAAATATTATTCCCAGGAAAAGGTGCCACAGACCTCTCATGGAATCACCATCGGCTCTCTCCGCTATGGATTCCCGCTGCTGGACACCATCGATATCCGGATTGAGCCCCAAGGAAACGTTTTGAAGATAGACCGAATTAGTGCTAACATATTCGGAGGCAGGATGTATGGTTCTGCCCTTGTGGATATCTCCGAAGGTGTGAGCTACAGGGCAGGGATTCTCATGGAGCTAGTCAGCCTGACAAGGCTCTGCGGGGCTATTGAACCCATAAGGGGATATATCTCAGGAAAGGTGGATGGCATTGCAACGATAAAAGGTTCTGGCATGGGCCTCTCCCATCTTATTGGCAAGGCCGAGTTTTGGACTTACAGCTCCGGAGGCGAGAAGACGAAGATAAGCAAGGAATTCCTCCAAAAGATCGGAGGGACTTCCCTGAAGACCTATCTCGGAGACAGGAGTTTCAGTAAGGGAGTGATGAACCTCTATCTTCAAAATGGGTTTGTGATTTTTAGGGAACTCGAGATATCGAACAGGAATCTCCTGGGTATGAACGATCTGTCTGTCAAAGTTGCACCCCTTAACAACCGCATCGGAATCGATCACCTGATGTGGACCATAACAGAAGCTGCCCAGAGGGCGAAGAGCAAGGAATAACAAAAAGGAGGATAAATCATGAGGCGGAAAATCAAGCTACTTTCGGTCATGCTGTGTTTTGTCATTGCATCCTGTGCAGTAATCACTGTAAATATCTACTTTCCTGAAAAGGATGTGAAAGAGGCGTATAAAGTCCTCGAAAAGGAGCTTATGGACACTGATAAAAAGCCCGCGGAAAAACCGGAGGGCAAGCCGCAGAGTTCCCTTGGGTTCGAGTTTGTTCCGTCCCTCTATGCCCAGGAGTCAGGACTGGCAGACAAGATTTCGGAGATTGTGAAAAAGATGCCTGACGTAGTGGAGGCATACAGGCAAATGGGTGCGAGGATTGCTGATACCGACCGTCTGAGAGACAGTGGTGGAGTGGGGGAAGGGATGAGCGGACTGCTTGTGGAAAGGGAAGGGTCATTATCCCCTGCTGATAAGAAAATTGTGGAGATGGAGAATGCGAACAGAAAAACGGTGATGAACGGCATGGCAAGGGCAATCATACGGATCAACAGGGTTCCGGAAAACGAGGAGAATCTCAGGCAGGTGGTTCCCCAGGCCACCCAGCAGTTTGCCGCCATCAGGCGCGATTCAGCAAAGAAGGGGTGGTGGGTCCAGGATTCCAACGGCAATTGGAGCAGGAAGTGAAGAGAGTGATGTAGAGTACCACGAAGCACGATATGACGGATCGGGATGAGTAAACCTCAAGGGAGAGATGAAGGATGCGATTTGAGGCGTGTGCGTTTTGCAGATGAAGAATCGAAATTCCCGTGGCTATCAATGCTTCTGGATGCCTACGCCATCATTGATGAGGGTGTGGCCGCAGCCATACAAGAAAGGGAGGGGAAAAGCGGTGCAATGCTTGCGTGCAGGAAAGGCTGTGATAACTGCTGCCGCACCCATAAAGACATTCCCCTCTACCCCCTTGAACTGGTAGGTGTGTATTGGTACTGCACGGAAAAAATGGCCAAACCCCTGCGCGAACTTCTCAGGATACAGCTAAAGATCCACCGCGCAGGAGACCCGTGCCCCTTTCTCATACACGGCGCGTGCTCCATCCATGTCATCCGTCCTGTTGCTTGCAGGCAGTTCAATGTCTTCACCAAACCTTGTGGCGTGGGAGAAGACCCCTATTTCACCAGAAGGGATGATGTCCTCACGCCGATACAGGAATACACTGACCGGGCCTTTTCCTCAATGCTCCCTTACTATGGCGTTACCCATAAAGGCGACAGACAGAAGGCCATAGCGCATATTATTCATACTCAGGCCGTCAATCTCCAGTCCTTCGAGTGGAAGAAACTCGTCCGGCTCATGGACAATTTTGATTCCAGGTGACGTTCCGAGTGTAAGAGGAATAGCAGGTCAGATCAGTTTCAGCTCTGCTGCATACTTCCTGAAAAGTTGAAGGCCTTTCTTGTGCTCGTCATTAAGGTCATAGGATATGCCTTTCCAGTACGAGACCAGCTCTTCCTCAGAAAGGACCGGGATAAGGGGTGATTCACGTGCAATCGCCTTGAGATTTTTCAATGCCCGGCCCTTTGCCTCATCCAGGTCTTTTCTGAAACGCTCGAGGAGGAGCGGTGCATTCATGCAACAGTCATTTCTTGCAATCCACAGTGCAAAGACAAAGGGGAGGCCGGTATGTGTATACCAGATATCTGCAAGGTCGTACACATGAAGTCCCGGCCGCCTGCGGACTTCACGCAAGGCATCATCTCCGATGAGAAGATACGCGGAGTATGACTTCACAGCCTCCGAGAGGGGCTCGTGGGAAGATTTCAGTGGACAATCGAAACCATAGAATTTCCTTAGGGTGATGTCAAGGAGCGCAACAGAGGTCTCTGACTGGGAAGTGGTCAACACAGTCAATCCGTTCAGTGCTTCAATTGGTGTTGTGCTGAAAAGGAGAATGCTCCTGATGGGCCCGAAAGAACTGATGGAATGTCCATCCAGAAGGGTGTAGTCAGTTTCGCGCCTGAGATATTCGATGGACGATGAAGGGCTCACATCAATCTTCCCTTCCCTCAATAACCCGTTTACGACTGAAGGTACTCCCTCGCTAAACTCATAGGCCGAGCAGTCCGCTACCTTCTCCAGCATGGAGAAGATGGGAAAAAGGTTTGTATAGTTGATTTTTCCTATCCTGAGAGGCCCCTGCTTCACGCAATATCCCTTTGCTTATCAAGTGAGATATTCTACCACAGATGCGTCTCCAGGTGATTCAGGACACACTCATTATACTCTGTTCCGGACACCTGTCCCCGAACAATCTGAAGGACTCCTAAATGGAACTTAATTGGGTGTCCACTTTTCCACTTCTTTGGAAAAAGGTCACCGATCACTCAACAGTTCTCACTTTTTGAAAAGGCTGACGATTCCAGCAGAAATATTGATGGCAGTAATTACTTTTGGCAGTAATGTCAATCCTGCTCTATCTTGGAGACTCCTGGTTCCTTTTCGTCTTTAAATACTTCCTCGTAAGTAGCTGGGTCTTCCTTGTGCAAACATTTTGGGCATATACCAGCAGTGAAGGAGGCGTCTGAATGCTCTTCTATATATGTTTCCACTTTTTTCCAATATCCCTTGTCATCACGTATTTTTTTACACCAGGCGCATATAGGAATTAAGCCCTTCAATGTTTTGATGTTCGCCAATGCATCCTGGAGCTCGGAGATAAGAAGTTCCTTCTCATGCTCAACAGCCTTTCGTTCGCTGATATCCTCAACCATGCCCATGGCATAGAGCACATTTCCCTCTTGATCGCGAATGGTCGTAGCCGTAAGATTGACCCAGAGAGTTTCTCCGGTCTTTTTGACGTACCGTTTCTCTATGGAAAAAAGGGGGATTTTACCCCTGAGCACCTGTTTTGATAACTTTACACTCTTTTCCACGTCTTCCGGATAGGTAATGTCTTCGATATTGCGCTCTAAAAGCTCCTGTTCTGAGTACCCCAGCATCTCGCAGAATGCCTTGTTGACTTTAAGGGTGCTGTAATGGAGGTCTGAGATCATCATGCCGAGCGGACCATCTTCAAAAATCCTGCGGAACCGCTCCTCGCTCTCTCGCAGCTTTTCTGTTATCTTTTTGCGCTCAGCGATGTCCTGCTCCAGACGCTCATTTACCCTTGATAGTTCAGCGGTGCGTTCGCTTACCAAATCTTCCAAGTGTGCCCGGTATTCCTGTAATGCTTCCTCAGCACTCTTCCGTTCGACAATTTCATTCAGGAGTTGCTTATTTAATTTTGACAGTTCTTCCGCTCGCCTGATGTTAAACCACAGGTAACTCACCATAAGACCGGTCAACACCAACCCAACCGAGAGAACATATTGAGGCTGCCACGATTGCCTCGCTGCTATGAACTTAGGTGTCGGTATATACACAACCATCCATGCCCGCCCTGCCACATTGAGCGTATTGGAGTATTTTATGCCCTTAAATGACTTCATCTCTTGATCGCTCATCGGCGAGATTGCCCTATTTCGCGTACGTGATTGGTGGAAATAAAGAAAACGGTCATCTTTAGACGGGGATTGGTCATAGATATAAAAATCGATACCTGCCGATTCCAGATATTCCAGGGATCCCCGCACAATATCACCGAGCCGGAAGAAGCCTGAAGCAAAGCCCCTAAGGTGTTCTCGACGGGCCTGAACAGAATCCGTTAAGGCGTCTTTTGCATATATCGGGGCAAAAACCCAAAAAACGCTTGGAAAACCGGGTCGACCAATAGACTTCTGGCCCACTAGTGAGGGCGCTGTGGCAACCAGTTCTTCCGTGTCACGGGATTGTTCCAGAGACTCCTTGATCGTCGGATTTGAGGCAAGGTCAAACCCCGGGGTAATCTCGTTACTCCCATACGGCTCAACAAAATAGACAGGAAAATATTCTTCGCGTCTATCCGCTCTCATCACTTTCCCCTGGGCCCTCTGTTCGGTAATTTGAAAATCGACGAAGCCCTCTTTTCTTGCTGCCTTTTCAAATTGTTCACGCTGATAATATGGTATGCGCGGTATCCATTCAATTGCCTGGATGCTCGTGTGTTGCAGCAAAAGAATTTTCGTGAAACTGCTGAACTCTGCTCTGCTAATCTTCTCTGAATGAAGGTAGAATGCCTGAAGCGACACAAGCGCCTGCAAGTCCGAGTCGATTTGTCTCTGGAGCGAGGCTTGGCGGTTTTCCGAAGCCTGATAAAATTCCATCCATAACTTTTGGCCTTCCCATTTCTTTACCACAGTGAAGGCTACTACGGAAATAACCAATCCAATGCCTAGTATTGCTATCAGAAAGACATAAGGCAGTTTTTTCTTGATTTCGGCAGTAATCATATTCTCTTAAGTTCGATCAGACCCTTGAAGGCCCCGGTCGAATGAAAACAGTTTTCTAAAAACTCACCAAAAGGGCCGAGCATTCCAAGAACTCTGCCTTTCGGCAGTTCGGCCATCTTATTGTGAGACCCGGCGCATTGCGTCCCCTCCTCGAAAGGTTTGGTCTTGTCAGGATTTTTCCTCTCCTGATTAATTTTTATCACGGATGGGCGTAATTGTCAAATTACGATTCAGGTTAGGTATTATGTCAGCAGGGCCGGGAAAGGAAAAGGCACAAAGGCAAGGCGGCCTTATTGTAAGGCTAGGGTCTTATTTAAGCCGTTTCCGTATCTCCTCCCAGTCCTTCACCTCCACCGCATCGTCAGCGCTTTGAAAGCTGAAGGCCAGGGGGTGGTATTTCATTGCTGACTGGATGATGTGAGGACTGGCTATGATTGCCTTAATGGTGAGCCCTCTCTCGTAGATGTCATCAAAAATTGCGCCATTGTTCCATGCAACAACGGGGGAGGGCGTGAACCCATTTTCCTTGAGCCATTCCTTGAGCATCTTTATGCCGGCGAAACCAGTCTGGATATAGACCACAGGGAACCTCCTGTTGATTTCTTTTATGACCTTCCGGCTTCCACTCATCGAACGTCCAGAGAAAGGGCCTCCCAGGACACTCCCCTCCAGGTCAATAAAGACAATACCCGTTTTTTTTCTCAAGGCAAGGATCACTCCCTTGCCTTTTTCATTTCCGGATCTTGCTGTGACATGATACAGACCCGGTCCGGGCGGGACAAATTGCCTGAAGGCCAGCCCATCTCCACCCGAAAGGGTACTCCCCAGCGATTTTCCGTCTACAAAGAACTCAATCACTTCGCCCCCTTTACTGAAGAGCTTTCCTTTCGTCTCTCCCCTGAGCATGACCCTCTTCCCTTCGGGTACCACCATGTCATGTACAATTACCTCAGACAAAGCACCCAGGGGAAACATGCAAAACAGAAGAGTCAAGATAATAAATGCCCTTAAAATCCTCGCCATGACGTGAATGCCTTTTTTGTTACATCATAAATCAACAGGAACCTCCTTTTAAACAGCTTTTGACAGGAAACTATGCGGAACCAGGGCGCAGTACTTTTAGGCTATGCTTCGCTCGTGCTGAAGAAGTAGTCCAAGAAGGAAAAAAACGTATATATAGCGTCATAGAAATCACCATCCTACAATATGTGGTAATATCCCGGGGAATTGACTTTTTTCCTTGACAAGCATACTCCTTTCCT
>DATKOU010000013.1:0-6357 GCA_035524455.1 Thermodesulfovibrionales bacterium | reverse complement strand
CCTTAATCTGGTACCAAAGGGCTAATGTCTTGCTGAGAGGCGAATGCCTCCCCTCTCTGTAAGGATTGCATGGCATATATCGCATATCACCCGCTCTTCATCGCCCTTTCTATAGTCCTTTTTGCTTCCCGCTCTTTTATTGTCTCTCTCTTTTCATACAGTCTCTTTCCCCTTGCAAGTCCTATCTCGACTTTCGCAAATGAGTCCTTAAAGTATATCTTCAGCGGTATCAGCGCATACCCTTTCTGCTGGGCCTTTCCCCGTATTCGCTCAATCTCTTTCCTGTGGAGGAGGAGTTTCCGCGTTCTCAGGGGTTCATGGTTCATAATATTCCCGTGAGAATAGGGACTGATATGGCAGTTGAGGAGAAACGCCTCGGAATTCTTGAGCAAAACATAGCTATCCCTCAGGTTTGCTTTACCTTCCCGGAGTGACTTCACCTCTGTGCCCTGAAGTTGGATACCCGCTTCCAGGGTTTCTTCAATACTGTAATCATGGTATGCCTTCTTGTTCTGACAGACAATCCGCATGTCTCATTGTACCATTGTTTCATAACTTTATCAGGTCTTGGAAAGCCTGATACCGTATGGAAATCTTGGGAATGTGAGCTTACTATGCGAAGAGAACCCTATCCTGAAACCCTGGAACGGGTCACTCCTTGAGGCTTACAGAAATCGAAAGGGGTAGAAAAGGCCAGAACTTCCTGATTCTATGGATGTCGTCAAGGTTACTGGCAGTGGTAGAGAGTATATTGATTTTTCATTGAAAGACAGCGGCTTCAACGTGAGGCAACTGCTGAAGAGGGATAACACTTTCCATGTACCGTGACACGGGGATTAACGTCCGCTGTCTCTGCCCTGTGACCCATCACCACTCTGAAGTTGCTTCTCCACAGCTGGGTACAGTTTAATTCTTATGACAACCTTGCCGCCCTTATTCCAATAGCTCACGTCGAGAACATCAGACAGGCCATAGCAAATGGGATTATAAAAGGGTCTCATCTCGTATCCGATGGTCTTACCGTTTTGATCGAGCACTTTGCTCAGCTGAGAGCGTGAAAAACAATTACCTATGGTGCTCACAAAGTCCTGCGCCTTGTCGAGGGCTTCCTTTGCTGAAAGGCCCTTTACGACCCTATACTCGAATTCTGGCGCATAAGGTTCAAAGGTATATTGGTCACCCTCTAAGTCAAGAAATGCGATGGTATGGACATCGTTAAAATAATTCCCACCATAAAGTATCAGGGTAAATGTTCCCGTAACATCCACCACATTTACCCATTCGGTCCTGAGAGGGGTTTCGAGGGCATCAGAGCCCTTGACCAGAATAAGAGAACCCACCATCACTATACAAAGCAATATGATCAGAAAGCTTTTCATATTTTCAGTATACCACAAAACAGAAGAAGGCAAAAGGGAAGGTCTCCTGCAAAGACCTATAAGTAATTCCTTCAGGGTCCCAACACGGATGTCTCTATTTTATTCTCCTTGACAGTATTTTGAACTCCTCAGTTCCCGCCTTCTCCAATAACTGGAATAATACGGTTTCTGTGCCTGTGATCACCGCGCCTGCGTCTCTCATGAACTCGGTCCCGATCCTGTAGTTTTCCTTTGACCGGGAGCAGATGGCGTCCTCGACAACATGGACGGCATAGCCCTCCCTGATGAGCCCAAGGCAGGTCTGGAGCACACAGACATGGGTCTCCATACCGCAGAGAATGACGCTTCTCTTCCCTATGGAAGCAATAGCCTCCATGAACATCGGCTCTCCGCAGCAGCCGAACATGAGTTTCTCAATGGGTTCATACGAAGGAAGGGCCCCCTTGATTTCAGGGACTGTCGGACCGAGTCCCTTGGGATACTGTTCGCTGAGGAGAACCGGGAAATGAAGGACCTTTGCCGCCTCAATAAGGTGGAGTGAGTTCCCAATCACCTTTTGTCTTTCGCTCATGACTGCAGCGAGTCTTTCCTGAATGTCAACAACCACCAGAACGGTATCTCTCTTAGTGAGAAAAAATTTATCCATAGTGTCCTCTCAGAATTAGTGTGCTACCGGATAAAAAAGAAGGGGCATCCCCTGTGAAAGGGGATGGCCCCTTCCCCGTTACTGCTTCTTGGCTGCATTTTCCCGTAAGATCTTCTCTGTTATTGTCTTCCTTTGACCAGGTTGTCAACCACTGAGGGATCTGCCAGGGTCGAGGTGTCCCCAAGGTCTTCCACCTGTCCGTGGGCGATCTTCCTCAATATCCTTCTCATGATCTTGCCGCTTCTTGTCTTGGGCAGCCCCGGCGCAAAATGGAGTTTATCAGGGGTCGCTATGGGCCCTATGACCGTACGCACATGTCCCACAAGAATCTTCTTGAGCTCGTCTGTGGGGTTGACCCCTTCCTTAAGCGTCACATAGACATAAATACCCTCGCCTTTTATGTCATGGGGATAGCCTACCACCGCAGCTTCTGCAACTGCCTCATGGCTCACAAGGGCTGATTCCACCTCTGCGGTGCCAAGACGGTGACCGGAGATATTGATGACATCATCAATCCTTCCCATAAGCCAGTAATCTCCGTCAGCATCAACCCTTGCGCCGTCACCGGTGAAGTACTTGCCGGGGAACCTCGTGAAGTAAACCTCCTTCATCCTCTTGTTCTCGGGGTCTCCGTACGTGCCCCTCAACATGCCGGGCCATGGCTTCTCGATCACAAGGTATCCGCCTTCATCTGCCCCTGCTACAGAGCCGTCCTCCTTTAACACCCTGGGAACCACTCCCGGGAAAGGCCTGGTCGCGGAACCCGGCTTAAGGGTCATTGCGCCGGGAATAGGGGTAATCAGGATTCCTCCTGTCTCTGTCTGCCACCAGGTGTCCACAATGGGAAGTTTCTCCTTTCCCACATGAATGTGATACCACATCCATGCCTCCGGGTTTATGGGCTCTCCCACAGTACCCAGAACCCTCAGGGACGTGAGTTCATGCTTATTTACCCAGCTCTCTCCTTCCCTCATCAACGCTCTTATGGCAGTGGGAGCGGTGTAGAAGATATTCACCTGGTGCTTATCGCAGATGTCCCAGAACCTTCCAGGATTCGGGTATGTGGGCACACCTTCGAACATAAGACTTGTAGCGCCTGCAGAAAGCGGGCCATAGACAATATAACTGTGGCCGGTCACCCACCCTATGTCAGCGGTACAAAAATGAATGTCTTCCTCATGGTAATCGAATATCCACTTGAAGGTGAGGTTTGTGTAGAGGAGATAGCCTCCCGTGGTATGGAGCACTCCCTTCGGCTTGCCTGTGGAGCCTGATGTATAGAGGATGAAGAGGGGGTCTTCCGCATCCATCTGTTCAGGTTCGCAGAAGAGTTTTATGTCCGGTGCTGACATCTCAGTATGCCACCATACATCCCTTCTGTTCTGCATATGTATCTCGCCGCTCTTTGTCCTCTGAACAACAATCACCTTCTTCACTGTTGGGCATTCATTAAGGGCCGCATCCGCATTGGACTTGAGGGCCACGAACCTCCCTGCCCTCATGCCTTCATCAGAGGTGATGAGCATTGATGAATTGCAATCCTGGATCCTGTCCTTCAGGGATTGTGCGCTGAACCCTCCGAAGACGATGCTGTGGATCGCCCCTATTCTTGAACAGGCAAGCATTGAGATGGCCAGCTCAGGTATCATGGGAAGATAGATGGTGACCCTGTCCCCCTTCTTGACTCCGTGCTTCTTCAGGACGTTCGCGAACTTGTTCACCTCATAGTACATCTGCTGGTAGGTGAATGTTTTGTAGCTCCCGTCATCCGCTTCCCAGATGATTGCCGCTTTGTTCCTTGTGGCTGTGGTTATATGACGGTCCAGACAGTTATAGGAGACGTTGAGTTTCCCTCCCTGGAACCATTTGATCTGGGGCTTGGTAAAATCATACTCAAGGACCTTATTCCACTTCTTATACCAGGTGATATGCTTTTCAGCCATTTCAGCCCAGAACCCTTCAGGGTCTTCTACGGACTTCTTATAGAGAGCTTCGTATTCCTTGATGCTCTTTATGTGAGCCTTTTCGCTGAAGGCCTTTGAAGGGGGAAATTTCCTGCCCTCCGCCTGCAAGACCTCAATCTTCTTTGCATCTGCCATTCCTTCTGTCTCTCCTTATTTTTTTAATTCATGCTTAGGTATTAGCCTTCACTCGTTGGATAGCCGGTCTCTGTGCAATCCCGAGGATTAAAGATAAAGATCAGGTCTTCGATCGATATAATTCACCCCTCCCCAAGATGCTCAGAAAAAGCATTTTTTTACCGAAAGCTTAACAACACTTAAGCCCTATTCTTCAGGTTTGGGAGTCAGATCAAGACACCACTCCAGGGGATCAAGGAGAGTGAACCCCAGTTCTCTCAGCTTCCTTTTGATGGGGGCAACATTGTTCGTCAAGAGATAGGGAAAAAACGCACGTTTCCCCTCTTCCCAGTGCCTGGCAACAAGGATGCTCCCGAAAGATACTTTTTCCTCGGTGATAGCATCCACAATCTTTTTCATTGTCCCCTGTTTGTTTTCAGCAAGAATACAAAGCAAAGTCCCGGGCTCCTCGATCCCGAGCATGTTGATGAAAGTCCGCATCAGGTCTCTGATGGAAACAATTCCCTGCAGCTTTTTCTGACTGTCCACAACAGGAAAGGCTCCGACGCGCATCTTCTGCATCAGCAGGAGGGCATCCTCAAGGGTATCCATAGGGGAAATCGTAACGGGGTTTTTGGTCATGACGTCTCTGACCTTAACGTCCATGATCAGCCCTTTCTCTTTTTCATATTCCTGCGTGGCGAGCAGTTGTGAAGGCATTATGCTTCGCATGTCACGGTCGCTGACAATGCCGATAAGGGTATTGTCGGCTTCAACCACAGGAAGATGCCTGATACGGTGTTTCACCATTAACTCCCGTGCTTCGAGGATCCCGAAGTCCTGACCAACCGTCACAACATCTTTGCTCATATATTTGTCGATGAACATATTCTATCCCCCCCGCTTTACGCGTCAAAAAAGTATTTCAACAAAAATCACTCACCGAGCAAGATTTTAACATGATTTCGTACCAGTTCGGGCAAGCGTTTCAGCGCATAACCTCCTTCAAGTACTGAGACGAGTTTTCCGTGCGAATACTTGTCCGCGATCTCCACAATCCTCTCCATAATCCATGAGAAGCATTCCGTCGTAAGATTTATGTCCGACATGTCATCCTCAACATGTGCATCAAACCCCGCGGAAACGAGAATAAACTCGGGCTTAAACTCTTCAAACGCCGGTATCAGCTCTTTTTCGATCAGTTCCTTGTACTCAGCATCTCCCTTGCCAGGCAAGACCGGAGAATTCAGGGTGAATCCGTAACCAGCGCCTGTTCCCCTTTCAAATTCCCGTCCGGTTCCGGGGAAAGAAAACGATGGATGCTCATGAATGGAGTAGAAAAATACGGTCGGATCGTCTTCAAAGATATGCTGCGTGGCGTTGCCGTGGTGGACATCAAAATCTATAATCCCGATCCTTTTCACGCCACACTCTCTCTTGAGGTATCTCGCGGCGATGGCAATGTTATTGAAGAAGCAGAAACCCATGGCCTTGTTTACTTCTGCATGATGTCCCGGAGGCCTCACAGCACAGAAAGCGTTGTCGAGTTTGCCTTCCCAGACGAGACGGACCGTATCTACGATTCCACCGGCCGCGAGCATGGCGGTCTCGAAACTTTCCCTGGAAATCTGACAGTCCGGATGATTGAAATCAGGCATTCCCAGGACACATGCTTCTTCGAAGTTCATGATGTACTTAATGCTGTGAACGTCCTCGATCCATTCCTGCCGCGCCCGCTTGGCTTTAACCATCGTGAGCCTAGAAATCAGGCCTGCCTCTTCAAGCCCTCTGTACGCAGCGAGAAGCCGCTCCGGCACCTCCGGGTGCTCGGGTCCGGTGCGATGGAGCAAAAAACGTTCGTCGTACAAAAAGCCTGTTCGTCTCGTTGGCTTCCTCATTACTCAGACAGTTTCAAAGCAGTGGCTTCAGCATTATGTCCAATATATTCCGCAGGTGTCAAGTCCCTCAGCGCATCATGCGGCAGTTGCTCACTTAGTCGATCATCCACTTATACATTATCTCCCTTACCTCCGTTAAGCTCTGTTGACGTCATCGATTGCCGTGAAGGCTCTGAAAGGGCTGCCTGCATAAATGCATCACTCACGAAATCCGCTGATCAGATATGATTGGGCCTCCGGGATACGAGCAAAGATAGCCGTAAGCGCTTCGGCAGCCGCCTCTTGGCCCGGTGTTTTCGTCAATGATTTCAATCAGCATTGTTCAAGCCGACTGAAGAGCTTTTGTTACTCGTTGT
>DATKOU010000012.1:0-5328 GCA_035524455.1 Thermodesulfovibrionales bacterium | reverse complement strand
AGGAAGGCCAGTCCTTTATTACGACATTGCTTATGGTGTCCACCGGGAAGACCTTGATTTCGGATGATTCGCGACAGAGACTGAAGAAGCTTAAGGAGATGAGGGAGGTGAGGGTCTTTGTGAGCCCCACATGTCCCTACTGTCCCCAGCTGGTTCTCTACGCAGTCTCTGCAGCCATAGAGAAGCGGGATTCGGTATCGGCAGAGGTCATCGAGATCTATGAAAATAGGGACCTTGCGGAGAAGTACGGAGCCATGTCAGTGCCAAAGGCTTTTGTGGGCGATACCCTCATTGCCCCGGGACTCCAGCCCGAAGAATACTTTATGGAGTCCCTTGTGGAGGGCAAACCGGTGGAATATGTAATGCCTGCGGGAAGGGAGGACCTGAGGGACTATGACATTGTAATTATAGGAGGGGGCCCTGCAGGATTGACTGCCGCGGTCTACGCAGAAAGGAGCGGCCTCAAAAGCATTATATTCGAAAAAGGAAACGTGGGGGGACAGATAGCCTTAACCCCGATAGTAGAGAATTATCCTGGTTTTTCGAGCATTCCGGGGAACACTCTGGTGGAACTCATGGCAAAACAGGCCATGGAATACTCTCCCGTCCTCCAGGGAGTGGGAGTGAGTGAGATAATAAAAAGAGACGGGGGCTTTGAGATCGCCACCGGGAGGGGAACCTACACGGCAAAGGCCATCATTATCGCCACGGGTGCTTATAGCAAAGGGCTTGACGCACCGGGAGAAAAGAGGTTCGCGGGACGGGGCGTAAGTTACTGCGCCACATGCGATGGATACCTTTTCAAGGACGGAAAGAGTGTCCTCGTGGTGGGCGGAGGCAACAGTGCCTTGACGGATGCCCTCTATCTTGAAAGTCTCGGCGCCCATGTAACCCTTGTGCACAGAAGGGACTCCTTCAGGGGAGAAGAAAGACTCCAGCAGAGCGTTTTCCAGAGGAACATCCCTGTGCTGTGGAACAGCCGTGTGGCGGAGATTCTCGGAAAGAAGCTCGTGGAGAAAGCCAGGATAGAGGATGTCATGACCGGGAAGACCCGGGATATAAAGACTGAAGGGATATTTGTTGCCATAGGCTATGAACCGAACAACGAGATCGCGAAGAAACTCGGCCTCACGATGGTTGCAGAAGGCTATATTAAGGTGGATGAGAAGATGAGGACCTCAATGCCCTTGGTGTATGCGGCAGGTGATATCACGGGTGCCGTAAAACAGATTGTGGTAGCGGTCTCCCAGGGCTCTGTTGCAGCCCTCACCGCATTCGAGGATATTGCCAATCCTTATTGGAAGGAAAAAAGAGCATAATCCTATTCACAGGACTCCTGGGTGCACTTGATGACATCAAAGGCCAGGAGGATCCTCTTTTCCCTGTCCATCCTCCCGGCCGGATAGGGTTTGAGTTCAGTGGATTGGAGAATCTCCGTGGCCTGTGATCGGCTGGGAATGGAATCGAGACCTTCGGAGATCAGCTTCCCTGATTCCGCATTCAGTATCCTCGCATGGAGCCCGTCAGTCACCACTGCAAAAGGGATTTGGTATGAATCTACCACCCGTGCAAAAGAAACAATATGCCGTTCCCTTGATTCCAGAGCTCCCGGAGAACATTTTATCACCATAACTCTCTTGCCACTGAGGGTGAGAATATAATCAACCGATACTGAGACCCTGGAGTTATCCTGGATAATTTCGAATTGCCTGTCAACCTCCATGTCCTCTTCGGAATACCCTTTTTCGTTCAGAAGCAGATCCCTGATAACCTGTCTGATGAGGGTAAGGCCCATGGATGCCTTGGCCTCTGCATGACCGATTTTTTCTTCGATGAGTTTTTGGCGGTCACCACCTTCAGGCATCGCAACAGCCTTTCAATGGAAGGACTTCTCTTTTACCAGCATCACATTGAGAGGGACGGAATTCACAAGAATACCGTCAAGGTAGTTTTCTATCCAGTACGTCCCCGGCTCTTTAAACTCTAAATTGAGGTGGATGGATATGTCCCTGTGTTTAAACCTTGCGTTCACAAGTTTCAGCTTTGTCACGGTTTCCCTCAGTACAGTCTTCCTGTCGGGTGACAGAATCCTGAGGGTCGCCTCAAACTCTCCCAAGCCGTCAGCCCACTCATTGACGGTGGCCAGCCTAGGATGAACGGCAGGGAAACTACCGGCATACACGTTCTCGAAAATCCCCATGAGGCTTATCTTTCCTCCCATTTCCTGTCTCACATCATCACAGAGGAGGGTGAAGTTAAGTCCCGGTTTTGTCTTTTCTCCCATGCGCTATTATACATGAAATGGAGGGAAGAGTATTCCCTGCTGTGCGGCGAGGGAGATGTGAGAGAAGTGAAAAGAGAATCATGAAGTGACTACGTTTTCTTTCGAAAGAGGAATGCGATACCAAAAAAGAGCACAAGTACCATTACGATGGTCCCCCCGGAGGCGAGATCATACACATAGGAGATCACGAGTCCCGATACCGTGGAGATGACCGCAACAATGGCTGAGATGAGAATCATCCCGTAGAATTTCTGTCCGAGAAGCTTTGCGGTGGCTCCGGGTACCACCAGAAGGGCGGAGATGAGGACAATCCCCACGATCTTTATGCCGATCACAATGACAACGGCCATGGAGAGAAGGAAGCACGCCTTTATGAGCCTGACCGGGATCCCGTTGATAATGGCGAGCTCTTCGTTGAATGTGATGAACAGGAGGTCTTTCATAATAAGGGAAAAGACAATCATGCCTGCTGCCGCCATGCCGACAGCCATGTATGTCTCTTCATTGCTGATCGCGAGTATACTTCCAAAAAGATACCCGAAGAGGTCGATGGTATAGCTTTTTGAGAGGCTTATGAGCACTACCCCCATGGCCATTGAGCCGGAAAAAAACACCCCGATGGCGGTGTCCTCCGCAAGCTTTCCCTTGGTACTGATGATCTCTATGGCGAATGCGACCGCGATGCAATAGATGAGCGCAGTGGTCAGGGGGTTGATTCCGGAAAAAAATCCTATAGCCACGCCGCCAAAGGCAGCGTGCGATATTCCTGAGCCCAGGAAGGATACCCTCCGTAAGACAATGAAGGTGGATATCACCCCTGCGAAGAAGGCCATTGCGATTCCTGCAATGAATGCCCTTTGCATAAAGCCGTAGGAGAGAATCTCTGTCATTCCTCCAACCTCAAGAGCGCCGGGATCCGGGTTAAGCAGTCTTTGGTCAGAGAAAAACCCGTTACAAGCAATTCTCTTGTCCTTATAGAGAGTACGACTATCCTGGATCTCTCTGAAAAGTCGCGGCACATATCATTTCCCTTCTGGCTGGAGCCTCTCACACTTCTCGCATAAATGGCTGTGCATGATAATCTCCATGCTCTTTCCGTAGAGCTCCTTCAGCACCTCCTCGTTAAGGGCACCCAGGGGGCTCCCCTGGTAATGGAGGGTCCTGTTCAGACAGGCAATCTCATCAACATATGCAGTGATGACCCCAATGTCATGGGAGGCCATGATGATGGACAAAATGAATTTCTTTTGAAGTCCCTTAAGCAGGTGGTAAAAGTCCTCCTGGCCCACCACATCGATCCCTGTGCTCGGCTCATCGAGAATCAGGAGCCTGGGCTCGCTCATAAGGGCCCTCGCAATGGAAACCCTCTGCTGCTGACCTCCGGAGAGCCGTCCATAGATATGGTCTTCATACCCGGCCATTCCCATTGTCTTAAGCATATCCCCTGCTCTGTTCTTGTCATTCTTCGAGATTCTCCTGAATGCGCCTCCCTTTCCATAGAGCCCCATGAGCACCACATCCAGGGAAGTGGCTGGAAAGCTGGTGTCCACATTCATATGCTGCGGGAGGTATCCAAACAGTCCCTCTCTGGCCGCATCCTTCGGTGTTTTCCCAAAAACCTGCAGCCTGCCTGAAGCCCGTTTGACAAGGCCGAGGATTATCCGGAGAAGCGTCGTCTTTCCCCCTCCATTGGGACCTACAATCCCGAGAAATCTTCCCTCCGGGAGGGTGAGATTAATGTCGGTGAGTATCTCTCTGCCATTAAGGCTTGCTCCAAGGTCTTCAATCTCTACTGCACGGGACATTTCATACACCCCTTCTCATTGCGGGTCACGGAAACGATCATCATTACCTCCGGGTCTTTCACTTTTCATGGACGATTCCCCGTACATGCGGATTCCTGACCGGGGGCAGAGGGAGGAGGCATGGGGATATACCAAGAGACCGTTTTCATGGTTTTCGGTAATCCCATTATAGTGTGGGTCAGAAAGAAATTCAACTTCACCGAAGTTCTTATTGGCTGTGAGTGGTGTGATATTCGAGAAAGGCTGCAGTGCTCACGCAGAAAAAAAAAGGCGGGTCAGCATGACCCGCCCTTTCGGACACAATATGCTCAGGACAATTTAGAATGTGAGCTGGAGTCCGTTCCTTATTGCCCATGCATTGTCAGGGCTCACATTGCCAGGTGTTACGACCTTGTAGAAGTTCCCTGCAAAGAGATAGCCGCCCTCAACATAATAGGTTAGGTTCTTGTCTATCTTGTACTTGAAGAGCCAGTCAATTTCACTACCGATTGAATGGCTGGCATCTACACCTGCGCTAGTCCATGCCGGCACGAGCTTGTTGGCACGGAGATAGTAGTAGGTCACATTCGCAAAGAGCTCCTTTGTGAGGTCTGCGTCAACACCGAACCTTATCCTGTTGGTATTGGCAAGGCCGCCACTCTTGACCGGAATTCCGAGAACGTTGCCTGCACTCACTGACCGGTAGCCATAGATATAGGTATCCCTCTGGTAGGCAGAGAGCGAGGTAACGTATTCCTTGAAGCTGCCGTCTGTGGGATTGTCATCACCGCTGCCATACCCCCACTCGAGGAGGAACTTCACAGGATCCAACTTGTAGCTGGCGCCTACCAGGACCGCATAGCCCTTATACTTTTCGTTCTGGGGAGCCAAATTCGTTATCTTTCCTGTCTGGCCTTCACCGTCTGCATAGATGTTGAAGCCGAACAATGTGACGTCGCCCCTGATGCCGAAGTTCCAGAGATGGGTGTCTACGCCGGCAGCAAGAGGATTAACCGGGAGTCCTCCATTTGCCGTGTTCGCAACGGTGGTTGGGGAGCCGTCACTGTTATAGAAGCTATTCTGGTGGTCCACATAGGTAACGTCAAAGCTCACACCAAACTCCTTGGTCCTGTAATCAAAGACACCGACATAGGCATTTGCGTCATCGTTCTTTGAGGTGTTCTGCTCCAGGAACTTGGCGGTGAGGGCAACAATGTGCATCTCTTTCGTCGGATCTGCAAAAAGCACGATCGCGTCATC
>DATKOU010000011.1:0-11061 GCA_035524455.1 Thermodesulfovibrionales bacterium | reverse complement strand
GCCACAATTCATGAATGCCACAGACATTATAAAACACAGAAACAGTGCTAAAACTATTTTGAATCCCTGTTTCATTTTCATTTTATCCTCCTTAAATTATGTTAAGAGGCATTTTCACGTCTCTTTGAGGAAGGGCCGCGTACCCGAATTTTCCCGTAAATGACATTAATAAGTATATGCCTTTATCTGATTCTTTTGTAGGTTTTTTTTCTACATGCTTTGGAGAATACAGCTTCTAATGTATTGATTTTTTCACGTAAGAAGCTCTGTCTTTGCAGGTTTGAAACGTCTTCGTTTCAATCTCTCCAAAAAGGAGTGTCAGGGTCTCCTCAATTGCATCTTACCTTGTCATGGCTGGGGTTGATATTACCACTGTTAAAGAACTCCTGGAGCATAAAACCTTTACTATGACGTACGGTATGCCCACTTCGCACCGAGCCATAAGGTAAAGGCTGTGGATATTCTTAATTCAGCCATTAATGGCAGGTCAACTGCACAATCCCATGAAAAAGGAGCTAGCCATAAATGGCTAACCCCTTGATGTTGGACTCGCACTGCGAGCTCCCGTGTAAGGAGAAGTCTTTATTTGATAGCTGGTTTCATACTACTCAACCACCCTTCATGTCATATGGTGGGCGATGCTGGTTTCGAACCAGCGACCCCTGCCGTGTGAAGACAGTGCTCTCCCACTGAGCTAATCGCCCGGCACATCAGTTATCAGTGAATAGTGATTGGTGAATAATAAAACAAAAAAAACACATCGTCAAGTTATTAATCCGAATAAATCATCATCTCCACACTTAAAATCCAATTTATGATATAAAGGATTTGTCGCATTTAATTACGTACATCGCCCAACACAGAAATATTTGAACCCGAGTCTTTTCACCTTTTCCGGCTCGTAGATATTCCTTAGATCAAAGAAAAAAGGCTTCCTGAGCAGTCCCTTTATCCTTTCGAGGTCAAGGTTCCTGAACTGGTTCCATTCGGTCACAATGACCAATGCATCCGCTCCCTTTGCCGCATCATACGGGTCTTTACAGTAAGCAACCTGAGGGAACAGGGCTTTTGCATTATCCATGGCTGCGGGGTCGTAAGCCCTTACTCTCGCCTTATCCTTCAAAAACTTCTCGATGAGGTACAGAGACGGTGCTTCCCTCAGATCATCTGTATTCGGCTTAAAGGATATCCCGAGGACCGCAACAACCTTGCCCTTCAGGGGGCCCATGGATCTTCTGATCCTGTCGAACATGATGCCTTTCTGCTTCTCATTAGCAGAAATGGCTGCCTTGACCACAGAAAGCTCGGTATCATGCTCCTCCGCAAGTCTAAGAAGTGCCCTTGTATCCTTTGGAAAACATGAGCCGCCGAAACCAGGTCCGGCATGAAGAAATTTGGGGCCTATCCTCCGGTCAAGCCCCATGCCCTTGGCTACCATGTTCACGTCAGCGCCAACCTTCTCGCAGAGGTTTGCGATCTCGTTGATAAAAGAGATCTTGGCGGCAAGAAAGGAGTTTGAGGCGTGCTTGATCAGTTCCGCAGTCTCGATATTGGTGATCACAAAAGGGGTTTCGATAAGGTAGAGGGGATTATAAAGGTCTTTGAGTATCGCGACCGCCTGCTGACTGTTCGCACCGATCACCACCCTGTTGGGCCGCATAAAGTCTTCTATGGCAGCCCCCTCCCTGAGGAATTCCGGATTTGAGACAATATCGAAATTGTCCTTTGCTCTCTGATTTTTTGATATGATCCGCGAGATCCTCTTCCCGGTCCCTACGGGGACGGTGCTCTTGGTGACGATCACCTTATAGCCATTCATATGCCGGCCGATTTCCTCTGCCACCACATCGACGTATTGGAGATCAGCGGAACCATCCCCTCTCGGGGGCGTCCCCACTGCGATAAAAATGACCAGACAGTCATCCACCACATCCGCGATCTTTGTGGTGAACTTAAGCCTTCCCTGTTTGATGTTCCTCTGGACAAGGTCTTCAAGTCCCGGTTCATAAAAGGGGACGATCCCCTTCCTGAGAGATCTTATCTTCTTTTCATCCTTGTCAACACAGGTGACGAACACGCCAAATTCTGCAAAACATGCCCCTGTCACTAAACCGACATACCCTGTTCCTATTATCCCGATATGCATGATTACCCCTTATCCTCTTTCTCCAGGAGATATCCTCCCTGCCATGATCATCAGGTTTTTTATTATGGCAGAAGCATCCCCTGATGTAAACTCCCCAAAACCACTGGAGAGCGCTGACACAGGAGTTTCCCCGCGAAGCTTTCTTATGTGAGCAACTTCTGAACAGCGTCAATGACTGATTGAACAGAGATGTTTTCCGCCCGCCTGCTCTCATCCTGCAAAATCAGATGTGTTACTCCCCAGGGTCTCCATCGAATAGGGCCAGAGGATCCCCATATCGTCACAATGCGCTTCCCCAATGCTGCGGCAATGTGCATGGCGCCTCCATCACCGCAGACAACGAGATCGCTGACGCTGATGGCTGCTATGAGTTCTCTCACGGCAGTGGTCCTGTATGCCGCGGGACCGGGCTGCACCGAGCGCACGAAGAGGTCGGCCTTCTCATCATCTCCCGGGTGGTAGACATTCTTCTTGCTCCCCGGGGACCATAAAAGCATGATCTCTGCTTCCTTACGGCTGAGAATATCTCGTGCTAAGTCAATAAATTTTTCTATAGGCCAGCGATTTTGCTGACGCCTGCTGCTGATGTGAAAGGCGACGAGGGGCTTGTCTCTCTTGATACCCGCGGCAGTCAGGAAGTCCCGGACTTTCTGCGTCTCTTTTTCCAGAGGAAATACCCGCATGGGGGGAAGAGGGCCATGGATACCGAGGGCTGAGATCAGGTGAAAGACCGTCTCGACTTCGTGGGCAGGCCGGTCGGGCTCCGGAACAGGAGCATTGTACCAGCGGGACTTACGGACATCCCTGGGTACATACCCGACACGCCTTTTCGCCCCGGTCAGCGCCGTATAGCGCGCCAGTCGGATCGAATAAGTGCCACACCCTATAGCAATATCGTACCGTTCTCTGCGTATCTTCTGAAAAACCTTGAGATTATCCCACCAAACAGACAATCTGTTCTTATCCGGAGCATGCTTTGACTTTTCATAGATATACACTTCGTCTATATCTGGGTTGTTCTTGATTACATCCGCATTGTACGTACTTACCAGTATCCCGATCCTCGCATCAGGAAACTTCTCTCTTGCTGCATGGATCGCTGGGGTGGTGCAAATAAGATCACCGATGTTGTCACGCCGGATGAAGAGGATCTTTTTTATTTGCATGTGAATGATTCTTGAGGAGTGAGTCCGTTGACATGCTGTCGGAAAGCAACAAAAATTGAGGCAATAAAAAAGAAGATCACTCTGCCGTACGAGTCTTCCCAGAAACCATTGGGAATGTTAATGATGAGATATGAAGCAAGAACCCCCACGCTGCAGAGCACATAGCTCCTTGAGTCCGAGTGTTCCTTTGAAAATCCAACCTTAATGATTTTATGAATAATAGTCGCCCAGAACCACAAAAAAATAAGAAGGCCGACTACTCCGATTTCAAAAAGGATCTGAAGTGCAAGGCTGTGAGGATTGACCCTGCCATACCCTAAGTGCGCCTCGCCGACGTAATACGCATATATGTGAGGAAAATCTTTCTTCCAGGAATCGGCAAGATTTAAGTCCTGCGCAACCCATGCGATTTTTTTCCACCCATATCCGTACCCGAGGATCGGCCTCTCCTTGATGATCTGTAATGCCCCTTCCCATACTGCGAACCGGCCGCTTACGCCTCTATTTGTAATATACGTTTTTGGATTTCCAAGGGATTTATACCGTGAGAGTACATCGGATTTTGACAACCCTATTGCAGCGGCAGCAATAATGACGAAGAGGCAGGCAGCAAGGAGAATTTTATACTTTCTGGTGAGGAGAAGTATAATGAAAAAAGCACTCGGTAAGGCAATCAATGCAGTTCTGTGTGAATACACGAACACTACCACAATTCCTGTTATGAGTGTTCCCAGCCCCACCCACCTCCTCACCCGAGGTTCATCAAACGCGATCAGCCACGCAAGAATGAAGGGAAGATAGAAGGTCGCGTGATTTGCATACCCACCGATGAACATTTTATGCGTAAACATATCATGACTTTTCAATAGCTGATCATAGTTTGTGAGATTAACGACTTCAAATACTGAAATAAGAGTGACAAGTAAAAAGCTAGAGATTACGATCCAAAAGAGTCCATTGAGTTCCCGTAATGTTTTGAACTCTGTGATGATGGCAAAAAATATGAGGATCTGGGCAAGGAGGTTATTCTTCATTGCACTCAGGCTATCCACGGGATATGGTCCCAATAAAGAGACCATTAAAGACCACGCGGTTAATAAAAATAAGGCAACGATTGTTCCATCACTCAACCGTATATCTTTCAGCCCGCCCTTGAATAATTTAAGGACAAAGAATACCAAAAGGCCGCCAAAGGCTATCTCCCTAGAGGAATTGAAGCGATTCACAGGCTGAAGAAATATGAACGCATAGAGAAAAAAACGTACGCCATGAGATAGAGTGAGATTATTGAGAATGTTCATTATGGACAGTGCACTTCCGGAAAAAATTTTTTAATAGCATAGCAGATTTCATCTATCGACATCAATTGAATGCACTCACGTGTATTCCGCACGCATGCATAGGGGGCATGAAAGGCATGAGAACAGGGTACGCATTGGACCTTCTTCTGAAGAATCATGCTCTTTGCACCGGTGGGTCGCTGGTCTTCCATATCTGAGGGTCCGGCTATGTCTATAACCGGAACGGATAATGCGTCTGCCATGTATACAATGCCCGTATCCACGCCGACAAGGAGCGAAAGGCGTTCAATAAGGGCCGGGAGTTCCCCGAGACCGAACTCTCCTGTTACATCCAGGATTCTCTCCTTTTTCCCAAGGGCTTTTCGTATTAAAGAGGAAGTACCTCTGTCCTGGGAAGACCCGATGAGCACGATGAAGACATCGGTGGTGTCCAACAGTATCGCTGCAAGCTGTATAATTTTCTCTGGTCCCATCTCCTTCAGCTTGTTCCCGCTGCTGACCGCTATGCCTATCAAAGGCTTCTTAAGCTCGCCAATACGCTGGCTCACCCTGTTCTCCGCGGTTTCTGATTTATAGACCTCTTTGGAAATGTTATTACTTTCAATTCCGATGGCTCTCAACATCCTCAAATACGTTTCAATGACCAATCGGCCTTTCACATGTCTTTCAAGAGAGCTAAAAAAAAAGGCTGCAAGTTTAAAGGTGCTTCCGGAGAAATCAGGCATCACAGAAAGTCGGACTGGTACGAGTCCCCAGAATGTTGCGCACGCAAAGAGGACGTTAGGGTTAAGGCATACCGCGATGTCAAATTTCCTTTTGCGGAGCAGATTGGCCAGCCTAAGTTTGCCCGAAGGTCCCTTATAGTCTTTGTGATTCATCGTTATGATCTCATCAACATGCGGATTAATCTCTAAGAGTTCAAGGGTGACAGGAGTTGCCATTACCGTCAAATGAGCCTCCGGATATCCCTTCTTTATCTCTCTGAAAACCGGGGTTGAACAAATCACATCACCAATCTTTGCTGTCTGAATGACGAGGATGTTTTTTATCTGTTTTCTTCTGCGCAGGAGTATCAGGACATATAAGACCGGGGCTGCCAGATATGTTATCACTATATAAAGCATAGTCTATTTCCTTTTTGCAGTGAGGAAAATTCCCGGGGCAAAATCCATGTCCAGGAATTTCAGAACAGGCGTGAGAAGAGTTGCCAGAAGCCGGTGTTTGAGTCTTCTTTTGGCTGAGATCCTGAATATCTGCAACTCTTCAAATCCTGCCGCTAACAGTGTTCCCCCCACTTCATGGTAACGATATGATGTCACATGGGTACAATCTGAAGCAAAGGCAGTGGGGTGATTATTATTCGGGAGGGTGAGAATAATTCTTCCGTCAGGATTCAGCATTTCTTTACACCTCTGCAGCAATAATATTCCTTCACGTAATGATATGTGTTCAATCATATCGAGGAGAAAGATTGCGTCAAACGTTTCCTGAACCGCATCGAGGGAGTAATACTCATGGAATCCTGTTCTGTCCACATCCATACTCCTGTATTCAATCTCCTTGCCTACCTGAGCACAGATATCCCGCACAAATCTATCGGCGGCACCGATATCGAGCACCTTCCCCTCAATGGTTTTCACCACATTACCAATGAGTTCCCTCTTCGTACAGTACATAAGAGGGATGGTAAAGAGAGTGGGATACGAATTTTTGACTTCTTCACGCCTGGCCTTGATATCGCTCCATGGAATTGATTCGTGTGTATTGGACATTTCCGCTGTCATTTCTTTAATCCCAGCACCTTTTTAAACACACTGTCTACACCATGAACGTATTTCTCAACCGAGAAGTGTTCAATTACTCTCTCCCTCCCCTTTTTCCCCATTTGCTTTCTCATTTCAGGCTGTGCTATAAGCCGTCTGAGACAATCAGCAAAGGCACTGGGTTGTCCGGCCGGGACAAGATATCCGGTCTCATTATGTACCACCAGTTCCGAAGGCCCAGGTATATCCGACACGACTACAGGTTTATTCATAAGCATGGCCTCCAGGATAACCCTCGGGAATCCCTCTTCAGGCGATGAGAGGACAAGGATATCAAGGGCATTGATGTAAGAGAGTCCATCAGCCCTGAAACCTGTAAACACTATTCTTTCTGTCAGGTTGAATTTCTCAACCAAACGACTGAGATGTTCTTTTTCAGGACCGTCACCTATGATAACGCCCTTAAACTGTGCGCCCGCGTCTTTCAGATGTCTGAGCGCTCTTATAAATATATCAAAACCCTTCCTCTTCATGAGTGAGCCGACCATGCCAACGACTACTTCATCTTTTCCCGCATCAAGGCTCCTCAGGACTATCTCGCGGGGGACTTCCGGTTCTCTTGTCACATCTATACCATTATGCACAACTGTGACAATGTTTCCCAGTACGCCCTGTTTTATGTAATTTTCTTTGAGCCCGTTGGACACACATATCATAGAGGTAATGTTCCTGTTAATCATCTTCACCTCAGCGGGTAAAAGTGAAGCATTGCTCCTCGCATGCTGAATGATGGGGACGCCGACCTGTTGGGCAGCGAGAATCCCTTCCAGGTTCGATGACGGCTGGTTATTCAGATAAAGCAGAGCAGCCTTGAGATTTTTCAAGATCTCAACGATTTTTTCCGCATTCGGTTTGATCCTCACATGGTAGTCGACTGAAAATACAAGGTATCTTCTTAACTTCTTACTAAAAAAGAACATACACCTGAGTAGCTCTTTAAGGAACTTGGCCATAACAGGCTGTTTTTCTTGCTTTAGGAGCATGAACGGGATTCCCATTTTCTCCAGCTCAGTTTTTATCGTAGATTCCTTCCCCTTTTGATAGTCGTGATAAAATACTCCGGTAAATCGAAAGGCTTTCCTATCGATTCTCCCCAGAAGTTCCAGGAGGCTGTTCGTCCCTCCACCCCACTCCTTGCCAGTATCAAGTATGAGTATGTGCTTCGGTATAATTGTCACTGAAATCTCCTGAGTATCAACAATAATTCCTCCGCCATCTTTTTGTCGGAAGACAATTGCATGAGAAAACTGCCACTGTGTTATTCTCCAGGCACCTCACCATATACCAACCCTTTACCCACGTAAATATCATGCCTTTCTAGCCACGACAAAAAGATAATCGCCGCGTGCCAATTTCATGACAAGCCATCCCAAAAGGGCTTTAAGTGGTGCTTGAATGAACCTGCGAATCCTTTTTGCCGGAGATATCGGTCCACCAGGAATTCCTGGTACACGCACCTCATGTCCGACTGAGGGGGCTTTTGGCCTGTACTCTTGCGTGCCTATACCGAGTTTGCGGAGGTTCTTTCCGATGCTTGTCCGGTATTGATCGAAATCACGGGTTCGCAGAGAAATGAGACGAAATCCAGCCCTGTCAAGTACATACCGTAACGATTCCCCGTAGAACTGAAACCTATGCTCAGGGATTATCATCTCCCAATCCAGACCCTTGTATCTCGCAGTAGGACTCTTGATGTTGGGGACTTCTATCACAAGATGTCCTCCCGTTTTGAGCCACCGACCTATTTTCTTCAGTGCTGCAACGGGGTCGTCCACGTGTTCAATCACGTGAAACATTGTGATAACCGAAAATGCCCCATCGGGAAAATCAACGTCCTCAATAAGCCCCTGCCGGACATCGAGGTTAAAGTGTTCACGAGCATAGTTAACGTAAAAAAGAGTCGGCTCAAGGCCTGTTGCTTCGCGCACATCCGCGAGCACCTCCCGAAGGAACACGCCCTCGCCACAGCCGATATCAAGGAGCGAAATGTCTTTATGCAAGAGTGTTTTTATAAGATTTATCCTTTGTCTGACATTCCTCCGCCTCGCGTCTATCTTGGTAGCGTCCACCGAAGCTGCCCGCTGGTGCTCGTAAAAATTCCTATCGTACGAAACTCGCGTATCAAATACAATATGGCAATGGATACACTCCAAAAGGTCTCTTTTCCCCACAAAAAAGGGGGCAGTGATTCCCTTGCAGACCGGGCACAGTTGATTGCTCATCTCTCGATTACCTCCATCAGTTCACAAAAGACCTCCTCTACGCTGATGTTCTCCATACACCGCTGGTACGTGCATTTCTTGCTCGTGCAGGGATCGCATGTCTTTTCCTTCTGTATAACCCTGTGCTTTTCCTTGTCATAGTAAGGTCCTGACCTCTGTGAATCTGAAACTGCAAATAGGGCAACTATTGGGGTACCGGTGGCAATCGCCATGTGCATGATTCCCGTGTCACCCGTGACAAGCACCCGAAGTCTCCGAACCAAGGAAGGGACATACCTTAAGGGGATCTTCCCTGCCGACACGAACGCCTTCGTGCCTATAGCGTCTGCGATCTTCTTGCAATAGCCGTATTCCTGAGGAGACCCGGTGATGACAATTTGAATATCGCCGAGTTCATGAATGAGCCTCCTCCCCAGTTCAATAAACCGATCAGCAAACCACATTCGGCTGAGTGTTGAAGCTCCCACCTGAAAACCGACTAATCGATCTGACGGAGTAATGTTGCTTCCATCCAGAAAGGCATCAACGGCGTTCTCGCCCTCTCCGCGCAGCGGAAGCTCCATACGCGGCAGTCCGCTCGCCACACACCCGGCAAGCTCAGCGACTTTCAGTCGCTGTTCAATCGCATGCCCGAAGTCAAGCCAGGACATCACCGGTTCTGTGTTCGACAGCAAGAAACGATATTCACCGTTGTTGGGGAGCTTCATGATGAACCGTATGCCTGAAAGGTAAGCCGTGGGCGATGCCTGGGGTTCATTGCCGTGGAATATGAGAGCAAGGTCGAACTTGTGTTTCCGGAACTTACTGACAGTCCCGAAGAACTTTTTGTACCCCCCATAATAGGGAATGATGCCGTTTATATGGGGGTTGTTATCAAAGAGTTCCATGTTCTTGATATTGAAATGGGCTACAATGTCAGCATGAGGATACCGTTCCCGAACAGTTTTGATCGCGGGAGTGGACAATAGTGTATCTCCTATGGCCGTCGATGAAACCACCAAAATACGGTTCACAGAGGAGGGGTCAAAATACTTCACGTCGCGCTTTCTCTTATCAAGGGATTTCAGCAGTCTCATCACCAGGAACAGCAGACCATCAGCAGGGCTTATTCTCATTTCCTCTTCAATTTGAGGTAGATCCTGGCTAGCAACAGGTTACTATAGATTCGCATCCTTGACTTAAACCATCCCATATCATCCTTCACCCCAATTCTTTTGATCGCAAAGGGGTCCGACCCTGGAGTAACAATTCCATGGTTGGTGGTATAGGTTGCGCTGTACCCCACTTTTCGTGCGACCTCAATCGCGAAGCTGGTGTATCTGCCGAATGGCCAGCACAGGAAGGGACAAGGTTTTTTGAGCCTCTCTTCTATGACATGCTTGGATGCTTCAAGCTCTTCGGACAACTCAGGTTCGGAGAGGAAATCACAACTGGCATGTGTTTTGGCGTGAGAGAAGAAATCGATGAGTTCACTCTCTGCCATTTCTTTGATAATATCCCACCGCAAAAAAACTTCATGCTCTTCCCCCTTTTGCATAATTAGCTTAGACTCCCGGTGAGTCGGCACAACAGTGGGGGGCTTTCCGCCATCCCGTGAGGCCCGCCCTATAATGTTTGTAACGATAAATATGGAGGCATGGATGTTATATTTTTTTAAAACGGGAAACGCATAGATATAATTATCGAGCCAGCCATCGTCAAAGGTCACGACGACTGCTTTCTGTTGTAAGACCAAGTCCCCTTTAATATAAGAGAGCAGTTCATCGAGGGTCAAGGTTCTATATCCTGCCTCGCTAAGATATTCCATCTGCCGTTCAAAGGTTGTTGGGGTCACGGTCACCATGTCTCCTTTATGAGGATTCACGTGGTGATACATCAAAACAGGGACGGATCTCATGAACGTTTCCCTTGGAGGAGAGACATATACAGGTCATGCATTTTTTCACACATCTTTTCGTTGGTGAACAGTTCCTCCACCATTCTTCTGCCTTCCCTTCCCATACTCCTCCCCCTTTCCGGATCTTCAAGCACCTTCAGAATTGCCTCACTTAATGCAGCGGCATTGTTTGGCTCCACCAGATAACCGTTACTCCCGTCTTTTATCACTTCACTCACTCCCCCCACGTTTGTTCCAATAACCGGCTTACCCATTGCCATTGCTTCTACAAATGCACTCCCAAGGGCTTCCTGAAGAGTGGGAAGAGCAAAAATGTCTATGGACTTCAGCACATTAGGGATATCCCATCTCATTCCGAGCAGACGCACATTCCCCGATAACCCCAACTGCTCTATTGTACCAGAAATATTTTCCTTCTGTGGGCCATCACCCACAAAGGCGAATATCGCATGAGGAGCCTTTTTCAAGACTAACGGGATCGCATCAAGAAGGACATGATATCCCTT
>DATKOU010000010.1:0-7139 GCA_035524455.1 Thermodesulfovibrionales bacterium | reverse complement strand
CTTGTTTTCCTTGATAAGATGGAGAAGAAGGTCCAGGGGCCCTTCAAAAACAGGAAGCTTTATACTGTAGACTTCTTCCATAGGATGTAGTGCTGGTATGATAAACCATGTGGTCTGCAAAAGTCATTACTTGAAACGTGTTGATCTTTCGCCTGAGGTCATCTCTCTCCCTCATCCTGGCAAAGCCTCGCCTCCACCCTGCCCTGCCACCTCGCGCTTGATAATCCTGCCTTTTTTTGACTATCTCCTCAAATGGCCGCTCAAGCTCCCGTATGCTTTCACAGGGGGAAGACCGTCCGGGACAGAATTGGATGGTGCTTATCCTCGAGACTCTTAATAGGATGGGATTAACGTTTTGAAACAGACTCAATAAGTTGTATGAGTCCCAAAAGTATCCCGGCCGGTGTCGGGGGGCATCCCGGGATGTGACAGTCAACAGGCACCACATTCGCCACACCGTCGCTCACCGCATAGCTCCCCCTATAAATACCTCCGTTCACTGCACAGTCACCGCATGCGATGACAAGTCTTGGTTCGGGTGTTGCACGGTATGTCTTTTTCAGGGCGAGTTCCATCTGCCTCGAAACAGGACCGCTCACCAGGAGGGCATCTGCATGTCTCGGTGACGCGACGAAATCAATACCAAACCTCTGAATGTCATAGACAGGATTCGTGAGGGCTGTGCATTCCCACTCACAGGCATTGCATGAACCCGCGTCCACCTGCCGTATCCTCAGAGACCTTCCAAAAATGCCATCGATCTTTCTCTTGAGGTCCACGTTAAGAGCGACATGCTCAGGAGAAACCATAAAACCTTCAGGGAATGAAAGGGCCTCCTTTCGTCCCACTATATTTCTCAGAATCTCTTTAATCATCAGCGTTCGCCATCTCCCTCACATGTCACATCCTGAGTACGAAAGATTAAAACTCTTGTTGCAGAGCGGGAAATCAGGCACTATATTGCCGTGTACCGCAAAGGGAACCGCGGGCCAGTTGCAGAAAGAGGGGGACCTCAGTTTCACCCTGAGAGGGTTTCCCTCCCTTCCTGACATCACCCAGTAAAACGCCGAACCCCTTGGTGTCTCCGCGTAGCCGAGGGCAGACGCATAAGGGGAAATGTCCCTCATCTCAGCTGTCAGTGCGCCCCTATAATTTTTTTCGAGGAGTGCGTGAATCATGGATAGCGAACACTCGGCCTCTTCGGCCCTGATCATCATTCTCCCAAATACATCGCCCCGTGCCATGGTGTGGGCTTCAAATTCAAGTCTGTCATAAAGGAGGTGGGGGTGTGCCTTTCTTATGTCATCATTCACCCCTGAAGCCCTTGCTGCCACACCGGTGACCCCGAGTTTTACTGCGATCTCCTTTGAGAGCTTTCCCGTGTTCTCAAGGCGTTCAACATGAGATACCGTCCCGATGAGGAATGTCATAAGCTCCTTGTATTCCTTTGTGACAAGGTCCAACGTCATCAAGATATCATCGGCATGAGTGAACAGGTCCCCCATAACTCCGCCAATGATATTTATTCCTCTCAGGTATCTGTTCCCCGAAACCCTCTCGTTGAGCTGCATAAGCCGCTCCTTGATGATCGCGCCCTTTGCGTATCCCACGGCAAGCCCGGTTCCTGCGCACATGTTCCCGATGTCCCCTATATGGTTATAAAGTCGCTCCAGTTCCAGCACCAGGGTTCTTACGGCCTTTGCCTTCTCCGGAATATCCATACCTACCATCCGTTCCACAGCCATGCAGTACGCAACGGAATGGGAGAAAGAAGACGTCCCTGAAACCCTTTCCGCGAGCCCTACCCCTTTGGCAAACCCAAGGGTCTCAAAAAGCTTCTCTGTGCCCTTGTGAGTATAGAAAAGCCGGGGCTCCAGGAAGAATATGGTTTCCCCCACTGCGCTGAACCTGAAATGGCCTGGCTCGATGATCCCCGCGTGGACAGGTCCCACCGGGATCTCGTAAACCCCTTCCCCTTCGACCCTCATAAAATGGTAGGGCTCTTTCTGAGCAATCCCCTCTCCCCACTCTTTAAGATCAGCTTCGCTCATGCTCCAGTCCTTCCTCAGAGGATGGGAATCCTTTGGAAAGGAATCGTGGAAAACAAGCCTCCGAAGGTCAGGATGTCCCTTAGGGGTAAGGCCGAACATGTCCCGTATTTCCCGCTCATACCAGTGGGCTGCAGGGATTTCCGGAGTAATGGAAGGAAAGGTCAGGTCGTCTTCCTTCAGGGAGAGAACCACGATGTCGAAGCGGTCAATACCAGGAATCGAAAACACCGCATAAATATTGAAGACGCCCTCAGCCTCTCTCTCATCCGTGCCAAACATGAGGCGGAGGATTGCGCGCTCCTTTGCGTAAAGATGCACGCATGTGCCTTTAAAATCATCCCTGCTCACATGGAGATAACGTTCATTCAGGTGATCCCTTGTTCTCAGCGCTTTCTTAAGTATTCTTTCCACTATCTTATTCCTAAAATTATTACGCAGGATTTTATGGCATTGTCAAGGAAATCCGGAACCGTGACTCCGAGGACTACGATACACACGGCCATTACAATCATTACCGCATTCCCGAGGACATCCGACAATCCGCACGAACGAAAACAGGAAAATTCTGATACTGTTTCACTCTCCGTTCCTTTCGCACGTGTTTCTTCTCTGTCTTCAGACTTTCCGAATAGCATCTTTCCGAACCCGGAAAGCATTCCGTAAAAGACGAGGACAACAAAGATGAGAAACAGCACTACTACAGCCCAGAGGGCTTTGTCCACCGCAGCCCTCAGGATAGTAAACTCACTTATGAAGATATTGAACGGCGGGGTGCCTGCGAGGGAGAATGCGCCGACAAAGGTGAGTGTCCCCAGGAGGGGCATGGAAGACACGACTCCCCGTATATTCTCAATGCGTGTTGAACCATAATGTGACTGAATCTTCCCTGAGGCAAAGAACATGAGGGGTTTCGAAAGGGCATGGTTCAGGATGTGCAGAAGTGCGCCGTAGATGCCCAAAGGGCCACCTATGCCGACCCCAAGGGAAATAATCCCCATGTGTTCGATGCTGCTGTAGGCGAGGAGCCTCTTGTAGTTATCCTGGACAAGAATCAATACCGAGGACAGGCCTATGGAGATCAGACCGAAAAGGATGAGAAGGTGTCCGGTAAAAAGATCCCCTGTGGAGGGCTCCACAATAGAGACAAACCTCATCACCCCGTAAAATGCGGTATTCAGCAGGATTCCGGAAAGAAGTGCACTGATGGGACTGGGCGCCTGGCTGTGGGCATCAGGAAGCCAGTTATGCATAGGGGCTAATCCCGCCTTGGTACCGTATCCCACGAGGATAAAGATAAACGCGAGTTTCATGGTAGAGGGGTTCAGGCTACCGGCAATCCCCTTAAGTACCGTCCAGTTCAACGCCCCTTCGGTTCCCATGACCGCAGTGGAGGCATAGTAGGTGATGAACGTCCCCAGAAGGGCAAAGGTAATCCCCACAGTGCAGAGGATGATATATTTCCATGCAGCCTCTATGGCCAGATGCCTCTTGTAAAAACCGAGCCCTATGAGAAGGGCGGAGACAATAGTGGTCGCCTCTATGGCGATCCACATCAGGGCCAGATTATTCGCAACAGTCACCAGGAGCATGGTAAAAATGAAGAGATGGAGCAGGGCGTAATATCTCCTTATTCCCGTTATGTCGGTGAGGCGAGCATTCAGTTCGTGTTCGAGATAACTGATGGAGTAAAGGGCCGACGCAAGACCAAGGAACACCACCATCGCCATGATATATCCGGAAAGAGCATCCATATAGAGCATCCCATTCATTATCTCCGCAGGGGAAGAGACCACAGAGAGGATCGTGGGCAGAGAAACTGCTGCAAGGACAACGGCTCCGGACATGCTCGCATATCCTATGCCCCTCGGGCTTTTCAGCAGATAACACAATGCCGAGCTGACGAGGGGTATCAGGAGTATCGCGATCATCAATCCTATCCCTTCAGTATGGTCAGATTATCGAGGTTGGAAGACGCAAACGCCCTCTTGATCTGGACTGCAAATATTCCCAGTATGATCACTCCCATGAGCATATCGAACAGCACGCCAAGTTCTATGATGATGGGCATCCCGTAGGTAAGGGAAAAACCGGCGAGGAAAAGCCCGTTCTCCATGAAGAGCAGCCCTATCACCTGGGTAATGGCTTTCCTCCGGGTAATCATGACGAACAGTCCGATGAGGATCACCGCAATGGAAATCTGGAGTACGTTTTTCGAAAACCCTGATACGAATATGCCTTGCCTCAGCGATGCATACACAACTGCCACGAGGATCCCTGATATGGCGAGTGAAAGGGCATTGTTTATATACGGCTCCACGTCGTGGGTCACCTTCATTTGCCGGACCACTCTCTTCAGGAACATGGGGATGAGGATCCCTTTGCCCAGGAGGGTAGCGGCCGATGCGATGTAGAGGTGGGGTTCCCCGACCATAAGCGCCACGATCGCGATGAGAGATGAGAGCAGCAATGAGTTCAGCGTGTAGATCTTCACACACGACTCCAGCCGCTTAAAAGCGTTCATGGCAACCGCGGTAAGGAGTATCCCCACCGATATGAAATCCATCACCGAAAAAGCCTGGATCCAGTTCTTCATAATGAATTCATCTCCCCATCATGATATAGGTGAGCAGCGACAGGAACGCAAGGACAAAAGCCCCTCCCAAAAGGGAAGGAAGCTGAAAGAACCTCAGCTTTGCCCTTGTTGATTCTATCGCAGCCATGAGCACCGCCATGAAACCCATTTTAAGAAAATAGAGAGCGAACGATACGCCAAGCCCTGCAAACGCGGTATCACTGGGAATTCCCACAGGGAAAAAGATGTCCACCCCAAGGGTGAAAAGGAGCATCTGTTTCATATAATGCGCCCACTCCATGAGCGCAAGATACCTCCCGGAATATTCCAGGAGCATCCCCTCGTGGATCATGGTAAGTTCCAGGTGCGTGTCAGGGTTGTCAACGGGTATCCTCCCGGTCTCTGCGATGATGGCAACAACAAAGGCGGAAAGGGCAAGAAGGTGGGACGGCGAATACACCATATTCTGTGCCTCTGCAATCCTCGCAATATTTGTGGAGCCTACCGATATGGCTGCGGTAAATATGCTCAGCATCATCATTGGTTCCACAAGGATCGCCACTGCCATCTCCCTGCTGCTGCCCTCACCGCCAAAGGCGGTCCCCGCGTCAAGCCCTGCAAGGGCCATGAAAAACCTTCCTGTGGCAAGAATATAGATCAGCGCAATGACATCGCCCATGATGCCGAAGGGAACCCTTGTGGTAAGCACCGGGGTGATCATTGAGGCAACAATGGTCGATGCAAGTACAATGTAAGGTGTTGCCTTAAATATCCAGGAGGTCACATGGGATATCACCATCTCCTTTTTCATCAGCCGTATCAGGTCATAATACGGCTGGAATATCCCGGACCCAACCCTCCCCTGCATGCGCGCCTTCATCTTCTTTATCATGCCCTGAATCAGGGGGGAGAAGAGAAGGATGATAAGAAACTGGAGGTATTCCATATCAGCTCCCGAATATGAGAAGAACAATGAGCGTCACCAGTATGTACCCAAGGTAGAGGTGGAGGCTCCCTGACTGGAGAAGTCTCACCTTCCCTGCAATTGCGTGAATAACACGTGTCCCCGGTTCGTAGAGATACCGCTCAAAGAAGGGGGTTATCTCACCGCTGTATGTTATGGATTTTACGAAAAATGGCTTCAGGAAATAGGAAACACTCAGTTCGCGTTTGGGAAGATAAATTCGCTTAAAGATCATGCGGATCGGCTTTGTGAACGCCGTTGCCGTGTACTGCATCCTCGGGGTAAGGGAAGGCATACCGCAGTCCCAGGAATCACTATAAAGCGTTTTGCCCCTCCCCCCAACACTGAGAAGGAAGGCCACTGTTGCCACAGCCATAACGGCGATTGCGATGAGTATGCCAGCCGGAGACAGGGAAGATGCCGTCTCACTGATCGAGACAATGGTAATGCCCGGCGACATTCCGGGGACGCCGGTGAGGCTGAATACCGCAGGAGAGATGACCGCGATCACCATGCCAGGGAACAGTCCGAAGAGGAGACAGAAAAGTGCGAGGAAGGCCATCCCGATAAGCATGGAGGGCGATGACTCCTTCACATTCTCGGCATGATGGCTTCTGGGAATGCCCAGAAAAGATATGCCAAATGCCTTTACAAAACATGACGCCGCAAGGGCTCCGGTAAGTGCAAGGGCAGCACCGCCCAAAGGTGACACGATCTTTGAGATCACCGAGGGGGACTCAAATCCAAGAAGCAGGGACTGGAAGGTGAGCCATTCGCTCACAAAACCGTTAAAGGGAGGAAGCGCACAGATGGATACAGAACCCACGAGGAAGAAAAAGCCTGTGTAGGGCATTGTCTTGATAAGGCCGCCCATGTCCTCCATGTTCTTCGTGTGCGTTCCGTGCACCACCGAGCCGGCCCCGAGGAAGAGCAGTCCCTTGAATACCGCATGATTCAATGTATGGTAGAGTCCTGCGGTGAGGGCGATGGTAGCCAGGCTATACAGACCATTGCTCATGAACATCATTGATGCGCCCATCCCCAGCAGGATAATGCCGATATTTTCCACACTGTGGTACGCGAGGAGCCTCTTTATGTCATGTTCCATCAGGGCATAGAGAACACCAAGGATGGAGGAGATCGCGCCGATTACAATAAGGGCGATTCCCCACCATTCCGCCCCCTGTCCAAGGAGATCCATGTTCATCCTCACCATGCCGTAAATTCCTGTCTTGATCATTACGCCGGACATGAGGGATGAGATATTGGACGGGGCCGCAGGATGCGCCCTGGGAAGCCATGTATGGAGGGGGATGATGCCCGCCTTGGTCCCGAATCCCGCCAGGAACAGGAGAAAGACAGCCGAGCGTATCCCCGGGGCCAGCTGCATTGAAGCGCCCTTTATCCCCGCGAAGTCCATATGCCCTGTATACCGGTAAAGGACGAGAAAGGCAGCGATAATGAAGGCCGTGCCGATATGGGTCATCACCGCGTACACCAGCCCTGCCTTTGACGACTCTTCACCCCTGTCAAGGGTAACGAGGAAATAAGA
>DATKOU010000009.1:0-3368 GCA_035524455.1 Thermodesulfovibrionales bacterium | reverse complement strand
TACGTCGCCTGCCCCTTGATCGCCAATACCTTCGTGATCGCCGCCGTCAATGTCGTCTTCCCATGGTCTACATGCCCAATCGTCCCTACGTTTACGTGAGGCTTTACCCTCTCAAATTTCGCCTTTGCCATTTTCCCTCCTTTATTCCCCTTTCACCTTGGCCACAATGGTATCGGCTATGCCCTTTGGCACGTCCTCATAATGGGCAAACTGCATGGTATAGGTCGCCCTTCCCTGGGTCTTTGATCTAAGGTCAGTGGCATAGCCGAACATTTCTGAAAGAGGGACCTCTGCCCTGATCACCTGGGCATTCCCTCTCTTTTCCATGGACTGTATCTTTCCCCTCCGTGAATTCAGGTCGCCCATTACGTCGCCCATGTATTCCTCAGGGGTCACCACCTCCACGCTCATTATCGGCTCAAGGATAACGGGCTTTGCCTTCTTCGCAGCCTCCTTAAAGGCCATGGAACCGGCAATCTTGAATGCCATTTCTGATGAGTCAACCTCATGGTAGGAGCCGTCATAGAGGACTGCCTTCACATCCACCACAGGGTATCCTGCAAGGACTCCTGTATCCATCGCCTCTTTCACTCCCTTTTCCACTGCAGGAACATATTCCCTGGGGATAGTCCCCCCCACAATTTTATTCACGAATTCGAACCCCTTCCCTGCCTCCGCGGGTTCGAGCTCAATATAAACATGTCCGTACTGACCGCGCCCTCCGCTCTGTCTCACAAATTTCCCTTCTGCCTTGGATGCCATGCGGATGGTCTCCTTGTAAGCAACCTGGGGTTTCCCCACATTAGCGCCGACCTTAAATTCCCTGAGCAGCCTGTCCACAATTATCTCAAGATGGAGTTCGCCCATACCCGCAATAATGGTCTGGCCTGTCTCTTCATTAAAAGACACCCTGAATGAAGGGTCCTCCTGGGCAAGTTTGGCAAGGGATTGAGAGAGCTTCTCCTGATCAGCCTTTGTCTTTGGCTCTATGGCAACAGAGATCACAGGCTCAGGAAATTCGATGGATTCCAGAATCACAGGGTGTTTTTCGTCACAGAGGGTATCCCCGGTAAGGGTGTTTTTCAGTCCCACTGCTGCTACAATGTCACCGGCAGCAACCTCTTTTGTCTCCTCACGCTTATTGGCGTGCATCCTCAAAAGCCTACCCACCCTCTCCTTGGAATCTTTTGTGGAGTTATAGATATAAGAACCGGCACTCAACACACCGGAATATACCCTTATGAACGTCAACTGTCCCACAAAGGGATCGGTCATTACCTTAAATGCAAGGGCGGAAAAGGGTTCATCGTTGTTCGCCTTTCTCACCACCTCTGAGTCATCAGAAGGATTAATGCCTATCACAGGAGGAACATCGAGGGGGGAGGGAAGGTAATCCACAATGGAGTCAAGGAGGAGCTGAACTCCCTTGTTTTTAAAGGCAGAACCGCATATGACAGGGGTAAGTCTCAATTCGATGGTTCCTTTTCTCAGGGCCCTCATGATCTCTTCCTCATTTATCTTCTCGCCACCCAGAAATTTCTCCATAATTCCTTCATCCACATCAGAGAGTGCTTCCAGCATCTTTTCTCTGTATTCCCTTGCCTGGGGGACTAACCCGTCAGGGATGGTATCCTCCACATATTTCGCCCCAAGGGTCTCATCGTCAAAATAAATGGCCTTCATTCTCACCAGGTCTATGGAGCCCCTAAACTTGTCTTCCGCACCTATGGGGATCTGTATGGGCACAGGATTCGCGCCAAGACGGTCAACCATGCTCTTCACGCTCATGAAAAAGTCGGCGCCCACCCTGTCCATTTTGTTCATGAACGCGATTCTCGGCACTCCATATTTGTTGGCCTGTCTCCAGACAGTCTCGGATTGGGGCTCAACCCCTGCAACAGAATCAAATGCAGCCACCGCGCCATCCAGAACCCTGAGGGACCTTTCGACCTCTATGGTAAAATCAACGTGTCCCGGGGTGTCAATAATATTAATCCTGTGGTCTTTCCAGAAACACGTGGTTGCAGCTGAGGTGATGGTGATTCCTCTCTCCTGCTCCTGGACCATCCAATCCATCACCGCAGTGCCTTCATGGACCTCGCCTATTTTATAGGTAACCCCTGTGTAGTAAAGGATACGCTCGGTAGTGGTGGTCTTCCCGGCATCGATGTGAGCCATAATGCCAATATTGCGTGTCTTTTCTAAAGGTAATCTTGACAAGTGCGTATTCCTCTATCCTTACCATCTATAATGGGCAAACGCCTTATTGGCTTCAGCCATCCGGTGGGTGTCTTCCTTCTTCTTTATGGAAGTCCCTGTATTGTTAAACGCATCCATCAACTCACCTGCGAGCCTCTCCCTCATGGTCTTCTCGTTCCTTCCGCGGGAATATGTGATAATCCATCTGAAGGCCAGGGCCATGCGCCTCGTCTGGCGTATCTCGACCGGAACCTGGTACGTTGCACCGCCCACCCTTCTCGGCTTTACCTCCAAAACGGGTTTGACATTCTCTATGGCAGTCTTAAAGACCTTCAGGGGGTCATTCCCTGACTTCTCCTTAATGATCTCGAATGCACCATAACAGGTTCTCTCTGATGTGGACTTTTTGCCGTCCTCCATCATTATATTAATGAACTTACTCACCAGCTTGCTGTTGTATTTTGGGTCTGGAAGGATTTCTCTCTTTTCTGCAACTCTTCTTCTTGGCATATCCGTTCTCTCTTACTTGGGCCTCTTGGCTCCGTATTTTGATCTCCCCCGTCTCCTGTCCGCAACGCCCACGGAGTCAAGGGTGCCTCTGATGATGTGGTACCTTACGCCGGGAAGGTCCTTTACCCTCCCCCCCCTTATCATCACAATGGAGTGCTCCTGGAGATTGTGTCCCACTCCGGGGATATAGGAAGTTACCTCCATGGCATTGGTCAGCCTCACCCTCGCGACCTTCCTCAATGCAGAGTTTGGTTTCTTGGGGGTGGTGGTATACACCCTCACGCATACTCCCCTCTTCTGAGGGCAGTTCCTGAGGGCAGGGCTCTTGGTCTTCACTTCCAGCTTCTTCCGCCCTTGTTTCACCAATTGAGCTATTGTCGGCACTTTTCCTCCATATTTTTCACACGAGAAACTTTCGAAACTATAGGTCTCGAGGTTTTTACGGGAAAACTTTGAAAGCTTACCAGAACAAACTTTTTTTGTCAAGTACTTAAAGCTGTTCCCGTAATCCCCTCCCGGTAATCGTGTTGACTCCACCAGTGGGGGTTGATAGAATAACTTTTCGAAGAGGAAAAAAGCAATGGGGTAAGCGCCAAAAATAGTTCACTCAAAAGAATTCTTTCATTCATCTTCCCTCCCGCACGACAAAGATAACCTTC
>DATKOU010000008.1:0-17791 GCA_035524455.1 Thermodesulfovibrionales bacterium | reverse complement strand
GCTCTCGAAATATTGGCAAATGCTTTAGCTTATCTTCCCAAAGATGAGCCAGTTTCCTTTATAGAGCCGGGCTTGGGAACTGGTGTCTTTTTTTCTGCTTTAAGACGTATTGCAAACAGTCGCACGCTTAAGGAGGCAGTCGGGGTAGAATTAGACCCGACCTATGCAGAAATATCACGGGCAATTTGGGGTCAATACGGCCTTACGGTAGAGCAGATCGATTTTATTTCTTTTTCAAGAAGTCCTGAGCAGGCAAACCGCTATAATCTTCTCTGCACTAACCCTCCTTATGTCAGACATCACCACATTAATCCTGAGACGAAACGGAGTTTACAAACGAGTCTCGACAGAGAACTCGGAATTTCTGTCAGTGGATTGTCGGGATTATATGTATATTTTATTTTGCTGGCGCATTCAATACTAGCAAATAATGCAGTTGCGTCTTGGCTTGTTCCTTCCGAATTCCTTTATGTCAATTATGGCAAAGCCCTGCGTGATTACTTCCGCCATCACGTCACTTTGCTTAATATTCATCAATTCGATGCGGAGGAAGTCCAATTTGACGATGCCCTGGTGTCATCTTGCGTCGTTACCTATATGAAACGTCTTCCCTCGCCTGACGCGACATTCCGCTTTTCTTTCGGTGCAGATATGTTAAACCCCAAGCACTCACAGGAGATTGCTCTGAGTAACGGTACTTTAAACGGCAAGTGGACGGTCTTGCATTTAAAGGACGAAGCAGAAAGAGATGACGAAGAATATGAAATAGGAGATTTTTTCACTATCAAGCGTGGGTTGGCAACAGGGGCAAACGAATTCTTTATCCTTGATAAGGGCATCATTGATCACTATTCGATACCTGCGGGGTTTCTCAAGCCAATATTGCCCAGTCCGCGATATCTTAAGGATACTGTTATTCAAAGCGAGGCAGACGGGTCACCGAGAATTGACAAAGTTAAGTACCTCCTCGATTGTGACGTGCCGCCTGAGATCGTAAAAGAACGGTATTCGGGTCTGTGGAATTACTTCAAAAGGGGAGTTGAAAAGAATATTCCGCAGCGTTACCTGTGCGCCGGCAGGGAGGAATGGTATTACCAGGAACGGAGAACGCCGAGTCCTTTTTTGGCCACATATATCGGTCGTTCACAAAACGGCACCAAATCGCCGTTCCGGTTTCTACTGAACTTGTCCAACGCGCTGGTGACCAATGTTTATTTGAACCTGTACCCGAATGAGCTGCTATCAGCGCTTTTACGTGAGGATAAGGCACGTTTCGTTGAGATGCTGGAGTTGTTAAATGGAATATCGATTGAAGAAGTGCTACGAGCAGGAAGGTCATACGGTGGAGGGCTGCATAAAATTGAACCAAAAGAGCTTGCCGGGGTGCCGCTTAGGAAAATTCCTGAATGGTTAAAGGCCGGTGCTGCCAAACAGTTGGTTATGTTGTGACAAACAGACACGAAAAGACCGTCCTCCGGGCGCGCCTTAATGAGGAGAGATTAATGAATGTCTCCGAAAGAATCTCTTTATTGGTCTGGAGTTTTGAGAGGACATTATGGAAATAGAGAAACAAATAAAAGAGTACCTCAGATGCCTGGATGAAAGCCTTGATATCTTATCGCTGCATAAGGAAGGAGAACTGATCGGACTTCCGAGTTGGGCGCTTTCAACGAGGACAATAACTATTGGTGTTGCGGGTAATGACGGGATTGTTTTGAAAGTAGTACCTGACAAGGCACTTGATGATGATGTGGTGAATATCTTAGAAATTAAGTCCGTTGAGCAAATAAGAGACTTGTTTGCTCAACTGGGATATGACGGCCCTCCGATAGAACGCCTCGACGAGAATTTCTTTGCTCTTTGGGGCGACACTGTAATGTACTCAGCAGACAACCCACTTTTGCCACCGGCGTTGGACAACAAATGCTTATTAGGTTTGGGAAGAAAGAAAGGTTTTCAAAGCATATTCAATGTAGAAAATGCGAAACAAGATGCTATCGACTTCTGGAATAAGAGGCGCCTTCCAAAGACGCACAGCTCATATGTTGTAGAGTTAAAAACTATACTGGGGAAATTTCATGCACTTATAAAGAGAAAGGCTTTCTTGGAGAGGAGAATTCACAGGTTCATCTATGAGCACAAGAACGTTCTGCTTCCTCCGCACAAACGCTGTTTTTTTGAGCATACTCTCTATTATGGGACGGATAGCTGTAAAGCTGACTTTGTGTTGGAACGCGAGCAAGGGCTTTCTTCGCTGCTTATAGAGTTGGAGTCTCCGGTTCATGCTGTCTTTACAAAAACGATGGATCTGACAGCTCCTGCTAATCACGCGAGGCAACAAATCTCGAAATGGGTATTGTTCATTGATTCCGATGCTGTGCGCAACGCATCGTGAGAGTTCAGATTTTTGACAGGACCAAAAGAACGCTTGGTAATTATTGGGCGTGGATTAGAGCATAAAGAACGCCTTGTTGACACAAAATTCGACGGAGTAGTCTTCTGGACATATCATGTATTGATAGAAGAGGCAAAACGTCGTCTAAATGATCAATATGAAGCTCAGTGCCGCATGATAGGTTTGGAGGGTAGGCGACCCTTTTGAAGAAAATCATAGTCATGAGGGTCTGAGATTCTTAAAATTGCTAAGAAGGAGACAAGAAGCATAAGAGCTTTGAGCATCTATTGAGGTTGAACCTCCATAATCTATCTCTCAGATAGATGCAACTGTCAGCCACTTCCGCACTCTAAAATTGTTTTCCTTTCCCCTGCCAGACTGTGCAAAGCTTTTCTGGTATAGGTAATTTCATGAGACAACGACTATTCTGCCAGAACAGTTTTATCTTTTCTGATATAAACCAGATATGAAGAAAGATAAGGCAAAACCCCTGAAGACACGAAGAAGTAAACTGAAACATTTAAACGCTTTTTTGAAGGAATACCAACCTATAATTAATGCACTAATTAAAACACTCGGTTTTCTTGTACTCCTATTAGCATCGCTACGTTCATGTCACGATAACAGGCAGGTAATTGAAAACAGGATGGAGACGGACGAGAGAGAGGAATGTGTTATCGAGTCCATTCATTTTCATGGAATAATTGAGAAGGTAGGGCTATGCCCCTATGTCTGCCCTGATATGGGGAAATCCAATGTAAAAGAGCAACCACGAGGGGATTGCCCCTAAAGCGAATCGGGCGACGAAAACCGGGCGCACACACGAGTGCGCCCCTGCTCATGATATAATAAGCAGAAAAAGAAGGGATTTAGATAAGGATATAGTGGATATCCATGAGCTTTCTGAACTTATAAAACAGGGTTACAGCGGCAGGCAATTAACGACCCTTTTTACTGGCAGGACCGATTCGCTTCTCAAGAACCTCTTCTCCTCAATGAATGCGCATTCCGGGCTCTGCCTCATGGCGGTCGGCGGATACGGCAGAGGTGAACTCGCTCCCTTTTCCGATATAGACATCATGCTCTTTGCCAGAGACAGGTCTGCGTCAGGAAAGGCCTCGGAATTTCTCTATAAGCTTTGGGACACGAATCGGGCTATCGGCCATTCATTCAGGACGCCCCCTGACTGTATCAGTGAGGCAAGGAAAGATGTCAAAACGCGGACTTCGCTTCTCGAACATCGTTATATAGCGGGTGACAGAGACCTTTACCAGTATTTTATGGACACCGTATATCCCGAGATTGCATTCAGGGAGACGGGTAGGTTCATCACTGAGAAGTTGCGCGAGATCGAGATGCGGCACAGGAATATAAGCGACTCCGTTTTTATGCTCGAACCGCATGTTAAGGAAGGGAGGGGGGGACTGAGGGACATCCATACCCTTGTATGGCTGGCCAGCATCAAACTGAGGATAAGGAGCTTCGATGAGCTAGGGAAGATACTCTCTCCGGAAGAATTCAAAAGGCTTGCAAATGCCTATGATCTCCTGCTGAAGGCCAGGTTCTGTCTCCATGTTCTCAGCGGGCGGAGAAATGATATTCTCTCCTTCGAATACCATGACGGCATCGCGGAAATGCTGAATTTCAAGGCTTCTAAGAGGTTTCTCTCATCCGAACGGTTTATGCGGTATTTCTACCTCAAGGCATCGGCAATCAATGATATCACATCCAGGAGTCTTGACCTGTTCAGCATGCCCAGGACGGGCAGGGAAGAAAGAGACAGCAGAATATTACCTTTCCTCTATGCCAAGAAAAGGATAACCGACGACTTTTCCCTTTCAAAGAACCGGATCGTTGCGAATGGTGACTTCCTGAAGGAAAGGCCCGAAAGCATTATCGAGGCATTTTCTGTCCTAGCAAAGACCGGAAAGCGGTTCAGCCCGCTGCTTAGGGAGGAAATCGGGAAAAATCTCCACCGCATCGGAAAGACGACGAGAAGTTCCCAGAAGGCGGTTGAATCTTTTATGAATATTATCAGGGGAGACAGGACATATGAAACATTGAGGGAGATGCACAACAGCCGTGTGCTGGGAAGACTGATTCCGGAATTTGGTGCGCTGAGTTTTCTTGTGGTGTACGAACCCTATCATCGCTATACGGTAGATGAACATGCCCTCTACGCGGTCAAGAAGCTGGTTGAACTCAGAGATACGAAATATAAGAATCTTGAACACCTTTCGGCCGTGTTCAGGGAGGTAAGGCATAAAGAAGCGCTTATCTTCTCGCTTCTCCTCCACGATATCGGGAAGAAGGGGATTGTGAAGAGTTACCGCTATGGTTCCGGAGGCGGCCATCATGAGGAAGCAGGTTACCTGGAAGTAAAGAACGTGCTCGAGAAATTCAACCTCACGGTCGGACTGAGGACGAGAATCGAGTTTCTTGTGAAGAACCATACATTGATGTCATCCGTCGCTTTCAAAGGAGATACAGATGATATTGAGGTGATAGCCCAGTTTGCCGATGATGTGGGAGACAGAGAAAATCTTGACGCCCTCTACCTCCTTACCTATGCAGACATCGCCTCGGTGGGTCCTGATTTCTGGACTGAATGGAAGGCCTATCTCCTCAGGGAGCTCTACGAGATCACCTCACAGTATCTCAGCGGATTTGTCGGTGTTTTACCCGGGAGCCAGGGCTTTAGTGGTGTGCGGGGAAATCATCCACTCTCAAGAACGATGTTCCGTTCCGATAACGAGAGGGTAGGGACAGAGCGGTTTCTCGCGTTAATGCCAGAGAGGTATATTATTTCATCAACACCGGAAAGGGTCTCCGGGGACTACGCGCTTTACCGGGAGGTCACGGGAAAGGGTTTTGGAGTCAGGGTGAAGGAGGATCCGGCAGGCACCGCAGAGATCATCGTCGGTGCGTGGGACAGGCCGGGTCTTTTTTCAAGAATCGTCGGTGTTCTATCCTCTCTGGGAATGAATATCTACCGGGCAAGGGTATATACGGGAAGCGGGGGGATCGTAATTGATAAAATCCAGATTGCCAACTGGGGAGATATCTGTTGGGACGGGCTCTGCCAGGACCTGGAGAGCAGGCTTCGGGAGGCGGTATGCAGCGGCGAAGGAGAGAAGTGGCGCAGACTGGGCATTCAGGAAAACAGGGTTTTACCGGGGTGCTCCGATGTGAAGCCCGAGGTTATGGGAAGGTTCGGTCCCTTTATCGAAATTGATAATGAGACCTCCAGAGAGAGCAGTACTCTTGAATTTTTTGCCCAGGACAGGCTTGGACTCCTCTACGATGTCACGAGCCTGATTCATGAGAAGGATATTGATATAATATCTGCAAGGATTAACACTGAGTCAGGGATTGCGAACGACATCCTCTCCCTGCAGCAGAGAGGAAAAAAGCTTGAGGGGATGACGGTCCATGAACTCCTGCTTTCATTATGGGAAAGATTACAGTAAAGAAGATTCTCTTTGTTGCCGTCCCGGTGGTGATCGTTGTCCTCACCATGGTGTTCTTTCGCGGTCCTCACATATCCAATCTCCTTAAGAATCTCATCCTTCCAGAGCTCTCTTCACTGACCGGGAAACAGGTGATGGCTCAGAAAATCACGCTCAACCTGTTCCCTCTGTTTATCGAGGCAAAGGGGATCAAGGTTCTTGATGAGGGCATCGAAATTGTCCACCTGCCAAGGGTGAAAGGCTATATAGAAGCCTCGGGGCTCCTGAGGAAGCGGCTCGTATTGAGAAGGATTACGGTGTAGGAGCCTGTGATCACGTGTAGCTCCTCCCAGGTGGAAACTATCATAGAGAACATAAAAAAGTATCTCGAAGAGGAGAGGAAGACGCCCCTCACGGTGAAGGTCAAAGCAGTGGCACTGGATAACGGACGATTTACTCTCCAATACAAAGAAAACACATTTCGGGCGAGTGGTGTGAGCGGCGAGGCCATACTCAACGCGTGGGAAAACTTTATCGCACAACGGCATGCCCCTCCAAAGATAAGTTTCAGCCTGAGGGAACTTTCTTCCACCATCAAGGGTTGGCCTGAATTGAAGGCCGAGGTGAAAGGAACTGTAGTGCTGAAAGACGGGCAACTGGACGTGAAAGGGCTCCAGGTCGGGCTCTATGGCTCCTTGATTAATGCGAGCGGTATCTTTTCGTCCGAAGGGAGTAAGAGTCTGCCTAAGAACTCCGGGGATTTTCACCTTCGGGCAGGTCTCCTCCCTGAATCGTTTAAGAAGATATTTGGCCTGAAAAGGCAGGGAGAGGGTGAGATCTATGCGAGCGGAACCGTGCGTCTTACGATGGACGATCTTCAGCAGTCTGTAATGGACATGGAGTTGAAAGGCGACTTTTACATGCAGACACTCATGGAACTATTGAAGGTGAAGGAACGTGTCGAAGGGTTTGTGGATTTTTCAGGCACGCTGAAAGGACCCCTGAACCGTCTCACAGGGACCGCAAAGGCGCGACTAAAGAAGGGCAATCTGTTTGATATTGATGTGGATGAACTCAGATGCTCAGTGCTGTATGGCGACCGCTCATTACGTTTCCTGGAAGGGAAGGCCGATCTCTATCACGGGCATGCGGAAGCAGAACTGACCCTGTCCGTATCGGGTGATGAATATTATGCGCTGAAGACGAAATTCTCTGATGTGGACAGCCCTGCTGCCCTTACCCTCATCGGGTGGAAACCCGATATCCCCTTTGGAAAGGTGAAGGGCGAGGTGAGCACTTCGGGGACGAGCTTTAATCCCTCAGGCTGGTATGTTTATGAAGCTTCGGGGCAGGGGAAAGACGTGCTGGGGAGGATCAGAAAGATCAAGGGTTCTTTTGTTTCCCGAAATAATGTCTTTACCCTTTCTGATTCAGAGGCGAGCACCGAGAAATCGGTCTTTGGTTTTTACGGCGACGTGGATATCAATACCACCCAGCTTCGTCTTACCATTCAAGGCAAGACAGGCGATCTTACGGATGTGACGCTGCCGTACCGCCGCGAATTGACCGGAAGGGGCGAATTCTCTGGAACAGTAACAGGAAGTTTTGATAACCCCCTCATTGCCGGGAGGATGAAGCTGTATTCAGCAGCGTACGAAGAATATTCCCTCGGTGACATAGCAGGTGATGTAAATTACAGGAGGGACCTCCTGGAAGTGAAACAACTCACTGCCACGCTGAATCCTCAGCAGGGTCAGGCCGTAACCGCAGTACTCAAGGGTACCGTGAGATTTCCTGAGAGCAAGGAATTCTTTGATCTCAAAAGACCCGTGTATGGACTTTCGGTAGCAGTCTATAATGCTGACCTCGAGACCTTTGTGAAGAGCGTATATAAGAAGCCCCTGAAATCATATCCGAAGGGCACATTTGATACCGCGATCAGTATTGGCGGGACTGAACCTGCGCCCTTATTTAAGGGGACTGCGCGGATTCAGTCCCTTAACCTCTATGGTGTTGTCGCGGATTCCCTCTCCCTTTCCTTTTCATATGATTACCGAACGCTGGGAGCAGAAGGGGTCCTCAGCGGGAGCAGGATGAAGGGCCTGGATCTGGGAGGAGGCAAGCTCAGGGCCTCCATGAAGGATGATATCCTGGTCCTTGATGGTGCTCTTTTTAATGACCGGGTTACGTTAGACGGAAGGGCGAATATGAAAGGAGTGAAACCGTGGACCGCCCGTCTGGAAGTCAAATCAGGAAGGTACGATTTCCTCGTCGCGCCCTTTCTCAAGGATGTTCCCGAAGACCTGCTTATTAACATGAAGGGATATGCCGAGATGTCGGGGGACAACAATCATTTCACTGCCAAAGCATTCTTGAACCAGTTATCCATTGCGCTCTATGGCTACAATTTTTCCAATGAGTCCGAGATACGTTTTGAATTGAAGGACAAAACGCTGGCGCTCACCTCTGTGAAGATGAGGAGTGGGAGCACTTCATTCCAGGTAACCGGGGATTGTGAAATAGGGAAAGAGTATAATCTCGTCATGGAGGGGAACTCAACGCTCTTGCCTCTGAAGAGTTTTTCAAAGAAGATTGACACGCTTAAGGGAGATGCGGGATTCGTGTTTGGTGTCACAGGAAAGTGGGATGCCCCGAAGATCAATGGCGGGGTTACCGTTTCCAATGCCATTTTCGGGGTGAGGGACATCCCCTCTAAGGTAAGCTCCATAAATGGGTATTTCTATATGGATGGAGACAAAATCGTGATCCAGAAGCTCTCTGGCAAGACGGGAGGCGGTGATGTGGAGCTTTCAGGGGCCGCCTTTCTCAAGGGATTTGCGTTGAAAAGGTTCTACATTGATGCGGCATTGAGTAATATCGGAGTGAATGTGTCAAGAGAATTTCCTGTGAATTTTAGCGGGAATCTTTTCTATACGGGAACCCTCGACTCCCAGACATTGAGTGGAGACATCAGGATTAACCACGCATTCTACCGTGAACCTCTTGAGTGGAAGAGTTGGGTTCTCAAAGGGAAGGCACCGGAGAGACCCCGTGGGGAGATTGGGGCTTTTGAAAAGATAGGTTTAAATATTAGGGTCCTTGGTTCTGACAATATAGTGATCAATAATAACATGGCCAGGGCATCACTCAAGCTGGACCTGGTTCTGAGGGGAAGTGTCGCGAATCCCCTGATCTTCGGCCGTGCAGAAACAAGGACCGGTATTGTGTATTTCAGAAACAATGAGTTCAAGATACTCAGCGCAACCGCTGATTTCGCAGATCCGAAAAGAATAAATCCGATTCTGAACATTCTTGCGGAGACCACTATCAGTAATTATGACATACGGATGAATCTCAATGGCCAGATAGAGCATTTTGATATGACGCTCAGTTCTACCCCGTCCCTTGAAGAAACACAGATACTGAGCCTCCTCACTCTCGGTACCCTGGGAACGGCATCCACGGGAATCCAGGGGGGAATCAATCTGAGTGCTGCCACGTCATTTCTCTCGGGACAGCTGCAGGATATTGCACAGGAAAGGGTGAAGAGCATAACCGGGATAGACAGGATTGGAACTGAGTCGTACACCTCAAGAGTAACAGGGAAGTCCGAGCAGCGGTTCATGGTTTCAAAGAGACTTATAGGAGATAAACTCTCGGTCACCTATGCCACATCCTTTAATGCGGTGGAAACCTCGGTGATAAGGATTGAGTACAACGTCGGAGGCAATGTTACCCTTATCGGCTTGAAGGACGAGTCCGGAGGGCTGGGTGGAAATATTAAATTCCGCTTCAGCTTCAAATAAGAGAATGAAGACATAGGATGAACTCAACATACTATTTCATATCCTTCATAGTATTTCTCACATCTGTACTTCTCCCTTTATTTCCTCACGAATCGTGTGCTCATGCCGGAACGTCTGTTGAGGAAGTGAAGACGATTGAGGTGGAGGGTCTCTCTTCCCTCAGTGCGGGAGAACTCATTGAGCTTCTGGATGTCAAGGCGGGAGAAGTCCTCAATCCCTCTCAAGTCAGGGCTGGAATCAAACGAGCGTTCCTTAAAGGGATCTTCGATGACATAGAGGTATACAGTGAGGAAGGAGGAGCAAGGATAAGGGTTGAAGTAAAGGAGAAGGATACTATCCGAAAGGTTCGCACCACAGGGAACGAATACTTCTCTGACCGAGAGATAAGGAACATGTTTCTGATGAAAGAAGGTCAGGTGCTGAGGTATGATCTCCTTGACGAAGCAGTGAAGCAGTTGAAAGCAGAACTTTCAGAGAGAGGGTTCCCCGACGCTATAGTGTCCGTTTCTGCATCCTCTGTATCAAAGCCCTTCGAAAAGGACCTCACCATCATGGTAAGGGAAGGGAAACCGCTTCTCATAGAAAGGATTGTAGTACGCGGGGCACCTGAAGACGAGATAAAGTCAATGATGTACATCAATGAAGGAGAGGTGTATAACCAGGAAGCCATAAAAAAAGATGTAAAAAGAATCGTGACGCGCTATAAGAAACACGGCTACCTTAATCCTGCCGTATCGTATCGATTCACTGAGGGCAGGTTTGAAGTGGATGTGACGAAAGGGAAGAAGCTCGTTGTACAGTTTGAAGGCAACGCCGTGTTCAGCGCAAAGCGGCTCATGAAGGAGATGCCTTTTCTTGAGGCAGGAGAGGTCAGGGATGATCTCGTCGAAGACGCGGCGAGGAAGATAGTATCGCTCTACTACAGCAAGGGATATCCATTTGCCCAGGTGGCACCGGTTATTTCCAATACTGCAGAAGCATCAGGGGATACCATAGAGGTGAAATTCTTCGTTTTTGAGGGTGAGCAGGTGACGGTAGGTTCTCTGGATTTTACGGGACTGACGCTGCCTGCGAAGAAGCTTAAAGATCTCATGCCCCTTAAGGAGGGAAGTGACTATAACCCAGACCTCGTATCTACCGATGTGGACGTGGTGAGAGAATTTTGTGTCGCGCTGGGATATCTCAGTGCAGAGGTGGATGAACCCAAGGTGTCCATTGAACAAAACAAGGCGAGTATAACCATATCAGTCAAGGAGGGTCCGAGGACGCTTCTCCACCACATTGAGGTGAGCGGCGCAGTCTCTGTCCCTCTTGGGGAGATACAACCGTTGATCAGTCTGAAGCAGGGAGACCCCTATAATGAGGTCGACATCGCGGACACCCGGGCAAGGATTACTGACCTCTATCATGAAAGGGGATTTACTGATGCCACGGTGAGTGCAAAGGTCGAAATGGGTGGGGAAGGAGCCTCTGTCACCTTTGAGATACAGGAAGGGAAGAAAACCTTTTTTGGAAAGACATTGATTACAGGCAATACAAGGACACAGAGAGAGGTGATTGAGCGTCAGTTGCTTCACAAGGAAGGGGAGCCATTCAATTCCGGAGTACTCGTAAAGGAGAGGCAGAAATTATACAAGCTCGGACTGTTTTCGGATGTTCGCATTGAGCGTCTCGATACGTTTGGTCAGACGGGAGACATCCGAATTGACGTAGTGGAAGCAAATGCAGGCACGGTGGACTTTGGCTTTGGGTACAGCAATTATGAGAAGTTCACCGCCTTTGTGGATCTCGGCTATAAGAATCTCCTTGGGATGAACAAACAGGCGTCCCTGAGGATCGGATACAATTCTCTCGAAAAGCTCTATGAAATTAATTACCTGGACCCCTGGTTTTTTTCAGGGGACCTTCACCTGAAGGGCACCCTTTTCTATATTCAAAAGGAGGAAAAGAATATCGACACTGACGTGACCATGTATCGTTACAAGAAGACAGGGGGGTCTCTGGGGATTGAAAAACAGTACGGCAACACGACCAAGGGTGAGCTTTCCTACGAATATGTTCGTGCGTACACCTATGATGTGCAGCCGGACATGATACTTACGCCTCAGGACACCGGACACCTCACTATTGGTAGTATCCGGACCGGTGTCTCTTATGATACAAGGGATAACCCGTTTAACCCGAGGAAAGGCCTTCTCGGAGGGGTCACCATGCAGGTGGCTGCCTCTGCCCTTGGCTCCCAGACGAGCTTTGGGAAGGTGATATTCAATGGAAGCCTCTATCAGGAACTCTCGAAGCCCTTTGTCCTCGCCGTGGCGTTCCGGTTCGGGCTTGCCCAGGCATGGGATTCTTCTTCCGAGATCCTTCCGCTGATTGAGCGTTTTTTCCTTGGGGGTAGGAGCACAGTGAGGGGCTATGCACAGGACACCGTCGGACCGCTGGGATCAGACAATAACCCTACAGGGGGTAATGCCTTTATCGAGACGAACGTTGAACTGCGGACCTCTGTTTGGAAAGGGTTGGGCATCGTTACGTTTCTTGATAGCGGAAATGTCTGGCAAAAGATCGGTGACATCGACTGGTCTCTCAAGCATACGGTTGGTGCGGGATTGCGATACGACACACCAGTTGGGCCGTTCCGTCTTGACTACGGGTACAAGCTCAAGAGGGTTACCGGCCTCAGCAGGAGCGAACTATTCTTCAGCATCGGGCAGGCGTTCTGAGATGAGGAATCGACAGTCAGGAGCCAGCAAAGCGCTGTCAGAAAGGATCAATAGGCTATATATCGTCCTTTTGCTTTTCACTTTTCACTTTTCACTTTTCACTGTTTCAAGTGCAGAGCTCATCGACCGGGTCGTGGCCTATATTGATGACAAGGCCATTACCCTCAGCGAACTCAATGAAACCTTTGACAGGACGAGAAAGGTGCAGCCTGACATTACGAGGCGGGAAGTGCTTGACACTATGGTAAACAGGATGCTCCTATTGAATGAGGCGAAACGCCTGAGATTCGAGGGCAAGAGTGATGAGGAACTCCTCAATGAATACATAGAGCTGAAGGTCAAGGCATTCATACGGCTCAGGGAAGAAGACATCGAGGACTATTATCAGAAGAACATCGATGAGTTCAAGGAAGCCCCGTATGAATCGGTGAGGGATAAGATTGAACACTATCTCACGGAACGGGAAACCAACAGTCTTCTGAAAAAACAGATTGAAGAACTCAGGGCAAAGGCATATATAAAGATCCTGATCAGGGAGCAAGGGGACGGAGGAGGCTCATGAGAGATTCATAATGACCGCGGATTCGTCGCACTCAGGAAACTTCGGACATCTGAGGCATTCACCCCATATCTTCTGAGGAAGTTTTGACTTGTCAATGACACCGAATCCTATCTTTTCGAAGAATTCCGGGTGGTAGGTGAGGGCAAAGATTCTCTTTATCCCCAACGTCTTTGCCTCTCTTATGCACGTGGTGACAAGCTTTTTCCCAATGCCGAAGCCCTGCGCATCCAAGCGCACAGAGAGGGACCGTACCTCGGCCAGATCTTCCCACAGGATATGCAGGGCGCATACCCCTTTGATTTCGCCTCGTTCTTCATAGACGTAAATGTCCCTTATGTTTTCGTAGAGATCATTCAAAGACCGGGGGATCATTTCCCCCTTCTTTGCAAACTCATTGACGAGCCTGTGGATTGCTTTTGCATCAGTTATCTTTGCTTTTCTTACTGGCAATGTATGCGACCCCCCTCATGACTGCCTTCTTATTTTCTTTAAGAGTCTTTTCTCTTTTTGAGGAAGTAAGCCGCTCCAAGGCATGTATTGCGGTTTCCACTTTCACTATCCCTGTTTTTGCGAGCAATGCACCAAACATTACCATGTTTGCAGACCTTACTCTGGTAGCGGTGAGCACTGGGTTTTTATTTGGCGCCTCGGACTCAGCGATGGACGCAGCGATCTCGGTTGCGGGTATGTGGATGACATGAATATCCCCCCTTATTTCGGGAGAGGAAATGAGAGAAGAGTCAAAAATAAGTACTCCCCCTGACTTAATCTTCGGCTGGAACCTCTTGAGGGATGCCTCGTTCATGGCAATGAGGATATCAGGGTTCCCCATAATAGGGGAGCCTATCATCTCATCAGAGACGATTACCGTGGAGTTGGCGGTTCCTCCGCGCATCTCAGCACCATAGGAGGGAAAACAGGTTACCTCCTTCCCTTCCAGCATTCCGCTGTAGGCGATAAGCCTTCCCAACAGGAGAATCCCCTGGCCTCCGAAGCCTGCGACCAGTATCCCGACGCTTTTCAAGCCTCCTCCGCATATCTGTCCTTCAGAACCCCCAAAGGGTATACCGGAATCATATCGGATTGTATCCATTTGACCGATTCCTGAGGGGATAATCCCCAATCCGTCGGGCACGGGGAAAGTATTTCCAGGAGAGTGAATCCCTTTCCCTCCCGCTGATATCTGAACGCTTTCTCAATAAGAGTCTTTGTCCTGAGAAGATTCCTGGGGGAGTCCACAGATGTCCTTGCAATAAGTGAAGCCCCGTCAATGGTGGCAAGCATTTCTGCAACACGGAGAGGATACCCTGACTGTCTGGAGTCTCTCCCCCCGGGCGTGGTAGTCGTTTTCTGGCCCACGAGGGTGGTGGGTGCCATTTGTCCGCCGGTCATCCCGTAGGTCGCATTGTTGATGAAGAATACCGTGATATTTTCTCCCCTTGCCGCAGCGTGTATTATCTCAGCGGTCCCTATGGCGGCCAGGTCGCCATCGCCTTGGTACGAAAAGATTATCCTGTCGGGTAAAACCCTCTTCATAGCTGTTGCAGCGGCAGGTGGTCTGCCATGGGCAACCTCCAGGATATCAAAATCAAAATAGTCATATGCAAAGACCGCACACCCCACGGGAGCAATGCCGATCACCCTTTCCCTGATACCAAGCGTATCGATGCTTTCGGCGATGAGCCTGTGTATGAGGCTATGGCCACAACCGGGACAGTAGCGAAAGGGGGCAGATTTAAGGCTTTTCGGTCTTTCAAAGGCGGGTTTCATCACATGCCTCCCTCAATAATCCTTCCAATAATCCAAAATCACTCACCACAATTTCACGGGCTTCAAAAAGTTCCATCCATTTAATTGTAAGCAGAATGCCGGGGATAATCAAGTCGGCCCTCTCGGGCTCAAGGCCAGTGATGGTCTTCCTGGCGCTTAAAGGGAGTGAGAGCAACTTTTCCCTGAGGGCATATAGCCTTAAGAGAGAAATGAGATGCGTGTGGATCTTTTCGTGATTGTAGGTTTCCAGACCGAGATCGATTGATGCAAGTGTGGTAATGGAACCGCCGGTTCCCACCAAACGCGTGATAGGAACAGTACGTCCTGGAAGCTTTTGCCTCAGGGAGTGAAGGTGCACGTTGATCTCGGCAGAGAGGGCTGAGACCTCCCTGTGGGAAGGAGGATCTCCGCTCACAAACCTCTCACAGAGAGTTACTACTCCTAAGGGCATTGAACCATAGAGGGATGATTGAAGAGATCCACTCAGTGAGATTATCCATTCGGTGCTTCCCCCTCCGATATCTATGATCAGGGAGACTCCCTCTGCTTCCATTCCCAGCATCGCGCCCCCGAGGGTGAGTTCTGCTTCCCGTATGCCCGAAATAATCTCGATCCGTATGCCTGTCTCACAAAAAACGGCGTCGGCGAAGCCTTGACCATTTTTTGCCTCTCTCAGGGCACTGGTTCCCACTGCCTGCACATGGGTTATCCCGTAGCGAGCAAGGGATTGAGAGAACCCCCGCAGCACCAAAAGGGATTCTTTCATATTTTTTTCGCTTAACACGCGGGAATTCGTCATTCCTTGAGCAAGTCGCGTAATTGCGCGCTCAAAGGAGATACGGGTAATTCCGTACTCATGGATATCCCCGATGAGCATTCTCAGGGTATTTGAGCCTACGTCAATGGCGGCAGCTCGCATGGCGAATTGCTATTTTAGCATACGAGGAGAGGTCAATTTTCCCAGGATAGTGAAAACCATTCATCTGGGGGAGGGAAGGGCAAAAAGATACTAATAAATATTTTTGTAATATGGTAAAATTTTCACGATGGACCGACAGAAAGTGGTGTTGAGATTTGTTGACGGAAGGCTCATCAAAGGCCACCTTGATGATTTTTCGCCCAAGGCCGATTTTGTTTTACTAGAAGAAGAGTCGGGGGCCAGACAGAGATTCGGGGTGGATGAACTCAAGGCAATATTTTTCGTAAGGACCTTTGAAGGGGATAAAACCAGGAGCGAGAAGAAGTCCTTTGAAAAGGAGAACCCTCCCGGTAAAAGGGTCTTTGTGAAATTCAAAGATGCCGAATCCATGGTGGGGTATGTCGAGGGCGGGGTGCCCTGGGAAAAGGGCTTCTTTCTGGAGCCCGCAAAAGGTAAGGGTTTCTTCCTTGTTCCCGCTGACGACGCGAGTAATAACACGAAGGTGTTCGTCATTGCACAGTCAGTCTGGGAAGTAACGGTGATGGGATGATAGCGAGGGCGGTACAGCGAGGTTTTTTTTTGACTCTTTGCTGCTTCGTTCTTCTATGTACAGACGCTTCCCGGACCCAGGGTGGGGACATTCCAGGGGAGAAGATCCAGAAGGCATATGAGGATATAAAAGACATCACGGGGGAGTTTGTTCAGAAGAGCCATATCAAGGACCTGAAGAGGACAGATACGTTTAAGGGCACGTTTGTGATCAAGATGCCCTCGCAAATGAAATGGCAATATTTTGATGAAAAGAAACGGCATTTCACCGAAGTGCTCATCGCCCATGATGAGCTGCTCATTTACCAAAAGGAAGAAAAACAGGTGTTTAAAGGGAAATTTGACAGTGAAAGTTACGGCCAGGCTCCCATTGCCCTCTTGACAGGGTTTGCGCACATTGACAGGGAATTTACCGTTGCTGAAAAGAACGGGAAGTTACTCCTTAAGCCACGGAAGGGCATGGGCAGCGTTGTCTCAATAGAGATAACCCCTTCTGACGGGGAATTCCCCATAGATTCCTTAACAATCATCGACAGGCGCTCAAACACCATAAGTATCACCCTTAAGGATGTGCGTATCAATTCGGGGGTGAAGGAGGCCGCATTTTCTTTTTCCCTGCCCCAGGGAGTGAGCGTCTACCAATACCGGCCGCAGTAAAGAAGAGCGCAGGAACCCCTATGGTGATCCTCGGTATCGACACCTCATGTGATGACACATCCGCCTCCGTGGTTGAGGAGGGAGTAAGGATACGCTCGAATATTGTTTCCAGCCAGGAGATCATCCACGGCAGGTTTGGAGGCATAGTTCCTGAACTGGCATCACGCCAGCATGTCCAGATGATATGGCCTGTGGTGGATGAGGCCTTGAGGTCCGCTCACAGAACCCTTGAGGATCTCTCAGCCGTTGCGGTGTGTCATGGACCCGGATTGATAGGTTCCCTGCTCGTGGGGTGTTCGTTTGCAAAGGCCCTGTGCTTTTCGAAGGGTATCCCCCTTGTCTCGGTAAACCATCTTGAAGGCCATGTATTTTCAAGTTTTTTGGAGAATTCTTCATACCCCCTTGAGTTTCCCTTCATATCCCTTATCGTGTCAGGGGGGCATACGAGTCTCTATCGTGTTGACGGCTTTGGAAAATACAGGGAACTTGGCAGGACAAGGGATGACGCTGCCGGAGAGGCGTATGATAAGGTATCGAAGCTCCTCGGTCTCGGATACCCCGGAGGCCCTGTAATCGATAGATTGGCCTGTGAGGGAAGTCCTGACGCAGTAGTTTTTCCCAGGGCATATCTGCCGGAGGGCCTTGACTTCAGTTTCAGTGGCCTTAAGACTGCAGTCATGAATCACTTGAAAGAGCCCCATCCCGCGGGTATCAATGATATTGCCGCGAGTTTTCAGCAGGCGGTAATTGATGTATTGGTGAGGAAAACTGAATGGGCAATAACCAGGGAGCGGGTGCATCGAGTGACGGTATCCGGCGGTGTGGGAGCAAATAGTGCACTAAGGAGGGAATTAGCGCTCAGGGCAAAAGAAAAGGGGATCCAATTATTTATTCCTGCCGCTTCTCTCTGTACAGATAATGCGGCAATGATTGCCGCAGCCGGATACCATCACGTGAAGGC
>DATKOU010000007.1:0-12828 GCA_035524455.1 Thermodesulfovibrionales bacterium | reverse complement strand
CTGGTTTTTTGTTTAGTTCAGTTTAAGGAGTTGGAATAGAAACACCGACTAACTGCAAAAATACAGAATGAGCACTTGGATCATCGCCAGCATCAGGATTGGGACAGTTGAAAGTCCAGTCATGAATATTTTCAGCCGCGTGGGGGGCTGCTAATGTGGGAGGAGAAGCCATTGTAATGGGGTTAAGTATGTCCAACAATCCGGTTGTGTCGAGCAAGGACTGATTGATGTAAAACTCAGCCTGTGCATACAATGTTTGCTCGGTTAATACTATAGGCGCCTTGACCAGCGCGTGATTCGCTATCGGAGTGGCTGTGGAGTGCAGGGCATGACTCATCAAGGGTAAAGATGTGTTAAGAAATAAGTTCCAACCTGGTTGCAGCGGAGTCGGCTGCAATGTAAAAGTAGCAGTTATACCGAGCGGGGCATTGGAATAGGCCGGAGTAGGTATGTCATTGATGCAAGCAGTTATAGTGTTTATGGTTAAGTCCACCGTGGCGCCATCCGGCGTGATGTTCACGGGGACTGGTGTTTTTGCATGTTGCACCATTCTGTTGATTGGTACGGTACCCAATGGTTGAACATGGTCAGGCGCATACGTTATTAGTTCAAAAGTATAACCGGTTGCTACCGGAAATTTGAGACCGGTTATATGACCACCGGGGTTAAGGCCATCCACAATCAGCTTGTAAACAGAACCGTTAATTCTAAGGTTGGGATTGGTAACCACGAGCCGTACATGGTCATCAGGTGGTATGGCAGCGGATGTTTTTGCATCGCCCTCGACGATATTCACGACAACATTTCCCGTCGGCGTCGAAGGCCCAACCTCAATAATGCCCCCCGGCTGACTTCCCCCCGGCTGAGAATTGGAGACATTACTACCTCCACCACTGCCGCAACCGGCCAACAACAACATTGCAATCAATAACCAAACCCTTTTCATACAAATCTTCCTCCTTTTCCCGTTGCCTCAATTAGAGAAATAAAAAGGCCGAGTTGAGCCTAGGGTTACTACCCTTAACTAACTCGGCCATCTTTGCAAGACCCGCCGACTCCTGTCCTGTTTCTTCCGGAAAGATATCAAAGAATAGGTGGACAAAGCAAATTAAAAAAAATTATAAATTCATGAACTGGCCTTATTAATTAAGGCACACAACGATGCCTTTGTCAACGACAAAAAATGGAGACAAGAGGAGGCCTTATCTTATTGATTCCATTAGAAAGTTTAAGTAATGAGAAACATATGAGAAGTGTGGAGTGCGGAAGAACTTGAGCATAATGGGCTTACCAACTTACTGACAAATATTGAAGACCAAAAGAATAAAGATTTAAAGGAGAAATGGCTACGTGCGTGGAGGGGGGGGTCCTGCAGCAGGCACCACAAGAATGAAATCCCCCAGCCCCTTGTATTCATCTTGAAACTCAAAGCTCTCCTCTTCTACTGCGCAGAGAGCGAGCACATTGAGTTCCGGAGCCACCTTCTTCAGATACCAGTAAATTCCTCCGTAATTCTGGGAATGATATACCCCATTGAAATGAAGAAAAAGTTGCTTTGACGCACGGTTTTTCAAAATAAAATACGCCATTGTAGCATCCTTTACCGCCTGTGCTGCCACAAGATTTTCCGGATTCATCTGCATCCCGTGTCCCATATCAAGGTTCATCTCCATCATTTCCCGGTAGCCAGGAGTCGCGAGAGCAACAGCTATCGGCAAGGGCGCAATATACTGTTTCGCTTCTCCGGACAGACCGTCCAATGCCTTAATACCCTCGCGTGATACGAGACCGGCATATCTCCTCGGAATACTTGTTGCAATGAATTTAAGCCCGTGCTTCTTTGCAAAATCCACCAGAACGCGGTAATCCGTCTCATAGTTGTCCCAGACCTTGGCCTCAGCAACAAGGTGCCTGTGCAGGATCAATCCGGCAAGATATTCATCAAGGATAAGCTGATTATCGGCCTCGAACATTTCTGCGCCCAGGATCAACTCACCCTTTCTTTTTTTATAGAGATCTTCTGTCATCGAAATCTGTGTCTGGTGAATGAGGGTATTGTCATGCAATTCACCAAACAAAACCACTTCTGCCCCTGCGAGACGGTCTATTGCCTCGTCATACGCGATTTCTGTTCCTTCTCTGTCATAAAGTCTATAAACCGGACTGCCGTGAGTTTCGAAGTTTAATCCATGCATCGCATCAACCCCTTTACATAGAATAGAACCATGCTTCACCCCTGACCTATATTGTATCGTATTCTATCGGCCGCAGCCTTACGCAACAAGTTTTTAATAAGAACTATCGTTTTTTGCTAGCTCGCACTATTCACTCTGCTCTACCCTCACAAAATGCTTGACATGCTGTCCTTAACAGGATAATATTTGTCCTGTATATGGAAATCACCCGTGAAACCGACTATGCGATACGGTGCGTACTCTACCTTTCGGGAACAAAGGAAGCCGTTATTATGGCGGACGAGATATCGCGGGCAATGTCCATCCCTAAAAGTTTCCTCGCAAAGATCCTCCAAAAGCTTACCAAAGCGGGTGTCGTAACGTCATTCAGGGGGGTAAAGGGAGGATTTCGGCTTGCAAAGAAGCCTCAGCAGATAAGCCTGCTTGATATCATTGAGGCGATAGAAGGACCGGCTGCCATGAACCGGTGTGCGGTGGACGCTTCGATCTGCAACCTTAGCGGCACCTGTACTGTTCATCCTGTGTGGGTCAAGCTGCGAAAGCTGGTGGAGAACTCCTTAAGAAAAACTAACTTCAGGGGATTGAGTTCCTCCACCTCTTTAAAAAGAAAACAAAGGGCCTATAATGCAAGAAAGGACTCTGTAAGAGTCCGCAATAATCATTAAGGAGGAGTTTTATGAGTGATTATCACTATGATAATCAGACGGTAAAGGGTTTTATCGTCTCCTCGATCTTTTGGGGTGTGGTCGGGATACTCATCGGCCTCTGGATCTCTGTCCAGATGTGGAAGCCTGAGTGGAATATCCCTCCCTTCTTCACCTTTGGAAGAATGAGAGTTGTGCACACCAATGGTCTTGCCTTTGGTTTGGGAATAGGCGCAATTTTTGGCATTTCCTATTATGTCGTGATGCGGCTCACCAGAAGGCCCCTGCTTTTCCCAAAGCTGGCGCGTTTTCATCTTTATCTGTTCAATGTAGCCATCACACTTGCTGCCCTGAGTCTCTTTGCAGGAATGAACCAGTCACTTGAGTATGCAGAGCTGGAATGGCCGCTTGATATCGTTGTCGTTATCCTCTGGGTCATATTTGCGGTGAATATCTTCGGGACAATCATCAAAAGGAAAGAGGAGCAGATGTATGTATCGCTCTGGTATATCATCGCAACAGTGATCGCCGTTGCGGTGCTTTACATAGTCAACAATCTCTCTATCCCTGCCGGATTGTTTAAGTCCTATCATCTCTTTGCAGGGGTGAACAGCGCGAATGTGGAATGGTGGTATGGTCATAATGCCGTGGGCTTTATATTCACCACACCCATACTCGCGATGTTCTATTATTTTCTTCCCAAAGCCACCGGAATTCCCATATACAGCCACAGGCTCTCTATTATCGCATTCTGGTCCCTGGTCTTTGCGTACCTCTGGACAGGGGCTCACCATCTTGTGTACACCCCCCTTCCCGACTGGATACAGACTCTCGCAATAGTGTTCACCATATTCCTTATCGCGCCTTCATGGGGCTCTGTGGTGAACGGCTACTACACGGTAGGGAGCGACTGGTCCAAGATGCAGACAAACTACCTGACCAAGTTTTTCATCCTTGGCATCACCTTCTACGGACTCCAGACCGTACAGGGCCCTACTCAGGGGTTGAGGGTCGTGAGCCAGCTTATCCATTACACCGACTGGGTCCCCGGTCATGTGCATATGGGGACTATGGGCTGGGTAACTATGACCGTTGCAGCTTCTATCTATTACATCATTCCGAAGATCTACGATACCGAGATTTATAGCATCAAGATCGCAAATACCCATTTCTGGCTCGTGCTGATCGGCCAATTGATGTTCTCAATCACCATGTGGATCACAGGAATTCAGCAGGGCACACTCTGGAAAGCGGTCACCCCTGACGGCAGTCTCAAATACACCTTTATCGAGACCCTGGTAAGGAATTACCCCTTCTGGAAATTAAGGACAGTTGCAGGGCTGATCTTTACCATAGGGATGCTCTTTTTCATCTACAACATCTACATGACGATGCGCAAGGGCAAGGCCCTGGCAGCGGCAAAGGCATAGGGGGGTGCGCAATGGCGAATGAACTCCATCATAAGCTGCATACAAGCCCTATTCTGTTCGCTGTGCTGGCGACTGTCGCGATCCTTGTGGGGACGGTCGTGACCATGTTTTTCCCAATGCTCACTCAACAGATGCACCCTAAGCTCGAAAATTTGAAACCCTATGCCGCACTCCAGCTCGCGGGCAAAGATATTTATCAGCGTGAGGGCTGCAACAACTGTCATACACAGACTGTCAGGCCTCTCAAGACAGAGGTGATGAGATACGGTGAATATTCCAAGGCCGGCGAGTTTGCTTATGACCGTCCGTTCCTCTGGGGGTCCAAGAGAACAGGTCCTGATCTTGCGAGGATTGGGGAAAAGTACCCTGATGCGTGGCATTACGGCCATTTCGAAAATCCCCAGGCATTCTTTGCAGAGTCCAATATGCCGGCTTACGGATGGCTAAGAAACAACAAGCTCGACCCATCAGACATTGAGGCACATATGAAGGCATTGGGACTTCCCTATGCCCCTGCAGACATCACGGCATTGGGCAAGAGAACAGAGATGGATGCGCTCGTTGCCTATATGCAGGTGATCGGCACCTCGGTCAAGAAAAAGCCCGAGGCTGTTGCCGGGCCAGCAGTCAAAGAAACTCACATACCAAACCCCCTTGCAGGTGACCCCAAGGCAATCGCGCTCGGAAAGGAAATCTTCAAGGCCAATTGTGCGGTGTGCCATGGGGAAAATGCCAAAGGTAGCATAGGCCCGAGCCTTGTGGATAATGAATTTCTTTATGTTGCCGGTGACGTGCCTGATGATGACTATTTCGAGGTCATCCACAACGGCACACAACCCGGTATGATAGAAGATGGCCGGGCAGCAAAGGGCGGCATGCCGCCGTTTAAAGGAACGCTCGATAAAGACAGGATCTGGTCTGTGGTGGCCTATATCAGGTCTTTACAGGGAAAGTAGGAGGGAACAATGTCAATGGACGATAAACTTGATGAGCTGAGTGAATTTCTCGTAGAGGAAAGTGTTGACGCAAAACGTAAGATCCCCATCGGATGGCTTATCCTTTTTTTTGGTCTCATCCTCTGGGGCATATATTATTTTGTCTCGTACACGCCGTCTATTAGCGGATGGAGCCAGGAGAAGGCGTATGAGGAGTCTGTAAAAAAATAGCCATCGTATGGGCAGTGCCGGGTATCCTCCCTCAAGGACACCGGCACTGCCCATGATACGCACATCAAGGAGATTAGTATGGATATATCGATCGTAGCGACCATTGGGTTCACCTTGGCAGCAACTGTAGCGATACTGGTCCTTTTTGTTATGATGAAAAACAAGAAATAAACAATGAAGGTATAAACAGGAGATGACTCCACAATCCATCGCGTACATTCTGTTCGGTCTTGTACTCGTCATACTTTTCGGCATAATAATCGTTTTTTATTATTCGAAAAAAAGGCATAAAAAGGTCGAAGAGGCAAAATACAAAATGATGGATGACGACGATTAAACGCATCCAGCCCCTGAGGAGAACCGCTGAAATTCTCCAGGCTGTCCTTATTATCGGAATTCCCTTTCTCACCATCAATGGTGAAAGTGCCCTCAGATTTGATATCCCTTCCCTGAGGCTCCACGTGTTCGGGGTAAGCCTCTGGATGGATGAATTTTTTCTTGTGCTCATCGCCCTGATCTTTGTGACCTTTTTCACTGTCCTTGTCACCCTCATGTTCGGCAGGATATGGTGCGGCTGGACCTGCCCACAGACAGTACTCGTGGATTTTACCCGGCTCCTCGATAAAACCTACAGCAAAGGAATCACATACAGACTCATGGCTTATGCAGTCACTTTCCTCATAAGCCTGATCGTAGCAGCAAACCTGATATGGTATTTTGTGTCTCCCTATGAGTTTTTCCACAGGCTGTACTCCGGCACTCTTGGAAACGTCATCGGCGGCTTCTGGTGTGTGATGACCATCATACTATTCTTAAACCTGCTCCTGCTCAGACAGACCTTCTGCGCGACCGTGTGTCCCTATGCAAAACTCCAGAGCGTCCTCTTTGACAGGAGAACGCTCGTCATCTCATTTGACCAGAGGAGGCAGGAAGAGTGCATGAACTGCATGGCATGCGTCACGACCTGTCCTGTGAAGATCGATATCAGGGAGGGAACGAATGCCGCCTGCGTCAGCTGTGCCGAGTGTATTGACGCCTGTGCCAGGATGATGAGCCGCAGGCAGAAAAAAGGCCTTATAGATTATTTTTTCAGCTCTCCGGGACAAAGGCCGCGCCTGTTACGTCAGAGCGTGGTATTGACCACTTCACTGGCCATTGTTTTCCTTTTCCTCTTCCTCTATCTGTCCATATCCCGTGCACCCCTGGATATGATGGTTCTGCCCCATTATGCCTTTCCGCCCCGCGTCCTCACTGACGCAAAGGTGGTAAACTCTTATATCCTCTCTCTCGAGAATAAGTCGCGGACCGGGAAAGAGGTCACTTTGCAGGTGAGGAGGCCAAAAGGAAGCATCAGTATCACACCTGAGAGGGTGCATCTCGACGCAGGTGAATATAAAAAAGTCCCTGTATATGTCACGGTAGGTCAGATATTTCCTGGGGCCACCTCTGAAGACATCGAGATTCTCCTTGAATCCGAAGACCCTGACAGGGTCATAATAAAGAAAGGTGTCCGTTTCACAATTCCAAAAACTCAATGAAGATCCTCATAGGAATAGTAATCATGGTGGCACTTGCAGCGGTCGTCACGGCAGTGATTGTGGGCAACAAAAGCTTTGAAGGCATTGTTGTTGATAAGCCTTATGAAAGGGGACTGTCGTGGGACAGGGAGCAGAAGGAACGGACAGAATCCGGCCTGAATATCGAAATTAAGAATAAGACCTTCACAGTAGGGGAAAATGATCTGCTCATTCAGGTGACTGACCGGGAGCAAAAACCAGTTCCTGATGCCATACTCATGTTAACTGTCAGCAGGCCTTCAAGTAGTGCGTATGACAGGACCTACAGGTTCAGTGGAGGAGAAGGAGGCGTGTATAGTGCCCCTGTTGCACTGCCGCTTTATGGTCACTGGGATCTCCGGATTACTATTGTGCGAAACGGACAGAACCTCCTCTTCCCGCAGAAGATATTCGTTGAGCAATGAAGCGTTCTCTTGCAGTAACTATAGTGGGGGTATGGGCGATGCTGCTCACCCTGGGCTGTTCCAAGCCGCATGATGCCGCGGGCACAGACTGCAGGATAGACAAAGATCCCTGTGTGAAGACAATCATGCCCGGAAACATAACAGCTGCCTTTGACATCCAACCAAAACCTGTGAAAATGATGTCCGGTCTTTATTTTAATCTTTCCCTCAGCAAATGGGGCAGGCCGATAAGTGACGCGGATATCATTCTCCACCTGACTATGCCTGGCATGTATATGGGCGAACGCAAAGTCATCATGAGCCATAAGGGAGGGGGACGATATGAAGGGAGCAGCATTATTCCTCGCTGTCCCAGTGGCAGGCGGATATGGAAAGCCGCGTTCGTCATCAACGAGACAAATACCGTCCCCTCCGGGACTGTGAGTGCAGAGTACACCTTCGAGGTAAAGGAATAGTGAATACAGGATATATACTCGCGTTCTTCACAGGACTGCTCGGAGGCCTTGGCCACTGTATTGGCATGTGCGGACCTCTGGTAGCATCCTATACACTTTATGGAAAAGATAGCTTAAGGCGGTTTTCTGCGCTTCTCCCCCATCTCCTGTATAATGCGGGAAGGATCACTACCTATGTATTTATCGGCGCGCTCATGGGTATCTCCGGGTCATTTGTGAATACCGCGACAAAGCTCTCAGGCATCCAAAGTGCGGTGGGGATACTGGCCGGTGCCTTCATGGTGCTGATGGGGTTAGGCATTACAGGGGTTTTTAAAAACATACGCCTCATCGAAAAACATAACAGCCTTATCTTACACATGGTGAAGAATGTAAGAGAGGGTGATTCACTCTGGCGTTATTTTCCCCTCGGACTGCTCCTTGGTTTCCTTCCCTGCGGTCTCTCCTATTCTGTGTTCATCGGCGCAGCCGCGACCGGTAGTATGCCTTCGGCAATGTTCTTTGTCCTCTGTTTCGGCGTGGGAACCATCCCTTCCCTGCTGCTCTTTGGGCTTGCAATGACTTACCTCAGCGTCAGAATCAGGGGATGGATCTACCTGACAAGCGGTGTTATGGTAATCATTACCGGCGTCTACTTCCTCGCAAGGAGTTTCATATATCATGCTTCAGTGTAACCACTGCCTTCTCGATTTCCCTGACCGCGAAGCTGTCCATGACACAATTGATGGTCAGGAGAAAGTCTTTTGCTGTTGGGGCTGCAGCGGGATCTTCCGTTTGATACACCAGGAGGGGCTGGACGCGTTTTACGAGAAGAGAAAATGGAATGAGCGCGGCATATCGTCATCCCTCTTTCAGAGAGAACCTGACATCAAGCCTTTTGCGGAGTATGTCATTGAATCGGGCAATGACAGGGAAATAGACTTGTACATCGAGGGAATCCGTTGCGCCTCCTGCGTCTGGCTGAATGAAAAGATCCTTGTGAAGACCGAGGGTGTTGAGTATGCGCGGGTGAACTATGCGACGCACAGGGCAAAGATCAGGTGGGACCCGAACCGTATTGGTCTCGAAAGAATACTAAAGCGGATACTGTCCATAGGATACATCCCAAAACCATTTTCTGAATCTGAGCAGTTCAGGGTTCAACAGGCAGAGACAAAAGACCTCCTGGTACGCCTCGGAACTGCGTGCTTCCTCTCTTCCCAGCTGATGATTTACAGTATCGCCCTCTATGCCGGATATTTCCAGGGTATTGATCCCGGCACAAAGCATGTACTGGAATTGATCGCAATGCTACTCACCATCCCTGTGCTCTTCTATTCTGGTATGCCTTTTGTCAGGAGTACCATAAATGGCTTCAAACACCTGCGCTTCACCATGGATTCCCTCATCATCATCGGCGCTGGCTCGGCCTTCATCTACAGCATTTATGAAATCTTCTCTGGTGGCGAGGTGTATTTTGACACGTCTGCCATGATCATCACCCTCATCCTCCTTGGCAGGTATATAGAGGCTGCTGCAAAAGGAAAGGCTTCCGAGACAGTGAAACTACTCATCGAACTTTCACCCAAGACCGCAGTGAAACTTGTCCGGAACCAGGAGACAGGAGTGAATGAAAGGGAAACGGTCCTGCTCACCTCTCTTTCGAAAGGTGATCTGGTGGAAGTGAAGCCCGGAGAAAAGATCCCCCTTGATGGAACGGTCATCGCAGGAGAGTCTGAAAGTGATGAATCCCTCCTCACAGGTGAATCCAGGCCTATACCAAAGACCCCGGGTACTGAGGTCATGGGAGGAAGCATGAACCTTTACGGCACACTCACAATAGAGGTCACACGGACCGCAAAAGATACCGTCCTTGCGGGCATCATCAGGGCAGTGGAGGACGCACAGACCCATAAGCCAAGGATTCAGGCCCTTGCGGATAGGGTGGTGGGCATATTCGTCCCTGCCATATTGCTTATCGCCCTTGCAACCGTCATATCTTATCTCGCACGGGGATCTTCCCTCCACCACTCCCTGATGACAGGTGTTTCGGTCCTTGTGATCGCCTGTCCCTGCAGCCTCGGGCTCGCCACGCCGCTCGCGGTGCTCATCTTCACCGCAATGGCCTCTTCAAGGGGAATTCTCATTCGGAGCAGCGAGGTAATCGAGAACGCCGCGAGACTGGGCCATATTGTCCTTGACAAGACGGGCACGATCACCAAGGGGAGGCCACTTCTAAAAGAGGTGATCATTGCCGACCATTCCCTTGCAAGGGATCATCTCCTTTCAGTTGCTGCCTCTGTTGAATGCATGTCAGAACATAGCATAGGCCACGCAATATGCGAGGCGGCGATTCCTGCCTTTCAGATAACAGGATTCAAAGCCTTTCAAGGAAAAGGTGTGGAAGGTCATGCGGAGGGAAGAAGGATAGTCATCGGCAACCGTGTACTGATGCAGGAGCAGGGAATTGATATGACGGCCCTCGGGCCTCTCAATGGGTCTGCAGCGGACTTTGAAGGACAGGGTGACACGGTCATTTTCATGGGATGGGATGGAGCGGTGCGGGCATTACTGGTAATCTCCGACATAATCAGAGATGAGGTTCCTGAGGCAGTGGATTCCGTAAAAGCGATGAACTGCAATGTGGCCATTGTAAGCGGTGATACGGATATCACAACCCGGTCCATTGCTTCCCAGGTGGGTATCACGGAGAGACTATCCGGGACATCACCGGTCGGAAAAAGGGATTACATTGCGGGAATACAGCTGGAGAAGCGCAGGGTAATGATGGTCGGCGATGGCATTAATGACGCCCCTGCCATCACCGAGGCATCTGTAGGCATCGCTATGGGCAGGGGAACAGAGATCGCTATTGAGAGCGCGGATGCGGTGTTGATCAGGAATGACCTGCGCCTTATACCCTACTTCATAACCCTCTCAAAAAAGACCTATGGGGTGATCAAGCAGAACATATTCTGGGCTTTCTTTTATAATATCGCTGCAATCCCTGTTGCAGTTTCCGGGGTGCTCCATCCTATTATTGCGGCAGGCGCGATGGCTGCAAGTTCACTTTTTGTAGTGTGCAATTCATTGAGGATAAGGAACCAAAAGGTGAATAGAGAGTGATCGTATGTGGACCATAGGGTTTCTGATCTTTTTATCCATAATCCTCGGTATCGGCGCATGGCTTTTCTTCATATGGTCAGTGAAAAGCGAACAGTACGATGATATCGAGGGGCCAAAGCACAGAATGCTCGATGACGATGACGAGAAATAATGTGCAGAAAGTCTTATGACAACATTTTCACGTTTTAAGAATAGGTTTATTGCAAAACTTCTTGTCCGCCTGCCGTTTCTTGCCAAACGTTCTGTTGCCGCGTACCATCCACCCGAATCAAGGGAAATACCCTGGACACCGGTCGCGAAAAAACTGAACGAAAGCATTGTCGCACTCGTCACAACAGCAGGGGTGCATCATAGAGATCAAAAAGCCTTTGACATGAAAGATCCCAACGGTGACCCCTCATTCAGGGTGATTGATGTGACAAAACCGTTCGCCGACCTCATGATTACCCATGACTATTATGACCACGCTGACGCAGACAGGGACATGAATATTGTATTTCCGGTGGACAGGCTGAGGGAATTTGAACAGGAAGGCTTAATAGGCAAACTGGCAGACGCGCATTATGGCTTCATGGGTCATATTATGGGGCCCCACCTGCATACCCTCATTAACAAGACCGCACCCGAAGTTGCCCATCTCCTGAAAACAGCAGGCGTAGATATTGTCCTTCTCACACCTGGCTGAGGAATCTGCAACCAGTCCGTGGGACTGATACAGAGGGCGATAGAACACATTGGCATCCCCACCATAGGTATATCAATTGTTCGGGAATATACCGTCAAGGTAAAACCTCCACGCACCATCTATCTCAGGTGGCCTTTTGGCCATCCCCTTGGAGAGCCATTCAAAATCTCACAACAAAAGGCCGTGCTTGCAGAGGCCTTTAAGGCACTTTATGCCATAGATAAGCCGGGAGAAATAATTGACATCCCCTTCAAATGGAGGAGGCAGAGATACGATAATTATTCCATTGAGGAACTCAAGAATTTTTGAAAAAGATGAGACCTGGTTTTCCTAGAATTAATGAAGCTGAGAGGTCATCAAAAAATGTGGTTTATTGGCAGCTCCCGGTACTTCCTGTGTGAAGGGTTCTCGGGAACTGCCAGGGTGAAGGTAGTTATTTCTTCTCTTCCTGTTTCTTGTCTTCCTTCTTTGTCTTCTTGCCAGTCAGATACGACTCCATCGGCCTCCATCCAAATGCAGTGCTCCTGCCCGCAAGGCTCATCACCCTGCCGCCCACCTCGGTGCCAAGCGCTGCCACAAAGGCAAAAGGAAGCATCACTACATAGGCAATACCAATGAACGGCGCTGCCGCTATCTTGCCTATGGTCTTCATTATCCCCCGGTACCCGACCTTCCTCACATACTCAAGGTCATCTTTGCCAGTGCTCTTTACCGTTGCAAACGGCTTCGGCTTCAGTACCTCGGAAAACAGGATATACCCCGCAATGAACATTAATGCCAGGATGTACTCTACTCCTTTGATGTGGGTCATGAAATCAAACAGTGTATGCATTTTCTCCCTCCTTGTTTTGTGCCGTCTATGACGACATTTTGTTTATGATTTACTATAGTTATTCATCCCCTCACTTGGAGGAATCCTTTTCCTTTCTCTTCCTCTCCTTCTTCTTGCCCGAAAGGTTTGCCTCCAATGGCCTCCATCCAAAAGACACCAGATTGCCTACCACATGGTAAAGCCCTTCCACTGCCTTCTTGCCCATCACCGCCGCCACTGTCCCAATGGCGATGAACGGCAGTGCGATTACATACAGCAGCCCAAGAACCGGTGCCATTACCAACTTCCCGTATACATGCTCCCTATGTCCTTCCTGTGCTGTCATTTCCTTCACC
>DATKOU010000006.1:0-3360 GCA_035524455.1 Thermodesulfovibrionales bacterium | reverse complement strand
TGAGAGAGACTCCGTTTCTCCGCAAGAGAATAGCCCCTTGTTCCAAACTGTTTCAGAGTGAACCTAAGATCGGTCTGTCCAGAAATAGGGTCTTATCAGTCCGTATGAGCGGACTGGCACCTAACTCGGACTCTTGCGTTCGAACCGAATGCCTCTCTCAGCATTCATAAAAGTGGAACCTAAGAGGCTAGCCAGGTTTAATGCAAAATACCTGGAGTTATTGGGGCGGCCGGGTGTGAGGCCGCATGAGGCCGGTAATTCATTACAGTAATTAGGCGAAAATGATAGCAACAAGGCACAGGGGCTATTGTATATTGCCGCAAAGCGGGCGAGCCTCTTGAACTTATGAATTATTAAGATTACGTTGATATCCCCTGCCTCCTTTGAGTCGAGGTTGCATCACCGGCACCTGCCGGTGGCTATACCCCTCAGCTTCCCCCATACCCGATCTCCACTTTATCGCCCTTCACGATAACGGGTACCTTCCTCACCCCGCCCGAATATTTGAGCATTTCATCCAATTTTGTGGCATCGGTTTGCACGTCAAAATACTGCGCGGTATCCCCGTAAGCTGACCTAGCTCTGTCAGTGTAAGGTCAACCAGCCTTTCCAAAAATGATTATATGTCTGGCCATGACACCTCCTTATAGTTTATGGGACAAGAATTATTTTTCCGTGTGCCACGGATTCCATGATCTCATGGTGGGCACGCGGACCTTCCGCAAGGGGGAACTCCTTTCCAATGACGGGTTGTAGTACGCCGGCTTCAAGGCTGGCTCCAAGGGCCGCATGGATGCGGTAGATGTCCTGCTCAGAGGCATTCATGAGCACCATCCCGAGTATCGCAGCGTCACGCCTCATTGCGTCGCGGGGATCTATCTCCACAGTGCCGCGACTGCCGATCACCACAACCCGTCCGTCCTGAGCAAGTATCCCCATATCCTTTCCCAGATTCACATTTGCGAGCATTTCTAAGATCACATCCATACCACGTTTTTCGGTCAGGTCCAAAATTTGTTTCATATGATCAGGAGAAAGGTGATCAAACACATGGTGGGCACCCTGTTCCCTCACAAGCTGTCTGCCGCTCTCAGTACCCGCGGTTCCGATCACCTGCATCCCTGCTGCGCGGGCAAGCTGTACTGCTGCTATTCCCACACCTCCGCTGGCGCCATGTACGAGGACGACCTCCCCCGGAATGGCCTTTGCGCGATGGAACAGGGCGCGATATGCCGCGCCATACGGCACACCCAATGCAGCCCCCTGAGCAAAAGATACATTCTGCGGCAAGGGGAAGACCCGGGATACTTCACAGAGCGCCTTTTCCGCATACGAACCGCTCACCGTACCTGCCACATACACCCTGTCGCCAGGTTTCACACGCTTAACTTCTTCCCCCACAGACTCAACAATTCCCGCTGCATCCATCCCTGGGGTAAACGGCAACGCAGGCTTCAGGGGATACAGTCCTGAGCGGACATAGCAGTCCACCGGGTTTACCCCCACAGCATGGACTTTCACGAGGACCTGGCCCGTGCCGGGTTTGGGTTCATCCACTTCCTCAAGTTTCATTACTTCAGGTTCGCCGAATTTATGAACCCGGATGGCTTTCATTGGTCTCCTTTCCACCTGCATAATTTCTGTGAAATGAGGGTTTCGTCCCTTTATCTCTGGGGATACCCCGTAAATATAAAGTCCTTTGCCTTCACCAGCGTGTGGCACTGATGGCATTCCTGCATAAAGGAAGCGTCTTTTCCATACGGGCTGAATATGCCTGTCTTTGCGTCATAGACAAAACGAGCATATCCCCAGCCATTGGTGTCGGGAAATCTCTTTGAGTCCTTGACAATGAACTCAACCCTCTGCAGCACATCCGGTTCAATGGCAGCGGGAAAGGCCGCATTCTTTCTCTCTGACCAGCCGACTTTCACGATGATCGACCCCTCGGGGAAGGGCTTGCCATTGCCGGGAATACCTTCCTTGTATGCATTTATCATTACGGGGTTCCCGAGGATGATCCTTAATTCTTTCTTCTCGGTCCTGTAGCTCGGGGCGATCACCTGCCAGGTTTCGTATCCCCTGATCTCGGAAAAAGATATTCCGTTGGGGGCCTTGAGTGCGTACTTGTCCTGGGCTACGAGTACACCGGCACTCAAGGCAAACAAGAATACTGTAAGGAGTGCGACTGCAAACAAAACCTTTTTCGTCATCATAGAGGCCTCCTCCTTCTTTTCTTTATTTCCTGCCTGTATTCCCAAAATGAGTTTCACCGATTCTCTTTACTTCATATCACAAAAACAATGCACCTGCAAGTCCTTGAGAGTGAAGAACCCTACGCTTCCGAAGGCTTTCGGGACAGGGTGTCTTAACGTAGGGAATGACTCTCTCTCATATTCGCTCGTTAACTCCTCAGTCCGCCTGAGGCGGACTGAGGGGAATGCACTCCCTATCCGTTTCAGGATTGGCGCAGGGACGGTACCCTTGAGCACGTTCCTTGCTAAGATTTTCCTCAAGATCGAGGTCTCTTTTCCGGGAGTGCTGCCGTACACAGCCATGTGACCTCTGTTGACACCGAAAAACGGTCTTGTCTATACTAAACACTGGTTCACATGAACAAGCGTTCAGGAAAAGAATCGAAAAAGAAGATCCTCAGTGCCGCCACCAGGGTATTTTCAGAGTATGGGTACAAAGGGGCAAGCATGAGGATGATCGCACGGTCAGCAGACATTAGCATCGGCGGTCTCTATCTCTATTTCAAAAACAAGGAAGATCTCTATACCACTCTCATCAGGATAAGCCTCAACGACCTGGCAGGAGAGACAAGAGAGGCCCTGGGTGACATTGATGATCCTGCAGAGGCCATCAGGACCTTTATTACCATGCGGGTGCATTATGCAAAAAAACACAGGGAACTCATCCTCATCCTGGGGAAGGAACAGGGATTCACCTTTGGGATAAAGGCTCGAAAACAGTTTTTCAGGGAACAGAGGAAGGTAATCGAAGAAATCGTGAGAAAAGGGATCACGTCGGGCAGGATAAGGAAGTGCAAAGTGGAGGAGGTCGCGAAAATCATTATCTGTGCCCTGAGGGGATTCATCCTCTCCATGCTCGTGGAGCAGGATGCCCTGTTTTCTCCTGAGGAATGCGGTACCCTTGTCCTTGAGGGGCTGCTGGCGAAGGAACCGGAATCCCCTTTCCCTAAGAGATGAAAGTTTGGCGGCAGGTGGGTTAAGATTACAGGCGTGCAGTGCGGGGCGTCAAGATTCGGAGAAAGCAGGGAGGCACATGTCAACCCAGAGAGATTTGAGAGCAGAGGAAGAGAAGATACCCTTGTTCTTCATCATCACATTCGTGATGCTG
>DATKOU010000005.1:0-7384 GCA_035524455.1 Thermodesulfovibrionales bacterium | reverse complement strand
GTCTCCTTTCCTTATTCCTGACCTAGTGAATGATTTGACCACACATGCAGCGGGTTCCACCAGAGTGCCGTCCTCGTAACTTATCTCCTCAGGAAGGGTAAGGGTGTCATTCCTCAGGTTTATCTCGGGAATGAGGATATATTCGGAAATGCCCCCGGGAATAATTGATGTTGATCGCCACGTCTCGCACTGCACATGGGTCCCCCTTCTGCAGTACCTGCATTCCATGCATGGCGCATGATGATGCACAAAGACCCTGTCGCCTAGTGAAAATGGCACAGAGCCGAGGGGAAGGCCTGAAGCACTTAACAGCGCTTTTCCCAACTCCACAATCTCTCCCGCGGGTTCATGACCCAGGACAAGGGGCGCTTTTTTTTCTATATACCAAGGCATGATATCTCCCGAACAAATGCCACAGGCCCTCGTTTTTATCAGTGCATCACGGGGGCCAATTCCTGGGATAGGAATGTTTTCAATCCGTATGTCACTAAAACTATAGAGTTTGGCGACTTTCATTTGCTCAAGCCTGGCCTTGTGCATAGGGTTGATGACAAGACAGAACAATGATTGACGCTATTTTTTTCATCTTGTACTTTCCCAAACTCTTATGCATTAAGGAATGATGGCGTATTTTATCCCTTCTCCCTTCGAAAGTTTTTCCATAGCAGTATGGAGTTCTGTCAGGGGATAACGGCCACTTATGAGGGGAGGAATATCTAGGGCATTATTTTTCAAAAGGTAATAGGCTGCTTTCACATCAAGGGGTGAAAAATGGAAGACTCCCTTTAATGTGAGTTCATCATAATGGAGCCTGTGAGTATCGTAGGTAACCTTTGTTCCTTCTTTGCAGCCTCCAAATAGAATTACGCTCCCTCCTCTCCTTACGTAATCTACGGAATGCTCCCATACACCCACATTCCCGGTGCATTCAAAGACAAAATCAACCCCAAGGGGACTGAATTCCTTGACCGCAACGGGGAGTTCTTCAGGGACTACGGCCATAGCAGCACCTAATTCCTTGGCCAGGCTTAGTCTTTCTTGTTCCAATCCTGAAATGATCACCTTTGCATTTCTTAACCTTGCCATGAGAAGGTGCAGAAGTCCTATAGGGCCTGCACCTATTATGAGAACGCAGGCGTTTTTTTTAATGCGGAGGCCGGACATTCCATGGACTACGCATGCCAGTGGTTCAAGGAATGCCGCTTCTTCAAATCCGAGGTGCGGAGGCTTATGAAAGAGATTCTGTTTCACGATATGTTCGGGCAAGAGGATATATTCAGCAAAGGCGCCCAATGCTTTTGTGTTCATAATGTGCTCGCAGAGATTAAATAGGTTCTTTTTGCAGTAGCCGCACCTTCCGCACGGAGCGCTGTGTGCTGCGATTACCTCATCCCCTGGCCTAAATCCCTTGACCTCGCGGCCTGCCTCAGCAATGACCCCTGAAAACTCATGCCCGAATACCCCTGGCATGGGTATCATGGGATGTCCTCTCAGGAACGCCTTGAGATCAGTACCGCAGGTGAGGGCTGATTGAATTTTAACGAGCACTTCACTCCTTGAAGGTTTCGGGGTCTCCGTTTCCCGTATTTCTATTCTTCCTGGTGAGACAAGGATTCCTGCGAGCACCGGCTAGAACTCTGCCCTTCCGCCCCAGAGTTGACCGATAACTGCGGCAAGGACGAACAGGGGAATGTATCTGAAATCAAGGTGTGAAAGCGTCCTCATGAGGAAGATAAGAGGGATAGGGATGTGGATATAGAGAAACCATTTGAATGAATAGCGTTTTGTCCTCCTCCGAAAATAGCCAAATGGGAAGTTAATGGCTATGGTCAGAGAAAAAAGTGCTGCCAAAGGGATAATCTTTAAACCTGAATCCATATAGAAAATTAACCTATGGGAGCAGGATAAGTCAAACCTCCACTAAGGTTGAATTTGTCCTGTTTTTTCGTTATTATTATAGAGTTAATGCGACAGAGGAGGTATTTCCATGAATCAGATAAAAACAATGATGCTGTTAGTAGTGTTAACCCTCATCCTTATATGGGCAGGTGCTGCCTTTGGCGGGAAGCAGGGCATGACCATGGCGCTTATTTTTGCTTTGGGCATGAATTTTTTTGCCTACTGGTTTAGCGATAAGATTGTGCTCAGGATGTACCGTGCACAGGAGGTAGCGGAGGCCGCAGCCCCTGAGCTTTACGGCATTGTCCGGAGGCTTAGCCAAAAAGCCCAGATACCTATGCCCAAGATTTACATGATTCAGGAAGATCAGCCCAATGCGTTTGCCACCGGAAGAAACCCAAAGCACGCTGCAGTGGCGGTAACCACTGGAATAATGAGGATCCTCAGCGCTGACGAACTTTCAGGGGTGATAGGCCATGAGCTTTCCCATGTCACCCACAGAGATATCCTCGTAAGTACCATAGCTGCGACAATCGCGGGAGCCATCAGTTATCTTGCCCAGATGGCCCAATGGGCTGCCATTTTTGGCCACAGGGGGGATGATGATGAGGGAGGGAACCCAATTGCAGCCCTCGTAATGATGATTGTGGGGCCCATTGCGGCCCTTATTGTCCAGATGGCCATATCAAGATCGAGGGAATACCTCGCTGATGAAGGCGGGGCAAGGCTGGCAGGTAATGCCCGATACCTTTCGAATGCGCTCCGCAAGCTAAACGCTGCATCCCAAAGGATACCCATGGACGCAAATCCAGCCACCTCCCATATGTTCATTGTGAATCCCCTTTCAGGGGGTGGATTACTTAAGCTTTTTAGTACTCATCCACCCATAGAGGAGAGAATCGCCAGGCTTGAGGCTATGAGTTTTTAGCGCTTGACTCTTAAGGTAATGATTGTTCAAAATAACGACGTCCTATGAAGGCCCTTGTGACAGGTGCAACAGGCTTTATTGGAAGCCACCTTGTTGACGAACTTATCAAGAAGGGATATGGGGTTACCTGTCTTGCGAGACAGACCTCTAGCCTTAAGTGGATAGAAGGCCTTGATGTGACGGTTCTTTATGGGGATTGTGAGGACGAGGGGTCTCTTAAGGATATTCCTTCTGACACTCAGTATATCTTTCATCTGGCAGGCCTCACAAAAGCCAAGAAGGATGAAGACTTCTTCTGTGTCAATGTGAAAGGCACAGAGAATCTCCTGAAAGCGGTATCCGGGAGAGTTCCGGGGCTCAAGCGCTTTATCTATCTCAGTAGTCTTTCTGCCACAGGCCCTAGCAAGAATGGTACGCCGGTGAATGAGACTTCGGAGCCCAGGCCTGTTTCCAGTTATGGAAGAAGTAAACTGGAGGGGGAGGGGATGGTGGCCAAGTACAGGGGTAGTATACCCGCAACAATCATACGGCCGCCTGCGGTATACGGACCAAGGGATAAGGATTTTTACGTCTTATTTAAGATGCTAAAAAAAGGCTTTTATCCCTATTGGGGAAAATGTTATTATTCACTCCTGTATGTAGATGATCTCGTAAGGGGATTGATTATGGCCGCCGAGGGAAAGGAAACCGAAGGCGGTATATACTTTCTGTCCGATGGAAAGGTCTATTCCAATGAGGATATTGTAAATGAGATATCAAATGTTCTGGAGGCAAAGATAGTGAAGCTGCGGATACCGAAACCTCTTATGTCAGTGCTTGTGAGTATCAGCGAGAAGCTGGGGAAAGAATCATCCATAATAAACAGAGATAAGCTTAAGGAGCTTAACTGCTTCCATTGGGTTTGTAACTCATCAAAGGCGGAGAAGGATTTTCGCTTTACCCCAAAAGTTACGATAAAGGAAGGGATAAAATGGACAGCAGATTGGTACAGGATCCATCAATGGCTGTAAAGAAGACCATAGACATTTTTGAGAAGTGCGGCAAATTCACCAAGGCAAAGGAGCTAATGTCAGCAGGGCTTTATTCTTATTTCAGGGTGATCGAGAGCGCACAGGACCCTGAGGTGATGATGCACGGCAAACGCTTGATTATGGTGGGTTCCAACAATTACCTCGGTCTTACAAACCACCCGAAGGTCAAAGAAGCGGCTATTGATGCCATACGGAAATACGGATCGGGATGTGCCGGATCGAGGTTCCTTAATGGCACGCTCAATATCCATGTGGAGTTGGAGAAAAAACTGGCGAGGTTTATAAGAAAAGAGGTAGCCGTTGTCTTTTCCACAGGGTTTCAGGTGAACTTGGGGGTGATCTCGGCCCTTGTGGGAAAAGACGACATAGTAATTATCGACAAGATGGACCACGCGAGCATTATCGATGGATGCAGGCTCTCTTACGGGGAGGTCAAGAAATTCAAGCATAATGATATGGACAACTTAGAGAGGATTCTCGATCAGAACAATGGGAGGGGAAAACTTATCGTCGTCGACGGCGTGTTCAGCATGGAAGGGGATATCGTGGATTTGCCCAGGGTGGTAGAACTTGCGAAAACTTATGGTGCAAGGATTATGGTTGACGATGCCCACGGGATAGGAGTCTTGGGAAAGACGGGGAGGGGGACCGCAGAGCATTTTGGCCTTGAGCAAGAGGTGGACCTGATCATGGGCACCTACAGCAAGTCCCTCGCCTCCATAGGCGGATTCATATCAGGATCCGAGGAGGTCATCCATTACATAAAGCACTCTGCCCGTTCGCTCATCTTCAGCGCAAGCCCCCCTCCTGCTTCTGTGGCTGCAGTGAGTGCAGCCGTTGATATTATCGAAAACGAGCCGGAAAGATTAGAAAGGCTCTGGAAGAATACAAAGAAAATGCTCAAAGGGTTCAGAGATTTGGGATTTGAAGTCGGTGCGAGCGAGACACCCATAATACCCATTATGGTGGGTGACAATAAGACAGCACTGAAGATGGGGATGATGCTCCAGGAAGAAGGGGTATTTGCCAACGTGGCGGTGAGCCCCGCAGTGCCTGATGGAAAGGCGCTCATAAGGACAAGCTATATGGCTACCCATACCGAAGAGCAACTGGATAATGTGCTCCATGCGTTTAGAAAAGTCGGAAAGCAAATGGGGCTTATACGCTGAGCCCATTGAAGGCCCTCGAGGTTCGATCAGAAAGAGACCTCGCTGATTTCATCAATTTCCCCTATTCCCTTTACGCTCAAGACCCGCTTTATTCTCCGCCACTAAAACGCGAGATGAAGGAGCAATTCTCAATTAAAAACCCGTTCTTCCAGCATGCAGAGGTAAGATATTTTCTTGCCAGAAAGAAAGGGAAGACCTTGGGGAGAGTGGTCTCTATCATCAACCGGAGGCACATAGACTTCCATAATGAAAGGGTAGGGTTTTTTGGATTTTTTGAATCTGTGAATGCCCGGGAGGTATCCCATTGCCTCCTCGATGCGGTGAGTGACGCGCTCAGGGGAAAGGGCATGGCCATTATGAGGGGCCCCATGAATTTTTCCACAAACGAAGAGTGCGGATTCCTCGTCGAGGGATTCCACAATGTTCCCATGCTTATGACACCCCATAATCCGCCCTATTACAATAACATGATGGAGCAGTACGGCATGCAAAAAGCAAAGGACCTCTATGCCTTTCTCTATGCGGTAAAAGAGAGCCTCCCCGAAAAGGTGTTGAGAGTTGCGGCCATTGCTGAGAAGAGGGGGATTCAGGTGAGGCCGGTGGACAAGAAGAAGTTTAACGAAGAGATGCGGGTGTTTCAGAAGGTCTATAACTCAGCCTGGGAAAAGAACTGGGGTTTCATCCCTCTCACTGACGAAGAACTGCAGTACCTTGGGGAGAGACTGAAGCAAATTGCGGTGCCCGAGCTCACCCTTATTGCCGAGGATGATGGAGAGCCCGTGGGGTTCATGGGCCTTCTCCCGGATTTTAATTATGTGCTCAGGCATATGAAGGGCAGGCTCAACCCCGTCAGCATTTTAAAGGCGCTTTACTATTCAAAGAAGATCACTGACCTGAGGCTCCTTCTGCTGGGAATAAAGAAGGAATACAGAAATAGGGGGGTGGATGCCCTTCTTTTCAGGGAAGGGTTTAAGGGGGTAAAGAGCGGTGGATATAGGAGAGTAGAGTTTTCATGGATACTTGAGGACAATATCCCGGTCCAGAGGATTGTGGAGATGATAGGAGGACGGCTGTATAAGAGGTACAGGGTTTACGAGAAGCCGATATAGCGCCTCATCCTCATTATTTGACTTGCCAGACAGCGCCTGAACAAGGTTTCGATACCCGAACTAACGGGCGGAGAGGCCTTTAGCTAAGGCCCCTTGCGAGACGTGAGTTTTTCAGCTGCTCCGTGGATTGCCGAGAGGGGCATTGTATCCCGTTTATATCTTTCTTAATACGATCACCGCGGTTACCCCCCCGAAACCGAAGGAGTTTGAAATTGCGACTCTTATGTCAGCAGGTGTCATCTCTGTGATAACATTGATATCGCACTCAGGGTCCTTTGCATCCAGGTTTATGGTTGGGGGGATAATGCCTTCTCTCATAGACATGAGCGTTGATGCGATCTCAAAAGCCCCGGACGCAGCGAGCATATGGCCGGTCAAGGACTTTATTGCCGTTGCAGGAATTAGAGTTGTTTTCTCCCCAAAGACCATCTTTATTGCCTGAGCCTCTGCCATGTCTCCGATTTGCGTCCCCGTTCCGTGGGTGTTAATATAATCCACGTCATCCATACGCAAGCCGGCTTCTTCTATCGCCTTAATCATTGCCTTTGCTTCGCCCTTGGGACTGGGTCGTGTAATGTGAAATGCATCAGTGGTGTTTCCATATCCGATAATCTCGCCATAAAGGGGTGCACCCCGTTCTAGCGCGCTCTCATAATCCTCAAGTACAAGTATACAAGAGCCCTCGGCCAATACAAATCCGTCCCTGGCTTTGTCAAAAGGCCTAGGAGTTGATGGTCCAACTCCAGAGTGCCTTTTCTGTTTCGACAAAGCACCGGCAATCCCATACCCTTCAACACAGAGCCTGCATAGGGGCGCTTCCGAGCCGCCTGCGAGCACTAAATGAGCATAACCGGATTTAATGAGCCTAAATGCCTCTCCAATGGCGTTTGTCCCGGATGAGCAGGCATTGGATATCCCGAGACAATACCCTATGATCCCAAGCTTCTGAGCCACATAAGATGCAGCCATGCCTATGGTAGTGGAAGGCATAAGATAGGGAGAAAGACGGTATCTTCTTGTATTTGAGCGTGATAGGGAGTGCTGGCTGATTAATGCCTTTTCTATTGTGCTTATACCGCCCCTACTGGAGCCGATAATTACCCCTGCTGAATTGAGGAACGAGTGATTTTCTCCCCTTACTCCCCCCTCGGTAAGCGGGGCATAGGTGGGTATCCCTGCGTCTTCAGCAGCCATAGCAGCAGCAGCAACGGCATAGTGCACAAAGGGGTCGAGGGTTTTTTTTTCTTT
>DATKOU010000004.1:0-3055 GCA_035524455.1 Thermodesulfovibrionales bacterium | reverse complement strand
AGTCGGTGCTATACGTAACAAAATGGGTTGAATCGTGAGACCGCTGAAGGTCATCATAAGGCCTGCTTTTTCAAGGAGAAAAAGGAGGATTTATGACCAGAGCAGGTGCAATTCTCAGAGCAATCGTCAGTGACAGTGAAGCAGCAAATTATCAGAATGTAGTAGAGACCCCAATTGACCGTATTCTTCGGAAGATCTCCAGGTTGGACCTTTCCGGCGGAGAGCATTTCGAGCGTTACATGCTCCACAAGTGGAGAATGAATCACAAGCCGAGCACTCTTAAGGGGAGCTTTGTTGCTTTGAGTTCCTTCCTAATTTTCTATGAAGGCACAGGGAAGAGTCAGATCGAGGAGATTGTCAGTAACGATCTAGAGGCATTTATCGAACATGAGCAAGATCGGGAGCTCAAAGTCACAACGGTCAGGACGAGGCTTCATTGCCTTTTTGCTTTCCTTCGCTTTCTAATCGAACAGGATATCATTGACGGACGTATACTCAAGCGCAAGATAACACTCAAAGTGCCGGATTTTCTGCCCAGGGCCATTGCACCAGGGGATATCAGAAAGATTCTTAGTGTCATTAAAGAGGTTCGTGACCGTGCCCTGATACTCGTACTCTTAAGGACAGGCATGAGAATTGGGGAAGTGCTTCGCTTGAATATCAGGGACCTAGATGTACGGGAGAGGAAGATCCATATCTATGAGGGTGAAAAGAACTGTCTTGGTCGGGTGGTTTATCTGAGTGATGATGCAGTGATGGCCCTTGGGCTCTGGCTTAAGAAGAAAGAAAAGGGAAAGGCATATCTTTTCCCCGGGTTAAAGGGCAATTTGTGCTACACCTCGGCCCGCAATATCTTTGTGAAGTACCTTAGGGAAGCAGGGCTTCAGCAGAAGGACTATACGATCCACAGTCTTCGGCATACCTTTGCAAGTGAACTGCTCAATGCCGGGATGCGTTTGGAGTGCCTACAGTTGCTGTTGGGCCATCGCGATATAGAGATGACCCGGCGATATGCTCGCCTGACCGATAAGAGCCGCCAAGAGGAGTACTTCCGTGCCATGGAAATCATCGAGCAGGGAGGCATTCATGGGACCTACTGATCTGATTGACGGATATCGACGATCTCTCAAACGAAGAAACTGCTCGGTCCACACTGTAAGAAACTACATGAATATCCTTGATCGGTTCCATGCCTGGCTGCAGGTTCCTTTAGAGCAGGCAACCTCCAAAGAAAGCGATGCGTATATGGACTACCTATTGAGGGAAAGGAAGAAACCTAAGACGATTAACTGCCACTTCAGCTGCATCCATGCCATCTATAAGTATCTGATCGAAGACGAGAGAATGGCGCTCACCAATCCGGTGAAAAAGCATTATAGGCTGCGTCTTCCCAGACCGCTGCCCAAACATCTCAGAGACGAGCAAGTGGCGGCACTCTTTGGCGAGATCAGCGATACGCGGGATCGGGCCATGTTCATGCTTATGCTCAGGTGCGGTCTGCGTGTTGAAGAGGTTGCACGGCTGACAGCAGATGCGATAGAGTATCGCAGCAGACAGCTTTATGTCTTCAATGGAAAAGGCAGTAAGGACAGGGTTGTCTATCTCAGCGAGGATGCTCTGAGTGCCTTGGCGTCGTATGCGGAGAAACGGAAATGGTCCAAGGAGAAAAAGGTGTTCTTGGTACAGAAGGGACCACTCAAGGGAAAGCCAATATCAGTACGCGGCATTCAAAAGAGGATTGAACATTATGCGCGAAGAGCCGGGATACAGGCATCCTGTCATCACCTGAGGCACACTATGGCAACCCAACTGCTCAATGCAGATGCTGATCTTGTTACCATACAGGATCTGTTGGGCCACAGCCGCATTACTACAACCCAGTGCTATTGCAGAGTCTCCAATCTCAAGGTACAGAGAGATTACTTTAAGGCCATAATGGTTGTATTGCAGAGGACCCAGCCAATAAGGGGTAATGAATACGCAGATTTAACCGGCTGAAAATAAAAGAAAAAGCAGGTTATGTTACGTATAGCATGGTGAACTGCTCAGAACGGGCTTGTTGACGTAGGGAAATTCTTAGAGCCGGCCTGTCTTGTGGTATTCCTCCACATAGAGTCTGAGTGCCCTCAGGACTACCCAGTCCATGGAGAGGTTGTTTCTGGACGCAATGTCCATGAGCTGGTCCAGGGTCTCTTTCTCCGCCTTACCGACGGAAGGAGAGGTCTCGTCTGCATTTTCCGGGGCAATATCTTCCTCTGTGACGGTATCGGCTGACCTCTGCTTATGCTCCCGCTGGAGGATCTCCATGAGCCCTTTCACGTCCCCTTCTTTTGCTGCCTTTACCACCTCATCAGGAGGCTCTGATGGAGGGTTCCCGGACTCTCCCTGGGGCTCATTCTTCTGCACGGAAGGGAGTCCTTGGGGAGGCATCATTCCGCTCATCCCCATCATCATCATGGCAAGGGTCCTGGCTTGTTCGCTATCAGGCAGCTCCTGTTTCATGAATTCATCCAGCCTTCCTTCAGCCATGGCCGCTACCATTCGGTCGGCCATGAGGGGAACGTTCTCATCCCTTTCTTCAAAAGCTCTTTTTCTTCCAAATGGTGTGGTGGGTGGTTTGGGTAAAGGGCGCTCTTTTTCTGACATCATTCCTTCCCTGGATGCGTTTTCTTTCTACTATACCATAGATGAAACAGGGAAAATCGTGGCAATGGGAAAGCAAATGCCGAACGTAGGCCACTTAATTCATAAGTTTCTTCATGGTCAGAGGCTCGCCCGCCCCAAGGCAAGATACAATAGCCCTCCGTGTCTCTCTATCCATCAAGTTCACCTAATTGCGGTCCGTGAATTGTTGAATTTACGCGGCCTCATATCCGGCCGCACCAATAACTCCAAGTATTTTGCCTCAGACCCGGCGAAGCCTCTTAAGTTTCACTCTTATGAATAATCCGGGTTAGGACTTGAGCGAACAGATATACGTACTAGTTAGGGGAGGGTGTTGCTGATTCCGTCTTCGTAGTGGTCTTTTTCGGGATGAATGGTGTTGATGAGGGAA
>DATKOU010000003.1:0-3065 GCA_035524455.1 Thermodesulfovibrionales bacterium | reverse complement strand
TAAGGTTTGACCAGTCAGGGGAATCAAAGTCACAGATCCTTATATGCCCTATTCCGGCGACCGCGAGGTATATGGACACCGGCGAGCCGAGCCCCCCTGCGCCCGCCACAAATACCGTGGAGTTCTTGAGTTTCTTTTGTGTTTCCTCACCCCAGCCATCCATAAGCATCTGGCGGTGATATCGTTTCAGCTCTTCCTCTGAAAAATTCATTTTTTCCTCCGGATCGGGATACTGAACCCTGCAAATAAGATATGCGTTCTATAATATGCTCCGCTCGTCCTTTTTATCAACTTTGAGGGACATGATAGCTGTAGGGTGGTACGAAACAGCGAATGCAGGCTTTTTATGCGCGTATGGATTATTTACAAAGGTGTATTTTGTGGTATAGACTAAGACGACTTTTGACTCATGTGGAAAATGGTAACCATCAGATATTCTTCTGGAATCCCTTCTCGGCATACGCGGCCTCCAAGGTCTGCTCTCTCCCGCAGAGCGCAGGGGAGTGTGAAAATATCTCATGCAAGGAAAGGAGTGCCTTTCTTGATTCATCGACAAAATTACCATGACGGTAATCTGTAAGTGCTGCAAATACGGCCTTGAGATGTCCCCGGACCTGCGCAGGCCTCCTGCGGGCACTGTCTGGTGCAGCAAAAGAAAGGTCCCCATGGGTCAGAACAGAAATATGTCCTGCTTTGTCCCTTTGGTGGTGGAGAGGGGCAGGAGATGTCAGGAGTGCAAGTGGGCCAAGATGTTGAAGCCTTCCGGTGAGGCGCCGTTGCTGGGTAAGATATGGTGTGAGAAGAGGCATTTCGAGGTGAATAAACTCAGGACCATGGAATGCTTTGAATAGAGGGCAAAGGAAGGTGCTGCAGAGGCGTGGGCAGAAGGGTTTTATGAGAGAACACAGAAAAAAGTTGGAACGAGGAGGATTCGTGAGACAGGTGCTTATCATGCTCACACTGGCCGTTGTCTTTACGATTTCCGGGTGTTCGGGGAGTGGCGGCAAGGAACTCTTCGAGACCGCAAAATTTGAAGAGTTGCAAAACAACCCACAGCACGCAACGGAATTGTATGAAGAGATAGTGAAGAAGTACCCGAAAAGCGAATATGCAAAAAAAGCGGAAGAGAGATTGAATGTTCTGAAAGGGAATAAATAGAAAATGGTGAAGGCAAGAATTCTTCTTGTGGAAGACAGCAGGACCCAGGCAGAGGTTACAAAAGATTTTCTGGAGAGAAACGGGTATGAGGTTGACTGGGCCGAAGACGGTAAGTCTGCAATCAAGAAGGTCAAAACCCAAGCAGTGGATATTGTGCTCCTCGATTTCGTCCTCCCCGATATCAATGGTAACGAGGTATGCAGATGGCTGAAGCTTGACGGGGATACCAGGGGTATACCCATCATCATGCTCACCACACGAAGTGATACAAGCGACAAGGTTTCGGGCTTGGAGGCAGGTGCTGACGACTATCTCCCCAAGCCTTACAGCGAGATGGAACTCAATGCAAGGATATATGCGTCTTTAAGGACGAAGGCGCTGCAGGACGAGTTAAGACAGAAGAATCGCCAGCTGGAGGAAATGCTCGGAAAGGTGGAAACACTTGCGATTACGGACCCGTTAACAGGGCTTTCCAACAGGCGGCATTGCGAGGATACCCTCGAAAATGAATTCAAGAGGGCAGTACGGTACCAATCTTCACTCTCATGTCTCATGCTTGATATCGACCATTTTAAGAGAGTGAATGACGTCTATGGCCATCAAGCAGGAGACATGGTCCTCAAAGAGGCAGCACAAATCCTTAAGAGCAACATAAGGGAGCTTGATACTGCGGCGCGATGGGGAGGAGAGGAGTTTATTGTATTACTTCCCCAAACGACAAAGCAGGATGCCATGGTCCTTGCATCGAGGTTTTTGAGTGCAATTTCTGACCACATATTCTCTGGTATTCCCAATGAGCATATAAGCGCGAGTATCGGGGTTGCCGGCATACCCGATCCTTCCATCGATACAGGGGAAAAACTGCTGGATGCAGCCGACCGTGCCTTGTATGAGGCGAAAAGTAAAGGACGTAACAGGGTGGCGAGCATATAGGGTATTTCTTTCGGCCCCCATCCCTTACGCGACGTGCGGGAGGTTGAGACCCTTCTTGAGAAGCATTCCGGGGAGACGTTTGTGCTATTCTATGGGAGTATGCCATGCAGGGTTCTCGGCATTTTCATCATTACACTGTTCGCCATAGTTTCATGCGCTCACCGTGAGATAAAACCTCCGCCGAAACAGGCGAAGGTGGCACTGGTGCTCGGGGCAGGCGCATCAAGAGGATTTGCCCACATCGGTGTGCTCAAGGTACTGGAGGCCAACAAGATACCTGTGCACATGATCATCGGAACCAGCGCCGGGAGTTTTGTGGGAAGCATGTACGCCTATGGATACAACTCCTTTCAGCTCCAGAAGATGTCGTTTTCCATGGAAAAAGGAGATATTATTGATCTCGTCGTTCCTGACAACGGATTCGTTAAGGGGGAAAAGCTTGAGGAGTTCATCAATAAGACTGTGAATAACACGCCCATAGAGAAAATGCGTATTCCCTTTTATGCTATTGCGGCGGACATACAGAATGGTCAGGAAATGGTCTTTGGAAAAGGCAACACAGGGAAGGCGGTGAGGGCGAGCTGCGCAATCCCAGGGATATTCAGGCCAGTGAAGATCGAGAACAGGATATATGTTGATGGGGGAGTGGTGAGTCCTGTTGCAGTGGATGCTGCGAAGAGGCTCGGGGCAGATGTGGTGATCGCGGTGGACGTCACTTCCGCGTTTGAGAACATACAGCCTGAAGGTACCATCGATACGATACTCCAATCCATAGGTATTATGTATGCCAAACTCGCCGCACAGCAGATTGTGAGGGCAGATGTGGTGATAAGGCCGAAGGTCGGTTCTATCGCAGCAGGGGATTTTTCAAAAAGGCATGAGGCGGTCCTTGAAGGAGAGAAGGCTGCCCTTGAGGCGTTGCCCGCCATCCAGTCCATCATCGCCGGGCTTAAGCAGGAAGGAAGACTGTAAGT
>DATKOU010000002.1:0-4077 GCA_035524455.1 Thermodesulfovibrionales bacterium | reverse complement strand
AAGAACTGGAGCTGCTGTCCATGCCAAGGCGATCGTTTGTCGTCCATTTTCCTGTGAGAATGGACTCAGGGAAAACAAGGATGTTTGTGGGGTACAGGGTTCAGTACAATGACGCGAGAGGTCCCACCAAGGGAGGAATAAGGTTTCATCCTGAACTTACCATTGACCACGTGAGGGACCTTGCATTTCTCATGGTTCTCAAGTGCGCGGTGGTGAACATTCCCTTTGGAGGTTCAAAGGGAGGCGTGATGGTGAATCCCAAGTCCCTCAGCAAGGACGAGCTCGAACAGGTAACCCGGGGATATATCCGTGCCATTGCGAATTTCATCGGTCCCTTCAAGGACATCCCCGCACCCGACGTATATACCGATGAGCAGATTATGGTCTGGATACTTGATGAGTATGAACGGATCAGGGGAGAGCATGTCCCGTCCATAGTGACAGGAAAGCCCCTTGAGCTTGCAGGAAGCAGGGCAAGACGCTATTCCACCTCTCTGGGAGGGATTTACATCCTTGAAGAGGCCATGAAAAAGAGGGCAATGGTGCACTCCAATACAAGGGTAGTTGTCCAGGGATTCGGGCATGTGGGCGAGAACGCTGCCCGCATCCTTTATGAACAGGGATACAGGGTCATCGCAGTGAGTGATTCAAAGGGAGGCATCATCAATGAGAAGGGGCTTGACGTCCATGAGGTGATAAGACATAAAGAGGGTACCGGAGGCGTGGAGAATTTCAAGGGCAGTGCCAATATTACCAATGCAGAGTTGCTCACTTCCTCTTGTGACATTTTGATCCCTGCTGCATTGTCAGACCAACTGCATAGGGACAATGCGCCTCACGTGCGGGCAAAGATTATTCTGGAGCTTGCCAATGCCCCCTCCACCACGGACGCGGATGATGTGTTTGAGGAAAAACAGATTATGGTGGTGCCGGATATCCTCGCCAATGCGGGCGGTGTCGTGGTGAGTTACTTTGAATGGAGCCAGAACCTGAACAGCGATTATTGGGAAGAAGAGAGGGTTTTGCAGAAGCTGAAAAACACCATGATCACTGCATTCAACGACGTGCATGGAATGTGCCGCGAGGAGAGCTGCCGGTTGAGAAGGGCGGCATATCGTCTTGCGGTGAAGAGGGTGCTCCACGCGGAGAGGCTGCGCGGGAATGTGTGACAGGGCTTCGTGACACTCAGCTTCAAAAGGAACTTTTGAAGCTCAGAAAGGGTTCCACGCCGACCGCTTCGCGGCGTGTGAACTCGTCGTTAAGCGGCATATATAAGTGAATAATAAGAACCATGATGTAATAGGTTTAACGCAAAATATTAAGAACAATCTTGCAGATTTCCCGGCGCTACTTCACTGCTGGAGATTCCTTGTTGGCGTCGTTTATGCCCTTAACCAGTATACCAAAATAGCTAATTCCTGCCCATTTACAACGCTTTCTGATGACGAATATGTTCAGGAGACGGATAACGTCCTCACTTCCATTTCAAAAAACACGCCGCCTGCAGAGAATTGGCTAAGAGGTTTTTTTTACAATGCTGCACTAATGCGATTGGATGCGGCTTATGAACGCTTTTTTAAAGCTTACCTTGATGGCAAATGCAATTTGAATCTTGAATGTACCGCGTGTGACAAAAACAAAATAGATGAACCTTATCTGTATGCGGAAATAAGAAAAGAATTTAGCTCATTATTTTCGGAAAAGAAATTTGAGGACTCAAATTTCGGGAAGGTACGTCATGAGGTTAATAGTCTAAAACATTATATCGGGGGGGCTAACCTAACGGAAAGAGAACAACCTGAAATACTTCGACAAGCTCTGGACGAACTAATAGCCTTCCTTAAGGATCCGACAGTAAGAAAGGATCTAACCATGTTTTCTGGGGGTTATCCCATTACCGGCAGGAAATGAAAGTTGCCTAACAAATCACTCGTACCGACCAGGAATAACGCTGGTTTGATTTTCCAGCGGAGAAGTTGCGCTGGTGGCTGAAAGCCCTCGTTATGAGGGTGAATGCAAAAGCAAAAAGCAACAAATCAAAAAGAACCGACCAACAGGAATGTCATCAGTCAGAATCTGGAAACCGACAAACGCCCAGCTCCTTGCTGCGTACGGAAAACGCGTCCCTGACGTGATCGCGCCACGCTTAAAGGTACTTTTCGTGGGGATCAACCCAGGTCTCTATTCCGGCGCTGTGAGCCACCATTTCGCAAGGCCGGGAAACCGGTTCTGGCCCGTTCTGCATAAGGCTGGGTTCACGGATCGGCAGCTCTCACCGTTCGAGGAACGGGAACTGCTGAAGCACGGGTATGGCATCACGAACATCGTGAACCAATCGACGGCTGCAGCGTCGGAGCTTAGCCGGGCGGTGTTGGAAAAGGGAGGCCGCGCACTGAAGGCGAAGGTCCGGCGCTACCGTCCCCGCGTAGTCGCAGTGCTCGGCCTCGAGGCCTTCCGCATCGCCTTCGGACAGCCGAAAGCCTGCTTTGGCCCCCAGGAGGAGCGCATCGGCCCTTCGCAGCTCTGGGTCCTGCCAAACCCCAGCGGCCTGAATGCAAGCTACCAGCTCCCCGCCCTCAGCAGGTTGTTCCGGAAGGTCCGAAAGGCGGCAGAGTGCGGGAAGAAAACAGTATGATCAGGATCAGCCGTGCATCGGCAAAGTCCTGACTTTTTGTGCCTGTACTTGCCTTCTCTTCATCTTCACGGTCTGAAAATGAAGGGGCTCTCATCATCAAGGAAACGTCTCCTCAGCTCCCGCTTCAGTGATATCATCACCGTGACGTTGTTGTCTTTCTTAAGAATGTAGTCAATGTCTAGTACATCAGGATAGCCAAAATCCATGGGGTAATAGAGAGGTCTAATCTCATATCCAATCGGAATACCGGTCGGGTCCACAATCCCCTTCAATTGGGCCTTCCAGAATGCGTAGTGGAAACGAACAAATGCCTCGGCCTCTGCGAGCGCCTCTTTGGCGGAGATGTGCTTCTTCACTTTGTAATCAAATTCAGGGGCATACACCATGAAGGTAAACTGGTCCCCCTCTTTATCCAGTATCGCTACGTTCTCAATATCACTGCTGTATCTCCCACCGTAGAGGATGAGCGTATAGGTCCCTTCGATCTCGCGGGGGTCGGTTGGTACAGTGATCAAATAGGGCGCCGAGGCACAGGAACCGATGCACAGGAGAAGTGCAGAAGCGGTGAAAGTGATCATAATGCGCAGCATCACACTTTTCATGTACATAGTCCCACCCTTCCTTTCAGGGTACCATAAGATATACTCATTGTGAAGAAAGTCTTCCCTTAAGACAAAGTCTTTGCGCACACTGAATGAGGAGGCAGTCGTTGACATAAATTGGCCTGATTGCTAGTATGAACTATGAAATACGTGATTGGAGTTATATGTCCTATCTCATCCTGAGGGTAATGATCAATGCCCTCTCCATTGTGATCGCGGTCAAACTCGTGGACGGGATCACCTTTTCCGGAGAATGGTGGAAGATGATTATCGTGGGAGGGGTCTTCGGCCTTGTAAATTCCTTCATAAAACCGCTCGTACAGCTCTTCTCCATTCCCTTTATCATCCTGACCCTTGGGCTCTTTACGCTCATCATCAACACCCTCATGCTCGGACTGACCGCTTCCCTTTCAGACTCCCTCCACCTCGGGTTTCAGATAAGAGGCTTCTGGTCTGCATTTTGGGGAGCGATAATCGTAAGCATCGTGAGTATGCTCCTCTCATGGGTCACCGGCATAAAGCGAATCAGATACATCAGACATTCCGATAAATGGGAAGAGTAATTATCTACTTTCTGTTGTGTGTCCTGCTCGCAGTCACTGGGTATCTCCTCCTCGACAGCACAGAAAAAGAGCCTCTTCCCCCTTCTTCTCCCGTTAGGCAAGGAACAGCTGAACCCGGAAAGCAAATGCCACAGTCTTTGCCCGAGGAGACTCAGAAGCTGTCTCTTGAATTAATGAAGCCTGCTGACATACAAGAGCCGCAGGCTGCAGAGGAATCCCGCCTGACCACAGCAAGGGACAGAGAACTCTCGTTAAAAGCTGCGGAAAAGTTGAGGGC
>DATKOU010000001.1:0-2137 GCA_035524455.1 Thermodesulfovibrionales bacterium | reverse complement strand
TTGTCGAACAAGGAATTCCCCGAAGATTTTTCTACCCTGCTGATCTGAACAGCACCATCCCTCATTATCCTAATGGATATGATAGCTTCGAGATGCTTATCTCCGGTCTCAGGGAATATCCATTGCTGCCAGATTTCCTTTGTGATCTTTGTATAGTAGTCGGCCTCCACCGAGGCTTCTCCTTTTCCTGTCGTGCCCTTCAAAGTACCTGCCTTCCTCACAGCTTTCCCCTCGGCGCCGGTTCCCTTGAGAGAAATAATGTCCCTCCTCAAGTTTGCGCGCTTCTGCACATCTCTTTTTGCTCTTAACGCGTCAATCTGCTCCTGGACCTGCTGTTCTTCATTCTTTGCCGGTTTTTTCTGCTCCCTTATGGGCGAAGTGGCGGGGTTCTCCTTTTTGGGTGGCGATTCTGGGACCGGGGGTTCCGGCACTTTATTCATCGCTTGAGTGCTATTCCCTTCTGCCCTGATTTCTGACCCCACAAGGTTCACCACATAGGGAGAAGGCATGATGCGGTGTACTGATTGTCTCACTGTCAAAAATGCCGTCAGGAAAAAAGTGAGGTGAAAGACGAGGGAAAGAAGGGTGAATCGTTGCAAAGAGGGCCCGGTCATTGCATGCGGATCGCTGGTTCGGTCACCATTCCGAGTTTTTCTATTCCTGCCTCCTTTATTTCCCCCATGACCTCAGCCACCAGTCCGTAGGGGACGTCCTTGTCCGCCTTTAAGAACACGTTGGGATTCATTTTACTGATAGACTCCAGTTTCCTCCTCATCTCACCAACTGTCACAGGAGTGTCATTCATGTATATCTTCTGGTCCCTTTTTATTACGAGGGCGATTCGCTCTTCAGGGGGCATATCCTTTCCCTTGGCTTTCGGAAGATTGACATCAATGCCCTGCTGGAGGAGTGGCGCGGTGACCATAAAGATGATGAGGAGCACGAGCATCACGTCCACAAAAGGGGTGACGTTGATCTCTGACATCACCTCCCTGTCTCTTTCCACCCTCATTGGGCGGCCTTTGTAAAGAAGTCAAAGAGTTCCTCGGAGAAGTCGTCCATTTCTATGATAAGGATCTTCGCACGGCTGAGGTAATAGTTGTAGGCAACCACCCCGGGGATTGCTGCAGCCAGTCCTGCTGCCGTGGTGATCAAGGCCTCTGCGATACCGGGTGCTACCACTGCAAGGGATGCGGAACCGGCAGTGCCGATTCCCCTGAACGCATCCATGATTCCCCAGACAGTTCCAAAAAGCCCTATAAACGGCGTTGTGGAGCCCGTAGTGGCAAGGAAGTTCAGGTATGACTGCAGCTTCGCAACCTCAAGGGCCTCGTATCTTCTGAGAAGTCTCTTTATCTCCTCCTTGTTTGCGCGGCTCTCGTCAGCATAGACCGATTTAAAGACATTGGCACTGGGGCTGAGCTGCAAGCCCCTGGCTGTATTATAGAGGCCTTTCATGTCACGGCCGGCCCTGAAGGTCCTCAGGAAAGATTCAGATTCCTTTGACGCCTTCGAGAAATAGCGGTGTTTGTAAAAGATGATGGCCCATGAGAAGACCGAGAAGAACAAGAGGATGAGTAATACTACTTTTACCACATACCCTGCGTGCAGGATGAGTTGGATAGCTGATTCTTGCATGAACACCCCTTAATAATTCATTTTAGTTCAGATTAAAAGAAGTAGGCACAAAAAGTCAAATGCGTTGTCCCTCGCGTTCTCCTCCTGATGTGTGGGGGAAAAAGGGGAGAAAGTTATCGCGACGAGAATTTGTGGCGCAGAAATTCCATAAGACCGGGAAGCATTGAAATAATGATTATTGCAAGGATGACGAGGGAGAAATTCTGCTTGATAAAGGGAAGGCCACCGAAAAAATACCCTCCACACAGAAATGTCCCGATCCATGAAATTCCTCCCACGATGTTGTAGAGAATGAAGCGCAGGTAGGTCATACGTCCGATCCCTGCAACAAAGGGCGCAAAGGTCCTGATAATGGGTATGAACCGCGCAATGATAATCGTCTTTCCCCCGTACCGTTCGTAAAACTTGTGGGTACGGTCCAGGTAATCCCTGTTGAAGAATCTTGACCTCTCCTTGCTGAACACCTTCGGGCCGACAAAGTACCCTATCCAGTAGTTCA